>CAZCJN010000022.1:7385-20899 GCA_964498865.1 uncultured Bacteroidia bacterium
ACAGAAAGTACAGATATTATTTAAATCATAAAATCATTATGAAAAACATTACGGTTATCGGGTCTGGCACTATGGGAAATGGAATCGCCCACACCTTTGCTCAGTTTGGATATAAAGTTTCATTGGTGGATATTAAAGAAGAGTTTCTTACGAAAGCACTTACCATCATCACAAAAAATATAGACCGACAAGTTGCAAAAGGGAGCATAACAGAAGCTGACAAAAAAAATATTTTAACCAACATTACCACTTTTACAAAGCTGGAAGAAGGAGCAAAAAATGCTGATCTTGTCGTTGAAGCAGCTACTGAAAATGCAGAGTTAAAGCTGAATATATTTCGCGAGTTGGATAAAATATGCAAACCCGATGCAATACTTGCCAGCAACACTTCTTCTATCTCAATCACCAAAATTGCTTCAGTTACAAAACGCCATGATAAAATAATAGGAATGCACTTCATGAACCCTGTTCCGGTTATGAAGCTGGTTGAAGTAATTCGCGGCTACAGCACTTCTGACGTTGTAACAAAAACAATCATGGAAACTTCGCGTAAGCTTAACAAAATCCCTGTTGAAGCCAATGATTATCCCGGTTTTGTAGCCAATCGAATTCTCATGCCTATGATCAACGAAGCCATCTATTCTTTATATGAAGGCGTTGCTGGCGTAGAAGAAATAGATACCGTAATGAAACTTGGCATGGCTCACCCTATGGGGCCACTGCAATTAGCAGATTTTATTGGCTTAGATGTTTGCCTTTCCATTCTAAATGTCCTTTACACAGGTTTTGGAAATCAAAAATATGCTCCGTGTCCCTTATTGGTGAATATAGTTACAGCCGGGCATTTAGGAGTAAAATCAGGAAAGGGATTTTATACTTATCAAACAGGCAGTAAAGAATTAGTAGTGGCTGAGCGATTTAAGAAATAATCGAGAAATAAAATTTAGACTTCTCCGTCTTGAATTTGTTTAATAATGCCTTCAATAACCTTATCCTCACCTTCAGTAGGATCGTATTTCCATTTAAGATTATTACCCCATAACAATGAAAAAGACTGCCAGATGAATGCAGAGAAACCCCCACGATAATCTTTAATCACTCTATAGGTAGTCAGTCCGGTTTCACGGTTAATTAATCTAATAAGAATTCTGCCTTGATTAATTGTAAGCTTTTTTAAGTCTTCTTCAAATTGCTGCTTCAATTCTTTTTCAACTTTTTTCAAATATTGCGGTTGTTTATTCTCAGGCACATTTGCCAGGATAGCATCATACTCTTTTAATTTGATAGAAGCTAGTATTGCATATGGATAAGCTTTACGCACATCGCGCTTAAGTCTGAAATAAGCTAATCTATCTTTATCATTTTTAAACATTCGATCCGCACTAATGGGAACTTCATTTAAAGTTAACGTTGGAAGGGCTTCTCCGTTAATAGCCACCAAAGGCATCATAACAGGCGCTGATTGCTGAGCTATTAAAAGAATAGAGAGAAAAAAGAATAACAAAAGGAGACTATATTTCAACTTGATCATTTTCATAACATGCATATTTGAGGCAAATATTTCAAGAACTATGCCATCTGATTAAACGCCTTCAACCACCTGAATGTTACTTCAAAAATAAGCAAATTAGAGGCAATACACAAAGGAGTATAAGACAATAGAGCAAATATCCTTTGTAGGTTTAATTTCTATCTACATAATATTGGTGTAAAACAAAATTTTATCGTTTTTCTTATTCACTACACTATTAAGCTTTCCTTTAAGTATGGGTGCTCTAACTATAATATTCGAATTTGATGTTTGGAAAACTTTTTTATTACTATGAATTACAGCGGCTTCGTCCCATAAATTTTTGTTTATAAATGACTCTAATAATTTGGTGCCGCCTTCTATTAATACCGACTGAACATTTATTTTGTATAACTTATTTACCACTTGCTTTAAGATATCTTTCTTGAAATTTATTTTTTCAAATTTCACATTTTTATTACCGGCCTTATTTTTTGAAGTAAAAACTATTGTGGGTGTTGAACCATCCAGTAAATTATGCTTGCTTGGAATTTTCAAAGCCTTATCTATTACAATCCGCAAAGGATTCTCCCCTTTTACATTTCTTACTGTAAGTTTTGGATTATCAATCAAAGCGGTATTTGTTCCTACCATAATAGCTTGTTCTCTGCCACGCCATTTGTGAACCAATTTGTCAGTGTCCTTGCCTGATATTTTAACTTTTTGATTATTTATTCCCATATAACCATTAGCAGTTTGTGCCCATTTTAAAATAATATAAGGCCTCTTTTGCTGATAAAAAGTGTAAAAGCGTTTATTCAACTCCTGACAATCCTGTTCCAGCACACCTACTTTTATATCACAGCCGGCAGACATAAGCTTATGTATACCTTTTCCACAAACCATAGGGTTAGGATCCATTTTTCCAATAACAACATATTTTATTTTATATCTTATTATAAGGTCAACGCAGGGAGGTGTTTTACCATAATGCGAACAAGGCTCTAAGTTCACATACAATGTGCAGTTTTTTAATAATAATTTATCCTTTACCGAATTAATTGCATTTACCTCTGCATGAGACTCACCAAATTTTTTATGATATCCCTCTCCTATTACTTTGTCATTATGTACAATAACACAACCAACCATTGGATTGGGAGCTACTTTTCCCAGCCCTTTTTCTGCCAGGGACAAGCACCGCATCATGTATTTTTCATGCAATGTCATCTGAACAAATATACTTTACTTTAGCATTGTGAAAATATCAGAAATCAATTCTTTATTTAGGGATGAATTAAAAAACATATACCCATTTGATGAAATAGAAGCACTTATCTTCTTTACATTTAATGAGTGTTTAGGCTTTACAAGAAATGAAATTAAAACAAATGCAGATCAATTAATCAAAAAAGAAGACACCGACAGAATTAAAAATATTGTTACTCAACTTAAACAACATAGGCCTATTCAATATATCATTGGAAGCACGGAATTTTATGGAATAAAATTAAAAGTAAATGAACATGTTCTTATACCAAGACCTGAAACGGAAGAGCTCGTAGACATAATTATTAAAGATCATAGCCAAACTTTAATTGCAAATCATACTATACTAGATATTGGAACAGGAAGCGGTTGTATTGCTATTGCCTTAAAGAAAAATATCCCTACAGCAACGGTTGCTGCTATTGATATTTCTGAAAAAGCAATAGACCAGGCTAAACAAAACGCTAAACTTAATAACGTCACTATTAATTTTCTTCAACAGGATGTTTTGAAATCCTTTTCGCATGCCAGCATAAAATACAACATTATTGTATCTAATCCACCCTATATATGTCATTCTGAAAAAAGAAAGATGGACAAAAATGTTCTTGACCATGAGCCAAACATTGCTTTGTATGTTCCTGATGAAGATGCCCTCCTTTTTTATAAAGCCATTACTAATTTTGCCATTAATCATCTGGAACACGGCGGAAAGCTTTATTTTGAAATAAATGAAAAATATGGCGATGGTGTAACTGACCTGCTTATTAAAAAGGGATTTAACAATGTAATCTTAAGAAAAGACATGAGCGGAAAAGAGAGAATGGTGATAGCAACTAAAATACAAGCTAAATAGTTAGTTCTTCTACATTATTTCATTTATTGATACGCATCATGACAATAACTGATAATTGTCATGTTAAGATAGTCTATCCGTAAATAACTTGCTTCTTAAGAAAGTAGTATGGTTGAACACAATCTCTAATTACTTCCTTTAAAAGAAAACATTAATTTTAAAATAAAAACCATGAGCAAAGAAAATGTAGTAATAGGCGTATTGGCAGGTATTGCCGTAGGTGCATTATTAGGAGTACTATTTGCACCGGATAAAGGGTCTGAAACAAGAAAGAAATTTTCAAGAGAAGGCTCTGATTTAGCAGATGATTTAAAAGATAAGTTCAGCGAATTAATAGAGACTCTTGAAGCGGTTAAAGAAGAAGCTGGTAAATTTTATGAAAAAGGAACGGATAAAGCAGAAGAAATAAAAAATGAAGCAAAGACAAACATGAGTTAGTATTCTCTCCTTATACAAATCATCAGGAATCATTAATAATATGGAAAACAAAAAAAACATGTTTGAACTTTTATTTGAAAAGATTCAAGCCTATGGAAAAACAACTTTTGAGTTATATAGGTTGAAAGCCATAGAAAAAATCTCCAATGCTTTAGCCACATTTATTTCCAGCACAATATCTATTCTCTTCTTTTTATTATTTATTATTATGGCAAGTATTGGCGCTGCTTTATGGCTCGGCGAAATATTTGGAAAAACCTATTATGGCTTTTTATGTGTTGCTGGATTTTATGGAGTTGTGGGAATTGTATTACATTTTATTTTAAAAAATCAGCTTAAAAAGAGCATAAGTAACTCAATCATTACACAAGTGCTTAATTAACGAGTATGACCCAACCAACTTCTATTGATGAATTGAGAGAATCTATCAGCCTTTTAGAGATTAAACAAGCTGAAGATGCACGTTTATTAAAGGTGCAATTTTCAGCTACATGTGAAAATCTTAAACCCATAAATCTACTTCAAAACTCTATAAAGGGTTTTACTGATTCAAAGGAATTTAATGAGAATCTTCTACAAACAGTTGTAAGTATTACAGCAGGTTATTTTTCTAAAAAATTGTTTATTGGTTCAACAAATGGTCCATTAAAAAAATTGCTGGGAGCTATTGTTCAATTAGGCATTACTAGCCTTGTAGCAAAAAAAGCTGATGGAATCAAATTAGTAGTTACTCATCTTATCAATATTATTTTTAATAGAAAAAAATAATTTACTAAACATCTACACTCATCTTTATTTATGTTGTGTATACCGATATTTCATTAAAATCTTGTGCTTGTTTTTCTTCCAATAAAATATCTTTGACAGCCATAAGCATAGCTTTATTTGAAGTAAAAAGTTCTCGATTAAAGTTAATAACTGTAGTCATATCAATCTCATCAATACGTGCTTGTTGTGCTTCTTGATAAAAATCGTTAAGTGAAGAACTATAATTAATATGTATCTCGTTAAAAAGATTTTTTAATATTTCTACATCCGCTTTTTTCTTTTGCATAATCAGTACTTCTAACTGATGGTACAGATGCTCTATTTCCTTTTTATGATGCATGTAAAAGTCAAATTTGATATCTTTCGATGAATGTCTTAGATTGGAAATATTACTCTCAATATCTTTAAAGCTTTTAATCGAATACATAGAACTTCGAACAGCCGATATTGATTGATTTAGCTGAGAATTCTCTTCTATCGGTAGTTTGTTCCTTAATGCTATATAGAATATTTGTAATTCACCCTGTAACTCTTTTAAGAAAACATATTTCTCTTCCCAACTCATTGAAAAAAATCTTTTCTTCTCATTAATACTTTTAAAAACAGGATACTCTTCCAGGAAAGATGTATCAATTTTAAAATGCCCTAAATTGAAAATCATACAATTATGAATAAAATATTCTGTTTCTCTCCTAAAAAGATCCAATGCAGTTTCAGGTTCTGAAACATTGGCCTGTCCGATAAATGCAGTAGTTGCACCATTAATATCTTGAAAAAATCTTTCTATAAGTTTTGTAAAGGGTGTCAAGAATGGAAGAAAAATGAGAATGCTTCCTAAATTTATTAAGCTTGAAAAAGTAACTAAGCCTATCAATGGATCATTTACTTTAAAAACATCTGTGATTAAAAAAAGTATGTGCTTAAGAAATATAAACGAAAAAATTGTTAGAAAAATATTGAAAATAATATTACCGAATGCCACCCTTTTTTTAGCAGCATTGCCTCCTAAAGCAGTCAATAGTATTTTAATTGTGGTACCCGTTTCAGAACCAAGTACAATAGCTGTAGCATGTGGAAAGTCAATAACATTTGTATGTAAAGCAGTAAGAGTAAGTGCCATCGTTACTGAACTGGATTGAACAAGCATGGTAATGACAAATCCAATGAGCAGGAAAATAGAAAGGGGCATACCTGAATATTGCGAAAAATCAAATGACTGTACTTGAACCTCCATGGCTGTTTTCATAAAGGAAAGCCCTATGAATAGTAAACCAAATCCAAAGAGAAAATAAGAGATATACTTAATTTCCTTACGGTTATTGAAAATTACAAGCAAGATTCCACCAATACAAATAGCAGGGTATGCAGCTACTTCTATATTGACTTTAAAACCCAGTGTAGCCACTATCCAGTTGCTTAAGGTTGTACCCAAATTGGCACCTAAAATAATAGCGATTGCATTCTTCATGGTAAATACACCAGCTCCAACAAATGCTAGAACCATTAATGAAACCATGGAACTGCTTTGAAGCACGGCTGTTACTATTGCTCCACCTACAACAGCACCTATTGTATTTTTAGTAATTTTCTGAAGAAAAATTTTGAAATTTCTGCCGGAAAGATTCTTTAAAGACTCCTCTATTAAATACATCGCAAATAGAAACAAACCAATACCTGCAGAAAGTTTTAACCCATAAAGAAGAATATCCATAACTCTGCCGGTATTACTTATGCTGTTTATACCATCCACTCAATTTTTTAATAAAGTCCGAGTCTTCTTTTTTCTTTTGAACTTCACCGATCAAGAAGCCATAGGATTTTAGTGGTTCTATATGATCGCAAACTATTTTAAACATAGCCATTAATGGTATGGCTAGAAACACTCCCGAAAGTCCCCAAACAATTCCTCCTATAACTAAAGCAATAATGGTAAAGAGCGAATTGATTTTTACTTGCGAGCCCACAATAAGCGGCTCTAATACCCATCCCTGAATAAATTGTATTGCTCCGTATGTTCCTGCTATGCCAATTAACATTTGTAAACTGGCACCCTGTACCAAGGCTACTAAAATTGTAATTGTAGTACCGGTTATATTGCCAATGAAAGGAACTATTTCAAGCAAACCACAGAGAAAGGCAAAGAACAAGGCATTTTTAACTCCTACAATGGAAAAACCAATTCCATACATTATCCACAAGCATACAATCATTTTAGAAAGCCCCAATAAGTATTGCTGAGATACATCTGCCACATTGTAAATCATTTTTTCCATATCATTTTCTTGCTCGTTAGAAGAAAGCTTAAGCAGAAATTGCTTGATATGCCCACGATAATACAATAGAAATAATATATAGATCAATATCAATACAAAATCTGTAAAAATAGATGGTAAGGGAGCCGCTACTCCTTGTAGAATAAGCGGAAGAAATGATTGTTCTTTGCTTAATAATTCTCCTTGCTTTTTTAAGGATATACCAACATGATTGTATATATATTGTTGGATACGTGTAGCTGTCTCAATCGACTTCTGTTTTATAATATCAAAATCGTTTGTAATTTCAGATACCTGCCAGCCAATAAGGGAGGTTATTCCCGCTATTACGAACAACAATACTATAAGACATATAAGTGCAGCTACCCCCCTGTGTATTTTTTTTCCTTCCATCCATTTACAAAATGGTAGGAATAAAGTAGCAAGAAGGGTTCCTATTGAAAATGGTATTAGAAATTCCTTGGCAAAATACAATCCTGCAAAAACAAGAAATAGAAGGATAAGTTTCTTTATTACTGAAGTAGAGTCGTAGGTCATAATTAATTACAATGATAGGATTAAAATTCAAACATTTCTAACTATTTCGATGAACACAAAAACACTACTTTGCATAAATTAGCAGTATGACAAAGCAAGAAGCAGAAAAGAAAATACAGGAGCTTTCTAAAAAACTTGAAGAACATAATTACAAATATTATGTTCTTGCACAACCTTCGGTAAGTGATTATGAGTTTGATATGATGATGGCAGAATTAGCAAATCTTGAAAACCAATTTCCTGAACTATTAAAAAGTGATTCTCCTACTCAACGTGTTGGAGGAACGATTACAAAAGAATTTAAAACGGTTAAGCATGATTTCCCCTTTTTATCACTAAACAACAGCTACTCAAAAGAAGAAATTAAAGATTTTGATGAGCGCGTACGTAAAGGTGTAGCCGGACAAATTGAATATATCTGTGAATTAAAATATGATGGAGTTGCGATAGGTTTAAAATATGAGCATGGAAGCTTAGTTCAGGCTGTAACACGGGGCGATGGCGAACAGGGAGACGATATTACTACCAATGCTAAAACAATCCGCTCAATCCCCCTTCGGTTAAAGGGAGAGGGATATCCTGAAAAATTTGAAATACGTGGAGAAGTATTCATGACCCGAAAAATATTTGACGCTATAAATAAAGAAAAGGCTGACGCAGGAGACACCCTTCTTGCTAATCCCAGGAATTCAACAGCCGGAACACTCAAAATGCAAGACTCAGCAGAGGTAGCTCGCAGAAAATTAGATTGTTTCATGTACATGCTTTATGGAAAAGAACTTCCATTTAAAAATCATTATGAGAGCTTAAAAGAAACAAAAAAGTGGGGATTCAAAGCCCCCGATTATATTTCCAAGTGTAAAACAATGGATGAAGTATTTGAATTCATTGATACTTGGGATAAAGAGAGAACAAATCTTCCCTTTGATATTGATGGAGTGGTTATTAAAATAAATTCATATGATCAGCAAAAAGTTTTAGGCTTTACAGCAAAATCACCTCGTTGGGCGATAGCCTATAAATTTAAAGCAGAAGGAGCAACTACTATTTTAGAATCTATCTCTTATCAAGTAGGGAGAACCGGAGCAATAACTCCTGTTGCCAACTTAAAACCAGTTTTGCTTGCAGGCACCACTGTAAAGCGTGCTTCTCTTCATAATGCAGATATCATAGAAAAGTTAGATATACGAATTGGCGATACTGTATTTGTAGAAAAGGGAGGAGAAATAATCCCCAAGATAACAGGCGTCGATTTTCAAAAACGCCCTACACATTCTCAAAAAACAAAATACATTCATCTATGCCCGGAGTGTAAAACCGAATTGGTTCGTGAAGCAGATGAAGCTAATCATTATTGCCCTAATGAATGGTCGTGCCCTCCTCAAATAAAAGGAAAGATGGCCCATTTTACATCACGAAAAGCAATGAATATAGATTCATTAGGCGAAGAAACTATTGATGCCTTATATGAAAAAGGATTTATAAAAAATATAGCAGATATTTTCGAGCTGCATAAACAGAAGGATGGTCTGGTATCTCTTGAACGAATGGGGGAAAAATCAGTAACCAATCTTTTAAAAGGAATAGAAGCATCTAAGCAGGTACCTTTTGAAAGGGTATTATTTGCATTAGGAATACGCCATGTTGGAGAAACTATTGCCAAAAAATTAGCCAATAAGTTTAGGAATATACATGGGCTTATGAATGCTACTCAAGAAGAACTTACTGCAACCAATGATATTGGAGGACAAGTAGCTCAAAGCATACTGAGTTTTTTTGCTGAAAAGAGAAACAAAGAAATTATAAAAAGATTAGCTGAATATGGACTTTGTTTAGAATCCAACAATACTCCCCTAGCCCCTTCTTCAACAAAACTAACAGGACTTACCTTTGTAGTATCCGGTGTGTTTTCCAAATTTTCGCGTGATGATTTAAAGAATACAATAGAACAAAACGGAGGGAAATTGGTAGGATCGGTTTCAGGTAAAACAAGTTACATAGTTGCAGGAGAAAATATGGGTCCTGAAAAACTTAAGAAAGCAGAAAAATTAGGGATAAAGATAATTGATGAAAATCAATTTATAGAGCTTATAAAATAATATGAAAATTTGTACTATAATCAGCAATAGACACTATTAAACCATATAAAATGAAATTAATTATTACTTTTTCTTTAATTCTGATGGCAGGCTTAAGTTTTGGACAATCAAAAAGCAAAGAAACAAATGTTGTAGCTACTGATCCTAAACAGAATAAAACTCGAGACACTTCTAACACTAAGCCCCCAACTTCCCCGACTGTCATTGCTGATACGGATTCTTCTAGCAAGCTTGTAAATATGAAAAATGAAAGTAGTGATAATCAACCAAAAACACCTGCTAAAAAAAATCCCAATCCTTATATTTTACCTAAATAAAATTAAAATTTGCTTTTAAAATCTTTAAACTTCTGAGCAATTTTATCTTTTTCAGATAATATGGGATTACTCACTTGCCAGTTAATTGCTAAGTCAGTATCATTCCACAAGATTCCGGATTCTGCTTCTTTGTTATAATTACTCGAACATTTATAGGAAAAAATAGTATTATCTTCCAATACTAAAAAACCATGAGCGAAACCTTCAGGAACAAAAAACATAGTTTGATTTTCTGCAGACAATACAATAGAACAATGCTGTCCATAGGTTGGTGATTTAACCCTTATATCAACTGCGACATCTAATACAGCCCCTTGTATAACACGTACTAACTTTGCCTGAGCATAAGGTGGATTTTGAAAATGCAATCCCCTCAGCACCCCTTTCTGAGAAAGCGATTCATTATCTTGTACAAATTCAGTTGTCAGTCCGTGATTTTTAAAAACACTCTTATTATATGATTCGAAGAAATATCCTCTATTATCTTTAAATACTTTAGGTTGAATAATTAATAAACCATCTATATTGGTTTTTAGAATTTCCATAATAAATGTTAAGAAGAAAGCTTGCTAAAAAATGATTTTTTCTTTTGATGTACTACCCTGTCTTCATAATACCCATAGCCCTGCCCATAACCATAGCCATATCCGTATCCATAGCTATAGTTATATCCATATGTTTTTCTGTCAATATCCACACCATTCAATACGACAGAAACATGTTTGATGCCATTTTCATTATGAAGCCTATCCAGGTTTTGTACAAAGTTTCTTTTCGAGTATTCTGAACGGAATATATAGATGGGATAATCTGCTCTTTGTATTAATGCAACGCCATCGGTTACCAATCCTACAGGTGGAGTATCTAACACAATAAAATCATATTGTGTTTTTAAAGACTCTATGAGCTCATTCATTTTTTCTGTAATGATCAACTCAGAGGGATTAGGAGGGATGGGACCTGCAGTAATAAAATCTAATCCATGGAAATTACTTTTTTGTATACAGTTTTCCAGTAAGTCTTTTCCGATCAAAAGTGTACTCATGCCTTTGTGATTTTCTACACCAAATCCTAAATGGATTTTTGGCTTACGCATATCCAAGTCAATTACTATTACTCTCTTACCTGAATAGGCAACGATACCGGCCAGGTTAATAGCCACAAATGTTTTCCCCTCCCCTGAAACGGTAGAAGTAACCACTGCAATTTTAGTACCTGGTTTATTTGAAATAAACTGAAGGTTAGTCCTTATAGAACGAAATGCTTCTGCAATTAATGATTTTGGATTTTTATCTACTAATAACTGAGAAACAGGTATGTCTTTTTTATATTTAGGGACAATACCTAAAATAGAAACCTCAGAGTCAGTGAGTTTATTAATCTCATTTACTGAATTGATTTGATCATAGGTTATATATTTTGCAAATGTTAATAATAGTGACATAAGTAAAGCAATCAGTAATGTTGTAAGTAAGACAGAAGACTTACTCGGAGAAATAGGCGATTGAGGAACCGCAGCATTATCTAACACTATATGTTGAGAAACATTACCGGCTTCTGAAATGGAGTATTCCGTTTTTTTCTCTAAAAGCAAATTGTAAAATTTCTCATTAATAGCATATAATCTTTGCAAACGAGAGTATTCTACTTCCTCAGATGGGATACTGTAATACTTCGCTTCCAGCTCCTTAATTTTCGCCTCCATATCAGTTTTTCGAACTACCAATTTATTTTTTATCGATTTAATACTTTCAATTAAGAGCTTTTTCTGAACCCCAATTTGAAATTCAATTGATTTTATTTTCTCACTCGTAGGTGTCACTTCATACAACAATTCCTCTTTATGTTTCAATAGCGATTGAAGTGAAAGAATTTGAGTATTAAGAGAGGTTTCAAAATCACCTCCCAATAATTGGGAAATTAATTGATACGTATCTACACTTTTTTTCTCATCTATGTTCTTTTCTACCTCATTTAATACATTTTCTTTTAGCTCAAGAGAAATCAAATCATCTTCTAATGAATTTAATCTCACAGCACCGGCATCTGCAAAATTCTTGGATGATTCATTTACTTTATTATCCTTTCTAAAAGTAAAAAGAGATGTTTCAGTATTTCTCAATCTTTCATATACAAAGTTTAATTGTTCTTCCAAAAAATTTAAAACTTTTTTAGAACTTTCTCCCTTTTTTTCAATGTCATAATCTATAAACTCTGAAGCCATAGCCACAACTACATCCTTTGTTTTAAGAGGGCTCTTATCTGCAAAAGAGATTTCAATAGTTTTAGCAGCATCATTTAATAATCGAACAGTTAAATTAGGGAAATACTGATGCGTTAAAGCATCCATATCATTTATTACAAAGTATAAGCTATTCTCCTTAACAAGATTTTGTTGATTTAGAATATCTGCATAATTTATGATGGTAATTTTTGCATCTAATTCCGGAGTGCTGAGTGTTTGATCAGGAATAAATTTATATGACTTTTGTTCTCCCCCCATTTTATAACGAATTTCTCCTGCTTGTGCATTGTCGAAATGGATATAAATTTTTACACCTAAGATAGCTGCGCTTTTTTCAGTAGCCTCAACAGTAAAAGAGTTTAGTTTATAGTGTTCATTAGCTCTAAATGTGCCTTCTGCAAAATAAGTTACATGAAGTGGTAACGTTGATAAAACCCGTCTGAAAAAAACTTTTGAACGAAGTAGTTCTATAGATTTAGCTATATCGTTCGACCCTTCATTTATACTCTCAACGTTTAATATTCTGCTGGCTTGATTTTCATTATTCACCTGAACAATACTTTTAGCCTGAAAAACCTGTGGGGTATATCTTAAATAAAGAAACGCAATAGAAAGTGCTATGAGAAAGAAAAAGAATATCAACCATAATTGCTTTCTTAATAGAAAAAAGAATAACCCAATTTCAAATTCACTGCTTAAATTAGATACACGTTGTTTGTATTGTGAAAAAGCATCTGACTTTGAACTAAATTTATCTGCAAGCATTTAGTATATAGTATTAATTGGCCTTCCTCGAGATAACATCTACAAAAATAATTACAGTAGTTATAAAAGTAAGGTATGGTAGTATATCTGCCATAATATCCTTTCCAATTCGTAATTGAGGTTCCACATATATGATATCATTTGCCTGTAAAACCATATTTGCATTTTTAATCCCCTCAATAGTAGATAAGTCAATTAAATATACTTGAGGATTCTTCAAATCCCCTCTGATCAATTTTACTTTGTAAGCCTTTCCACTCCCTGCTATTCCCCCTGCATTTGCCAATGCTTCCATTAAGGTTGTATTGCCATTTTGAAGGGTTATGACACGTGCTGCCCCATCACCATTCCCCGGAAATACAATTACACGGCGATTAGTAACATCTAATAAAATGTAGGGTTTATTGTAATAAGCCGAATATTTTTCTTCCAGTAAA
>CAZCJN010000022.1:20999-22086 GCA_964498865.1 uncultured Bacteroidia bacterium
GAAGTAAATAAAATTAGATCTCGCAAATTAAGATCATTTACTTTTTTTTCTAAGCTGCTTCTGGTTTCTCCATCGCCTATTATAAAGGCTCTTATTTTTTGATTGGTATGGGCTTTCACATAGCTGATAGCATCAATAAACAGTTTATGATTTTTTATAGGTACAAGCCTGCCTATAATTCCAATAGCAACCTCCCCATCAGCCATATTATATCTCTTTCTAAACGTTATTCGTTTTTCTGAAGTACGCTCCGCAAATCGGTCCAGATCAAAACCAAGCGGAATAACATGAACTTTATCTTTAGGTGCAATCGCATGCTCGTCTGTTAATTCTAACTTTTGTTTATCACTTATAGCAACAATAGCCGTAGTTCGTTTTGCCAAAGCTCTCTCAATGCGCTTAATATACCAGGTTTGAAATGAATTGAAATAGGAATGAAAAACATGTCCGTGAAAAGTATGAACAGTAACCGGAACATTACAGGCAAATGCTGCCTTTCTGCCTAATGCTCCTGCCTTTGCCGCATGGGTATGTACAATATCAGGTTTAAATTCTTTTATAATGTCTTTTATCTTATTATAAGCTTGATAATCAAGTAAAGGATTGATACTCCGCCTCATCTCGGGTATAACTTTGTAATCTAAACCCAGGTTCTTTAGAATAAACTCAGAACTCCCTTCTGTTTCATCTTTCGCACCGCCTATAAGCAGGGTTTCAAATCCATTGCCAAGATACTTCGTAAGGTAAGCAGCATTGTAGGTTGGCCCTCCTAAATTGAATCGATTGATGATACGAAGCACTTTTGGCATGATGCCAAAGTTAAAATGTTATTAAACTTGCAGATGAAAATTCATAAGAATATAGTTGATGCGATTATCTTATCATTAAAAGAAATATTTGACGATAAAAAATATGCCGACAAAGTAATTGAACGTGTTTTAAAAAGTAATCCTAAATGGGGCGCCAGGGATAGAAAATTTATTGCTGAAACCGTTTATGAAATAGTGCGATGGTACAGACTACTAGGTTACATAATGCCTCCTGCCCCTGAAAACAAGTATGAAGCTTTACTTCACGCTTATTTTGT
>CAZCJN010000023.1:0-21742 GCA_964498865.1 uncultured Bacteroidia bacterium
ATTGCTTCTGTTGTAATTTATACCGGACTTATTGTGTATTCCCTTCGATTTTTGTATACAGAATTTAAAAAACGAAATGCAAGTGAAGTAATATATTCTGTTGATCTTTTTAAACCTTTAATTGTATTTGCTATTCTTTACCATGTAATTACAATTTCGATTGTCTCCAACCTGTTTTTTCTTATTGGAACCAGCATGGGGGAGCGGTTCATCTATGTGACGTCATTGGGTTTTTGCATAGTGTTGGCGGTATTATTTATAAAACTATTTAAGCTGGATCAGATATCTATACACCAACCATCTTCTCTTACTAAGCTATATCCTTTGCTTTTGATTATTCTACCTTATTCTTATAAAGTGATTGATCGTAATAAAGATTGGAAGAGTAATACAGCTCTGTTCACCGCTGATGTTAAAACAAGTACTAATAGCGCCAATGCGCATTATTATTATGCTAACACCATATTTACAGAACATTTAAATGATGTGCAAACTCCCAAACGTGACTCTGTTTTTATGGAAGCTAAAAGAGAGTTTAAAAAAGCAATCGAGATAAATCCTTACTTCCATTATTGCTACTATAACATAGGGCTCATTTGGGAAAAATTGGGGGTTCCTGATTCTGCAATTGTATATCAACAGAAAACCATTAATCTTAAACCTGCTAATACAATGGCCCAATACATGGCTAAAGGTGCATTAGGATTAGTATATGGAAAATTGAAAGGAGACTTTAATAATGCAATTCCTTTGCTAAAAGAAGCACTTGCAAACCAACCTGAAAATATGGGTTATCATGAGAACCTAGGCATTTGTTATGCTATGAAAGGAGATTTGGATAATTCTATTTATGAATTTGAATATGCACTTAATATAAAAATGAAGAGTGGGGAAAAGCTACAGAAAGAAGATGCAAGGCTATTGATGAATTTAGCTTTAAGTTTTCAGGGAAAAGGAGATAAAAATAAAGCCGAAAATTATTTTAATCAGGCATTTCAGCTAGACCCTTCTCTTAAAAAATAATTTAGGAAAGTTTGCCACCAATTTCAGAGTTTATTTCCGGTTCTACTAAAATAGTATCGTTTTTTTTGTCAGGAACACCAAGTGTTAATACTTCCGAAACAAAAGGGCCTACTTTTCTAGGAGGAAAATTAATTACTGCCAATATTAATTTTTCTTTCAGCTGCTCTTTTGTATAATTTTTAGTGATCTGTGCACTTGAGTTTTTAATTCCTATCTCTTTTCCAAAATCTATTTTCAATTTGTAAGCAGGCTTTTTTGCTTCAGGAAAATCAAGCACTTCAATGATTTTTCCTACCCTAATGTCTAATTTTTTGAAATCTTCTATAGACGCTGAAGATACATTTTGAGACAACGTTTTTCCTTCGGCATGGGTCGGGTCTTTCTTTAATTTATCTACTTGCTTTTGAATTTGTTCGTCTTCAATTTTTTCAAAAAGAAGTCTTGCTTGTCCAAGTAAATGCCCTGATTTAAGGAGATCTGTTCTTCCCGCATCTTGCCAGCGTGGCGCTTGTGCATGAAGAATGTCGGTGAGGTTGGTAGAGGTGTTTGGTAAAAATGGTTCACATACAATGGCAAGATTAGCACATACTTGAAGACATACATTAAGGATGGTTCCTATCCTTTTTTTATCAGTCAGTTTCCAGGGCTCATTATCAGCTAAATATTTATTTCCCATTCTGGCCAAGTTCATTGTTTCGGAGAGTGCTTCTCTGAATTTAAATACGTCTATACTTGCTGCAATGCGAGCAGGGAACTTACTTATCTCTTGGATTAAATGCACATCGCTGTTGGTGAACTCTTCCGCCGGTGG
Organism: uncultured Bacteroidia bacterium; assembly: GCA_964498865.1. Classification (GTDB taxonomy): domain Bacteria; phylum Bacteroidota; class Bacteroidia; order Palsa-948; family Palsa-948; genus Palsa-948. The sequence continues at coordinate 1,835 of CAZCJN010000023.1, forward strand.
AACTTTTCCATCAAAGAACTTTTGAGTTAGGACTAGTGTTCTGTTTACAAAATTGCCTAAAATGGCTACTAATTCACTGTTGTTTTTTGCTTGAAAGTCTTTCCAGGTAAAATCATTGTCCTTTGCTTCCGGAGCATTGGCAGTGAGTACGTAACGAAGTACATCTTGCTTGCCTTTAAATTCCAGTAGGTATTCGTGAAGCCAAACAGCCCAATTGCGAGAAGTTGAAATCTTATCTCCTTCTAAATTTAAAAACTCATTTGCCGGAACATTATCAGCAAGAATATAATCACCATGTGCCATGAGCATAGCAGGAAAAATAATACAGTGAAAAACAATATTATCTTTTCCTATAAAGTGAACTAAACGGGTGTCTTTGTTTTGCCAGTATTTTTTCCATTCATCTCCTAATAGTTCTTTAGTTGCAGAAATATATCCTATGGGGGCATCAAACCAAACATATAATACTTTTCCTTCAGCATCTTTAAGAGGTACTTTTACACCCCAGTCCAAATCACGGGTCATGGCACGAGGTTGTAATTTTTGATCCAGCCAACTTTTACATTGTCCATAAACATTGGTTTTCCAGTCTTTATGTGATTCAACGTACTTTTCAATTTGTGGTTGCATTTTATCCAGCGGTAAAAACCAATTTTTTGTTTTTCTTAAAACAGGTTTTTCTCCGGATAAAGTTGATTTAGGGTTTATCAAATCTGTAGGACTTAATGAACTGCCGCACTTTTCGCATTGGTCGCCATAAGCATTTTCGTTGTTGCATTTTGGGCAAGTTCCCACAATATATCTGTCTGCTAAAAATTGATTTGCTTTTTCATCAAAATATTGCTCTGTAATTTCTTCAGTAAATACTTTTTTATCATAAAGCGTCTTGAAAAAATTCGACGCTGTTTCATGATGAATTTTATTGGAGGTGCGTGAGTATATATCGAATGAAATACCAAACTCTTTAAATGAATCGCCCATCATTTTGTGGTATTTATCTACCACCTGCTGTGGAGTTATACCTTCTTTTTTTGCTTTAATTGTGATGGGTACGCCGTGTTCATCCGATCCGCAAATGAATTTTACATCTTCTCCTTTGGAGCGCAGGTAACGAACATAAATGTCGGCAGGTATATAACAACCGGCTAAATGGCCAATATGAACCGGTCCATTGGCGTAGGGTAGAGCAGCAGTTACGGTATAACGTTTAAATGTCATATTGTTAGTAAAAAAGTCAAGACTTAAATTTAAAATCTAAAATCTCTAATAAATTCGTATCAAAGATATAAAGAATGATTACTCCTCCTTATTTGAAGAAAGGCGACTCCATTGCTATAGTTGCTACTGCGAAAAGAGTTTCTAAAGAAGAAATGGAACCGGCAATTAATATTTTTAAAGAATGGGGGTTAAAGGTTGTATTAGGGAAAAGTTTATTTAAGGGTAATGGCGAATATTTTGCAACTGACGAACAACGTAAGAAAGATTTGCAACAAGCTTTAGATGATAAAAATGTCAAGGCAATTATTGGTGCCCGGGGTGGATATGGCACCATACGTATCATAGATAGTTTGAACTTTAATTTGTTCAAGAAATCCCCTAAATGGCTAATTGGATATAGCGACATTACCGTTCTTCATTCCCATATCCATAAAAACTACTCAACTTCTACTATTCATTCAGCCATGCCTATTGGTTTTCCTAATGATCAAGAATCAGTTATCGCTTTAAAAAATAATCTATTTGGTTTACCTGTTTTTTATTCGTTACAATCTAATCTATTAAATCGTAGAGGAAATGCAATGGGTGAAGTCGTTGGTGGTAATCTTTCCCTTTTGTACGCTTTGCAGGGAAGTAAATCAGATATTAATACAAATGAGAAAATTCTATTTATTGAAGATGTAGGAGAGTATTTGTATCATATTGATAGAATGATGATTTCTTTAAAACGATCAGGAAAGCTTTCTAAAATTAAAGCATTGATTGTAGGTGGACTAACAGAAATGAAAGAGACCTCTATACCTTTTGGAAGGACGGCAGAGGAGATTATTCTTGATATTACTAAGGAATTTAATTATCCGGTATGTTTTGGATTTCCTGCCGGACATGGAGAAAAAAATTTAGCCTTTCCGTTGGGCAGAAAGGCTAAGCTAAATATTGCAGAAAAAGTCGAGATATCGTTTCTGTAAAAATTATTTTTGAAACTTTATATAATCTTTAGGAATCTCAAACATGCTTTTAGGAATGCTTTTTTTCTCCACTTTTGTCACTTCCATTTTTACTTCTTCTTTACCTGTTTCTAAGTTTATTTGAGAAGAGAGGAAAGGGAACATTCCCTCAATGTTTTTAATTTGTTGAAAATAAACTGATGGTTTATCTTTACGATTCATAAGCTTAAGCATTTTTAAGAAAAAATCATATTTTCCCGATGCTAACCAGTAAGTTACTTGTGTTTTCTGCTCGGTATTTTTTACCACATATTCACTGCATTTTTCTCCAAGGATTGTTTTAGTAGCATTAGTCTTATTTACTTCTACTTTGCCCTGAACAGGTTCAGCAGGTGAAGAAGCTTGTTCTATGTATAATTTCCTTTCATGGCTAAGAGAGACGATCGTATTATTAGTTAGATCAAGAAGAAAACTTCCCTGCACCTTTTTTGATTTGCTTCCAACTTCATCTAAGCGTATTTTGTCATTTTTAACATAATAGATGTATTGAATAGTATCAGTAGGTGTTTGTTTTTTAAACTCAATAACCCCTTCAAATGATTGAGCGCTTGTTACTAATGCTATTGATGTGATAACAATGGAGAGAAGTAGTTTTTTCATTTTAAGCAGTTTAGTTAGCTAAAGTAATGTTTTTAATTTAAAATATATTGCAGAATACTAAGAGCCACCTATGATAAACCAAAAAGAGTGCCAATTATTATTACCACTAATTTGTAACTTAGTCAACTATGGCATCTCATAATGATAGAGGCGTGGATGGTGAAGAATTAGCGTCTGCTTATTTGCAAAAAAAGGGTTATGAAATTTTGGAAAGGAATTGGAGGCTTGGCAAAGAAGAGATAGATATTATTGCACGAAAGAAAGAAGTTTTGGTTATTGTGGAGGTTAAAACCAGAAGTGGTAGTTTTTTTGGAACTCCTGAAGAATTTGTAAACAAGCAAAAGCAAAGACATTTAATAAGAGCAGCTAATGCTTATATAGAAAAGAAAGGTATAGATGTTGAAATCAGGTTTGATGTTGTTGGAATCATTATATCAGGAAATAATCATACAGTTAATCATTTGGAAGATGCCTATCAACCCATTGCGTAAACTATTTATTTAATGAAATACAGGGTGTTATTAATAGAAGATGAAGAGAATATCCGCAGTACCATAAGATTAAATTTAGAAATAGAAGGTTATGATGTTACTGAAGCACGCGACGGTAAAGTAGGATATGATCATTTTCATTCTGCTCATTTCGATCTTATAATTATGGATGTAATGTTACCTGAGATGGATGGATATACTCTATGTCAGAAAATACGATTGGAGAATAATGAAATACCAATAATTATTCTTACGGCAAAAGGTGCCAGTGATGAACGCATACATGGACTTAAATTAGGTGCTGATGATTACATAGCTAAACCATTTAGTTTAGAAGAGTTGTTGTTACGTGTCAGTAAATTAGTAAAGAGAAAGAATCAACAACCTGAAAACCGTCATAAAACTCAAACATATACATTTGGGCAATGTGAGGTGAATTTTCTTTCCTATCAAATTACCGGTAGAGATGGTGAAAAGACAATATTATCTAAACGTGAAATACAATTGTTGAAATTATTGATTGATAGAAAAAATGAAGTAGTATCTCGTGAAGAGATTTTAAGAACAGTTTGGGAATATGATGTTTATCCCTCAACCAGAACAATTGATAATTACATAGTAAATTTCAGAAAGTATTTTGAAAAGAATCCTAAAGAACCAAGCCATTTTTTTTCTATTAGGGGAGTAGGCTATAAGTTTAGTGATTGAAAAGACTTTTAAGGAAGTCTAACTCTTCTTCTGCTATTTTACTTAGATATATTCCTGCTGAATAGACTAATGAAATAACAATGCTTCTGTAGGTAATATCTAAAATTTTGTTTTCTACTTGTGGAAGAAAGTAATTGATTGCTATACAAGCTCCCATAAGCAAAAAAACGATTAAAACATATTTCCCGAAAGGTTGAAGCCGAAATGCCCGGTAAATAATTATTGTTTTAAAAAGATTGAATAGGAAGAGAGAGCTTCCGGTTGCAATGGCAGCTCCTGCAATTCCTAGGCGGGGAATCAAGAATAGATTAAGCAGGATAGATAGCATGATTAAACTTATTAATAGAAGAGCACCTTGTTTGTATTTATCCGAATAATAAATAATACCGCTGTTGATGCCCGTTGCCATATTGAAAAATGCACTGATGCTAATAATAATCATGGCTGTTTCTCCTGTATAGTACCTGCCCGGTAAAAGAGAGAGGAGTTCGTGTGCGTTAATGAATAGTCCCACAAATAAAATTCCGCCAATGATGGTGAGCAGGCGCGTTGATTTGTAATAAATTTCTTTTATCAACCGGAAATCATTCCTTGCAATGGCATCCGATATTTTAGGATCGGCAATTTTCGACAAAGCACCGGCAGGAACTTCTATCATGCTGGCTACTAAAAATGCAACACTGTAAATAGCCACTTGTTCTAAGTCGAGGTAACTGCCTATTAAAATAGTGTCAATATTATTTCTGATTGCCATTGAAGCTAAAGCGGTGATGGCAAGCAACAGCACGTAGCTGAGCGTTTTTTTTAAGTTAAGCGATTGAATGATATTCCAATTAATACGAAACGAAACATTACCGGAACGCAGAATATACAGAAAGAGAAATAAAAGTTGCACGCCAAGAGAAAATGAAAAAACAAAAACAAATACAGGAAAGCTGATGAGCTTTAAAAAATAAAGACAAATCACCCCCATGCTTAGCAGGCGAATAAAAACTTCATTTAGGAAAGAAGGAGTTGATGTTTTAAATAAAGCAAAACAGTAACCGTTCAGAACAGAGATGAATCCGAAGAAAAAAGAAATAGGGAAGACGTAAATAAAGTATTCTACAAAGAGAGGAGAGTTTCCATATTTACTCAGGATAGCACCTTTAAATAAAAAAACGGATGCAGCAATTAATAAATACCCACTACTCGCAATTAAACAAAGGAATCCGAAATATCCGTTGTGCCCGTTTTCTTTATTCCGGAATGTAGGCAGGTATTTTACGGTGAATGAATTGAGCCCTAAGGGAAAAATAGTGGCAACAAGCAGAGATACGGAAAAAAGCAAACGAGTTAGTCCCAACTCCTCGGCACTCAGCATAGCGGGCTGCAATACGATGGTATTGATGAAACCCAATATCACTCCCGTATAGGAAATGATCGTATTCTGTATTGCTTGCTTTTGAATGGAGCCCATTGATATATATCTAATCTCGACAAAGATATAGTTTATCAATTTGTAGCGTTTTTGAATCGCTTGTAACTCTACCTCTGACGGGGCTGTAAATAAAATATCCGGTGCTGTAAAAAACTTACAAACACCGGATATTTTTAAAGAAATAGATGTGTTACTGAACTATAAATTTTCCATATCCTACCACTTTGTCATCATTCCATATTTCATATAAGTAAGAGCCTTGAGACATGTTCTCTTTATATATTCTGAAGTTGTTTGAGTTTAGGGTTTCTTCTTTAATTACTCTTCCAAGCGGATCAAATATTCTTAATTTTCCGTTATTAATCAGTACCTCGTTTGCTACAGTAACAGTAGTAAAGTCTTTGAAAATTGTTGGAGCAAGAGAAGATTTATTTGTAGCAGGATAATCTTTGGCTATGCTTGTTACTTCACATCCGCAGTTGAACTCCCACCAGTCGTCATAACTATTTGTTGCATCAACCCTTCCTGTTCCGCAATATCCTTTCCCATTAATTGAAAGGCTTACAGCAAGATCTCGTTTTCCTCCTGCTAAATCAGATGTTTGAGACCATGTGTTTGTAGTTGGGTTATATTCCCAAAAGGTATCTAAAAGTTTTGAAGGGCCTTGATTGCCTACCCCTAAAATATATCTGTTGCAACTTTTAAATGCAGAAGCATAACCTGCTCCGCCGAAAGGTATATCTGCTTTTTTTGTCCAAGTATCGGTAAGAGCATCGTATTCATAAAAATCATTTGTATATACGTCGTTACCGCCGGCACCGCCCAGATAAGCTTTGCCTCCCATAACGACAGCCGCTTGAGTAAATCCATATCTTGAAGAACCCGGAAAATCATTCTTTTTAGTCCAGGTATTAGCTATTGGATCAAATTCCCATACTTCGCTTGTATAGGGTCCGCTAGCAGTTCCTGTGTTACCGCATACTACGTAACCTTTCCCTCCAATTGAAAATGCAGCAGCGCCGTATCTGGGAGTTCCGGGGAAATCTGCTTTTTTTGTCCATGTATCATTTAGTGGGTCGTATTCCCATATATCCGTAAGGAAAGGCGTGCCTGATTTTATTCCAAAACATACATATCCTTTATCGCCAATTGTAAATGTACTTGCGGCATATCTTCTGCTATCATCCGGAAGAGAGGCAACTTGTTTCCATGAATCAGTCGCTTGATTGTATGCATAAAAGTCTGCCAGCGATGATCCATTTGCATAACCACTTCCAACATATCCTTTGTCTCCTATTGAAAAGCTAACAGCTCCCCAACGAGCCTCAAAAGGAGGATCTGATTTCTTTATCCAATAAGCATTTGTAGTTTGACTAAATGAAAGGGTAGTAGATAACACTATTGCTGATGCACTGAGTGTAATTAATTTTTTTCTAATTACTTTTTTTAGTAGTTTTTTCATAGGTTGTTGTGTTTGTTTTTAATATTCGGGACAATAGTATAGCGAAGCAAATGATAATTCAAGCAATTGCGTATTAATTTAGTGAATGGCCTGTTTTCTTATGTAAATGGTATGAATTGAAAATATGCACTGTAAATGGATTTGTAATTTTATCGCTCATTAAGATTGTGATCATAACGTGAAGTTTTGGTGTTATATAATTTTCCTTTGTATTCATTTTAATTTATTGGCTCAAGAACCGATAATTAGAAACTATACTACTCTAAACGATTTAAGTAGTAATGAATGTTATCGTGTTGTGCAAGATCATAAGGGATATTTATGGATAGCATCTAATGAGGGCTTGGATTGCTTTAATGGACAAACATTTTTGCATTACACCCAAAAAGATGGTTTGCCGGATAATGTTATAATTAACCTTGTTCTTGATGAGGAAGGTTGCTTGTGGATGTCCGGTATGAATTCGCAAATTGCCTATTGGAAAGATGGCTCATTTTATTACCCTGAGGAACTGAATAAGTTTTTAAAAGCAAATATTGGAAGAGGTTTAATTACAAGTATTGGAAGAGATGGTGATAAGCTGCAACTTGGATTTGACGAGCAATATTCAAAGAGTATTACCTATTCAATAAGTAAAAGGACTATAATAGAAAAGCCCGCCCCTCCTCGCAGCCTTACTATTTATAGTAGTAAATACGGAAGTACATATAACTATTGTTTTACAAGTAACTCAACATTTCCGTTTGAACTGATTATACGATATGGTCAAAATAATGAATTCCGTACTCCTGTTCCCTTTATACTCCCCCGTGGCAACGCTATTTCACTAGGAAACGATTCAGTTTTGGTATCTGCCGGAGAATATATTTACTTGTTGCATAATGGTAAGCTGGATTATTTTTATAAAGCAAAGTCGGTAATTCTTTGGCTGTATTTAGACAGTAGAAAAAATATTTGGGCAGTTGTATATAATAATGGTGTACTTCTGATAAACTCCGGTAAGCTAAAGGAGAAAGAAATTAAGCATTTATATACAGATTGCTCTTTTTCCTCTGTTGTAGAAGACCGTGAACATAGTATTTGGCTGAGCAGCTTGAATCAAGGAATTTATCAAATCCCTAATCCGTCTATTGCAATTTATACGAATAAGAGAACGACCTTGAATTTAACTACAGTGGTTGAGTATGATAATAAAATACTCGCAAGTGGCTCTGATAACAATATATATACTGTTTCAGATAGCGGGCTAATACCTTTCTTATCATTTGCTAACAGCGCATTGACGAAGGTCAATGATATGCAAGTGATCCATAATGCACTTTTTGTTTGTGCGAACCCTTCATTTATTATAAGGAAAGATAAAGGCAAAAAGTATTCTTCCTCTCCTCTTATTTACAAGAAACAAAATATTTTCCTGTCTTATATAATACGTAATGTAACTGATTCAATGCTTTTTTATTTTGGAAATCGCAAGTGGTTTGCTGCGTATAATTTTAAAACAGGAGATGTAGGTAAGCCGACTAAAATACCGTCTAATATCTACTCGATTTATTCTGATGCACCTAATCAAATTTATATTGGGTCTGCAGCAGGCCTTTATAAATTAGTTAATGATAGTGTTACTTTTTTGAGTAAAAATGTTTCTTTATTAAATACAAGGATAAATCATATCAATAAAAAACAAGGTGTTTATATTTTTTCTACTCAAGAAAAAGGACTTGTTTTTTGGAATGAGAAAAAGTATTGGTCAATCAACGAGAAAGATGGCTTGCCGAGTAATACTTGCTTTAAAACAATTGTAGATAAGCAAGGTAATTTGTGGGCACTTTCACAAAAAGGATTGACAAAAATAACAGGAGATTATTTTAAAGGTTATAGGCTAAATACGCTAACTCAAAAGCAAGATATATTATCGGAAGAGATAGACGATTTTACTATTATACATGATACGATTTTGGCTACTACCCCTACGGGGCTGGTTGCAATTCCAACCGACTCTTTACTTGAACCGAAGATTCCTCCAGTATTTATTTCTAAAATCAGTATAGATGATTCGGTATATAAGAAAGAACCGATACTACATCTTTCCTATGCTCATAATTATATTAAAATAAGTATTGATGTGCTTTCTTATAAAATGAATTCCGATTTTATATGCCAGTATAGATTAGTGGGCTTGGATTCGAATTGGAAGAATATACAACAAACACCTCTTGAATTTTCACGATTATCCCCAGGAGAGTATAAGTTAGAAGTAAGGGTGAAAGGCAGAACGAATGATACGACTGTCAATGAAGATTCGGTTACTCTTCAGGTTACTTCTCCATGGTTTAAATCGTGGTGGTTTTATACGCTTTCTATTGCCCTGTTGATAGGTTTAATTTACATACTCATTTTTATACGATTTAAATTAATAGCAAAACGGGCAAAAGAAAAACATAGATTAGAAATACAGATTACAGAATCTGAAATGCGAACATTGAGGGCTCAGGCAAATCCACATTTTATCTTCAATGCGTTAAACTCCATAAGATTTTTTATTTTGAAGAATGAGATGAACCAAGCAGGGTTTTATCTCCAGCGCTTTGCCTCTTTAATGAGAGGTGTGCTGGAGAATTCAAAAAAGGAGCTTGTTAGTTTGCAAAGCGATATAGATCATTTGCAGACTTATATTGAATTGGAAAGAATCAGAATGAGAAATGTATTTTCATACACCATTGATTATTCTGAGGAATTGAAAGCAAGCAAAATTTTAGTTCCCCCCATGCTGCTTCAACCTATTGTTGAAAATTCTATTTGGCATGGACTTGCAACATTAAAAGACCGCCCCGGTAAAATTGAGATATGTGTTTCTAAGAGAGAGCTGGGGGTATTAATCACTATTTTAGATAATGGAATTGGTCGAAAAAAATCTGCAGAGATAAAAGCCGGTAAAATGCAACTGAAAAAATCATTTGGAATTTCTATTGTTAAAGACCGTATTCATTTGTTTAACCAACAACATAAAATGAAAATTACTATGGAAATTATTGATCTTGTAGATAACGTCAATCAGCCAATAGGAACCAAAGTAGAAATAACCTTAAAATAAAGAGATATGTATTCGGCTATTATTATTGATGATGAAGAAATAGGAGGAGAGACGCTTCGTATTCTCTTGAATAAATTTTGCCCCGAAGTAGATATTGTTGCTATTAGTAGCTCACCTGCAGAGGGAATTGAATTAGTTCAAAGATTAAAACCTCAGCTTCTGTTTCTGGATATAGAAATGCCTGAGTTGAATGGTTTTGATATTTTAAAGCAACTAACAAACGAATCGTTTGAATTGATCTTTACTACTGCACACGAAAACTATTTAATGGATGCAATTAGGATAAACGCACTCGATTACCTGCTGAAACCAATTGAAAAAGAAGAACTAATTTATGCAGTGGATAAAGCGAAGGCTCGAATAAAGAATGGAAGTGGTGATATATATAAAATAATAGACGCACTGAGTAAAACATTGCCGGCGCAATCGCACGATAAATTCTCTATTGCAGTAGGTGGAGAAATATTTTTTGTCAACCTCCATGAGGTTGTCTATTTTGAGGCAGACTCTAACTATACTCATATCTATTTAGTAGGTGGAAAGAAAATCACTGCTGCTAAAACATTGAAGAGCATAGAGGAACGAATTGGTTTCGGTGATTTTTTTCGTATCCATAATTCATACATTGTTAATATAAAAAATGTAATCAAGTATAATAAAGGCATTACAAAAACGGTGGTCATGCAAAATGGGAAAGAGCTCGAAGTGTCTCGTGCAAAAGTAGCAGACTTAATTCGGAAATTAGAAAATAGCTTCCCGCAATTATTTTAGCGCAGCATCGCAATGTAATTTGTCGTTAGAAATATTTCGTATTGTTCTTTGTACTTCTCTATTTCGTATAAATTATTTTTTGTGATCCTGTAAATTTTATAATTCTTATGGAGCAAGTGAAAAATATCTTTGAAAAAATATTTGCCATCCACAGCAGCTACGCCAAGTTCAAATTGTAGTATTCCAATCTTTTTTTCTTGCAAGGTCTTGGAAGCCCCTTTTAAAAAATTCCATTCGTATCCTTCAATATCTACTTTCATAAAATCTATGAAAGAAATATTGTTTTGCGATACAAACTTATCCAGCGTAATAATCTTTACCGATTCGTATTCCTCTAAGTTGTATTCTTTTTTCCAGTGCGACATATCCCTTTTTAAGAGCGAGGAATGTGTGTTGGTTACCTGGTTGTGATAGAGCTTGGTTTCGGTTTCTTCATTCCCCATTCCTAAACAAAAGGCATGTATGTTTGAATTATGTTTTGTGTTGGCTTGTAAAATTTTAAATGTATCAGGAGAAGGTTCAAAGCAATATAACGTGTACTTGGTGGTAAGCAGTGTGCTTAAGTTGTTGGCGTATTTTCCAATGTTGGCGCCAATGTCGAATAGAGTTAAATTATTTTTTTTGTTGAGGATTTTAGCAATATGCTTCAGTGCGTTTACTTCTCCGCTTGAATCGCATTCGCCTGAGAGACCATAGTTTTGAAGATACAAGGCGAGTAAATGAACTTTCTCTAAGAACCGTTGCCCGCCTTTGTTATCAAATAAAGATTTTAGTAATGAGATGATAGATGCTTTCATTCAGATTTAAAATGTTCTTGAATCTTTTTATTTAATGTGTTTATTATATCGAGCTTATTGTTAGGGACGAATAAGAAATTGTTATAGTAGTCAAATGTGTTTTGCTTGTGTTTGTCTTGCATGGTTTCCAAGTTAAACTCACTAAAAGGCAATAGTTGCTTTAATTTAAAATTAAAGAAATATGCCGAATAGTTTAATTGGCTCATCATGTTTATTGCAGGTGACAAATTGTTGTTATGATGCCTGCCTTCCAACTCAATCAACAAAATAGGGTGAAGTCTTTTTAGTGTTTCTTTTCCTCCTTCTATGATTTTTAATTCGTGCCCCTCAACATCAATCTTAATAAAATCTAATTGAGGTAAGGAATGGACTTGGAAAAATTTATCAAGTATGTTTGTTTTAATTTGTATCTCTTTATGACCGGTTTCATTTTCTTCTTTCAGTAAATCTAATTTCGATCGTGATTCATATAGTTTATTGTTGATGTAAGGAATATTTATTCGGGTGGTGCCGGTTTGATTGCTTAGTGCTATGTCGTGTAATTGTATATCCGTAAACCATTTTTCTAATTTCCGGTGAAGGGTGGGTAAGGGTTCAAAAGCAATAACCTGTTTACATTTTTTTATTTCTTTAAAGAATAAACAATATAAACCATTGTTGGCACCTATATCCATTACCACATGATTACTGTCTATTAAATAATTAAGCACCAATAATTCTTTTTCGGAAAGCAAATGAGCCGCCCCAGGTGATTGAAGTCCTTTCTTTAATTTTTCCAACTGCTTGTTTTTAAAATAGCCGGAGAAAATAACGGTTGCCTCCTGATGAATTTTTCTTTTTATTTCATTAATCATTTATTGCTGTCTTTTAAAATAGACTTAAAGATAGTTGTAGCTCTTTCCAGAACGATTTCTTTGGAATAGTTCGCTTGAACATAAGCCAAAGAATCCATATTCAATTTATTTATTTTATTGTCTTTTGTTAAACCTATAATCAGCTCGCATAGCTCTTTTCCTGTAGCATATTTGAGTATATAGTTTTTCATTTCGTCGGGAGGGGAGTAATGAGTAGGAACTAATGTTGTTTTCCCAAACTTCATAAAATCTAATATACTGCCGGTGGTTTTTGTTTTACCATATTCCTCTTTGAAAATATCGGTTGTAGCTTCACTTGTAATCGGGCTGATAATAATATGTGTTTCTTTTATACATTGAATGAAATCAGTTTCTTTTACCTGAGTGCTGTAAGTCTTTAAAGTAAAATTTGGGTGAGAAATATTTTTAAAGCCCGTAAGCACTTCTTTGCCGTATAAATTATTCGAATTACCTAAAAGCGTAAGATTGATTTTACAGGATGGGTGCATGTTGGAAAGAAGGGTAAATGCTTCTATGGCTTGTGCGTAATCTCGCCTCCGTTTATCTGTTGCGCCAATGATGGTGATGTTTAGTTGTTGAGTGTATTCTATGAAAGCGGTGTCTTTTTCGTTATAAATTTTTAGAGGGATAGGAGGAATGGTTTTTCTTTTCTCTACAAAATGTTGCGATAAAGCATGGTTGTAAATATTACTATCGGGGAAAGTGAAGTAGTCAATCTTTTTGTTAACTAAAGGGCGATACACTAAAAATCCTTTTCCTATTATTTGCCTGCCTACATAGGATACAAATTTCCATAACTGAAATAAAGAGCTTGGGCAAAATATATTTTTTAACGGTGCAAACTGCTTGTTGGCATTATGGACTCGTAAGACTAAAGCCGATTTATTTTCAAGGGACAAATAACCACCATAGTCATTGGCAATGGTGTTGATGAAAGTTATGTGCGAGTTGTTGATTATATTTTTGTGTTTTTTTAAGAAAAGATATTTACTACCTCCCGAAAATTCATGGAATGTAATGTTGTTTGAATAAGGAACATTACTTAAAATCCGAATATTTTTTTTTGTAGTAAATACGTTAACACGATGGATGGTGTCATCAAAAATTTTTAGAAAACCATCCAGTGAATCATGATGAAAGTCTAATTCTATAACTGAAATATTTAGCCTGTCGGTATAGCTCATTGCTCGATTAAGGGGCAAAAGTTATTAGGGGTGCAAGTTAGTTATTTCGTCAATAGTGATTTTTGAGGCAACTATAAGGCGGATTAGATTTTGCTTGCCAAACGATTTAACTGTCCGGATAAAACTTTAGCTTGCTCTCGTCGGGAATAGCTAGCAATTTCTGTCGTGATGTTTTTAAATTCTCCATTTCTATAAAGGATGTACAACTTCATTATCTCTTCCTTCATTTTCTCCTTATCCTTAAAATCGCAAATAACTCCTGCATTTGTTTCCCGAATTATTTTAGCCGAATCGCCCTGTTCTTTTCCTATAGCAAAAATAGGACGACGCGAAGCCATGTATTCAAATAGCTTTCCGGGAATTACTCCTAAGGTATTGGGGGTGTCGTTTAAAGGAAGAAGCAATACCTGCGATGCCTGCATGGCTGCTGTAACGGTAGCGTGCGGCAGATAGCCGGTATAGGTTACAAAAGCCGAAAGTCCGTTTTCTTGTATAGATTCTTTTACTCGTATATCTGTTTTGCCAATTAAATGAATTTTACAATCAGCAGCAAAATCTTTTTGCTCGGCTATACATTCTTTGAGGGCTTCCCAAAAATGTACAGGATTTCTATCGGCATTCATGGCACCAATATGACAGATAGAAAATTTATCAATGACTGTATTGCTGCTAAGCGGATAAGGAATAGCAGGAGCTGTTTGTGAAAAATCATCTTCATCGAATCCGTTGGTGAGTACAAAAATATTTCGGTTAACTATTTTTTTAAACTCATCTGCCCAATTCCAACTTACAGTTAGTACCCAATCGGCAACTGTCAGCACTTCCTTCTCCATCCTTCGATGTTTGGCATCTGCCCATGAGGTAAGCATGAGCTGGTCGTAGAAATCTATGTTTGTCCAGGGGTCGCGGAAGTCGGCAAGCCAGGGGATGCCTAAATTCTTTTTTACGCCCAAGGCAATTCGGTGCATGCTGTGCGGAGGCCCGGTAGAAACCATGACATCTACAGGATTTTCTTTTAAGTAAGCTGTAAGAAATTTGATAGAGGGCTTTATCCAAAACTTACGTGCATCCGGAATGAAAAAATTTCCTCGTATCCAAACAGAAATTTTTTGAAGCAGTCCCGGCTTTTTATCTTCCGAAATAAATCCTGCATTTACTTTTTCTCCTTGCTTTTGCCCGGTAAAACTTTTGTAAAGCGAGTAGGGCTCCCAAATTTTTGTTTTAATAACGGTGAGGTTAGCAGGAATATCTTTTAAGAGAGAGGTATCGGTAGCCGGAGCTTCGGGGTTTTCAGCGGTATAAACGATAGGCTCCCATCCAAACTCACGCAGGTATTTTACAAACTTGAGCCAGCGCTGTACGCCGGCACCTCCGCCGGGTGGCCAGTAATAGGTGATGATGAGTACCTTCTTCACTCTTTCTTCTTTTTGAATTCAGAAAAAGCAGCGCCTCCGCAAAGTAAGACTAACAAGAAAAGACTTGCAGCAGATACTTTTTCTCCTATAGAAAAAATCTTCGGCTCAAACTTAAATTCAACCGTATGCTTTCCCGAGGGTATGCGCATGGCTCTTAAAACATAATCGGCGCGGAAGTGCGGTGTTAGGTTGCCGTCTATATAAGCATTCCATCCCGATGCGAAATAAATCTCGGAAAACACTGCCAGCTTTTCCGACGATGTGTTTGATTCGTATGTAAGATGATTGGCTTTGTAAGCTGTAAGTTTAATGCTCGATGTAGAATCCTGTGCGTTTAGTTTTAGCCCGTCCAATTCTTTTTCGAATCGTTTGTCAATGATGGCTGTTGCCGCAGGATTAAAAGTACGCAGCGCAACAATTTCGGAATCGGCATTGGCGACAAGTTTATATTCTTTTACAAACCAGGCATTACCCAATGCTTGATCGTTTTTATACGACATGGGCTGATTGTTTTCGCCGGGAACAATAATGTACTTGGTGTTAAGCATATTAATGACGCGCATGTTGCGCGGGTTAATATGAAAGTCAATGAGGTCTTGATACCTGCGAAGCTTAGCACCGTTGTATCCCGAAATAGATTTGTTGAGATAAGGTGTTGAGCCGTCTTGGTCGGGGCGTGCGAATGTATTCCACACTCTGTAATTGAGCGAAGTGTCTTTGGATATTTCTAAGTTGGCAGCATAGGTTTCTCCAACTATTGCTTGTGGACTGTCTATATCTTTTTTATCATGAAAGTTGCTGTCGTTTAAATATCTTTTATCTATTGCTAACAGGTCAATAGAAACTAAAATGATTAACGAAACGGCTACAACACTTGCGTTGGTGATTTTGTTGGAAGCATAAAGAAAAATAATTCCGGCAGCAATCAGAATAAATAAAAAGCTCCGCATGGCATCGGCTTGTACAATTGCTTTTCGAGCCGATTCTACCGAAGGAAGTATTCCATCTAAATAAGAATTTATTTGTTGCTCGCTAACGCCCGGATTGCCTTGCTTAATTTGCATGGTGAGTTCATCTCGTTCGCCCGGTGCTGCAAAGGATGTAAAGATGCCCGGCGATAACCAGCAAAGCAAGGATACGCCACCCGATAATATAAATGCAAAAAGCAGGGCTTGCTTGCCGTTAACAGTTTGCTTGAAAGGCAGCACAAATTTTTCCTGAAAAAAGTTTTTGCTCTTGATTAAATAATCAACTGCCAAAACACCGAGCAGAGGAATCGCCAGCTCTGCAATGACTAATGCCATGGATACGCTTCGGAATTTATTGTACATGGGGAAATATTCTATCATGAAGCTGCTCAAGCCAAAGGGATCGTTCTTTCCCCACGAAAGCCAAACGGAAAGGATGGAGCAAATTAATAGCGCCCATTTAAAAGTTCCTTTCACAATAAAAATTCCTAAGAAAAATAAAAACATCACGATGGCTCCTACATATACAGGTCCCATGGTGAAAGGCTGGTCGCCAAAGTACTGCGACATACGTGCTACGTTTTCTCTGTTCTCGGGTGCTACATTTTTTAAAGCACTCTCGTTATTACCTATAGGAAAAGAACCGCCTCCTTTTATGTTTGGTATGAGCAGCGAATAGGTTTCTCCTACGCCATAGCTCCAGGCAAAGGCATAATCTTTATCTAAACCTGATGTGGTGTTGTGTGTATTCGGGCTTCCATCCGGATTAATGGTTAATTCGGTTCCGCCACGCATGGTGTATTTTCCATAATCGGCAATAGCCCACAAGCTGGTAATATTTATGCTCAGTGCAAGAATGGCTGCTATCATTAATAATCCTGATTGTTTTAAAAAAGCAGGAAGCTGTTTGTTTTTGTAGGCTTTGAATAATTCGGATAGCGCGTAAATGGCAATGATAAATCCTAAGTAATAGGTAATCTGCGGATGCCCGCTGAATATTTCCATGGCAAGAAATAAAGTAGTTATCGCTAAGCCTGTCAATAATCTCCCTCGATAGGTGAGTATGATTCCTGCCAGCACCGGCGCCATGTAAGCGATGGCTGCCATCTTGGAATTATGTCCTACTTCTACACAAATGAAAAAGTAGGAGGAGAGTCCAAAGGCTAAACCGCCTAGAATAGATAGCCAGGGGTTCACCCGTAAGACAATCAGTAAAAAATAAAATCCTATGCAGCAAAGAAAAACATAGCGCACAGGATGAGGAATGAAAACCGAAAAAACTTTGTTTACATATTCTAAATTGCTGGCAACATAACGTGTAGAGATAAGATAGGTAGGCATTCCGCTGAAGATAGCATCCGACCATAGCGGCTCTTCATGATATTTATCTCTGTAGTCGCTAATAGATTTCGATACGCCTTTTGTTTTGGCAATATCCATCTGATAAAGCGTTTTGTTTTGAACGATTACAGGATAGAAATAAATCAAACTAATAAGCAAGAATACGCCAACAGCTACAAGATGACCCAGCCAGGGTTTGTTGCTGAAAGGAGAAGATGTTTGTTTGTTTGTTTCGGGTTGCTGGGGATGTGGTGTTGCCATTTAACTGTTAATATGAATTGTTACTAGTTATCAGTTAATAGTGAATAGTTATTAGTTAATAGTTATTAGTTATCAGTGAATAGTTGTCTTTGCCTGTTAATGATTAACCGATAACGATTAACTGATCTTATCTACTTAAATAAAGATTTCTTTCGGCATAAACTTTCTGAAAGAATTCATCCTGTAAATCATCAATGAAGTAAATAGCTTCTCCGGTTGATTTCATCTCAGGGCCTAATTCTTTATTTACGTCCTGGAATTTTTCGAAAGAGAACACAGGTACTTTAATAGCATAGCCATGCTTCTTAGGATTGAACTTGAAATCTTTTACCGACTTCACGCCCAGCATCACCTTTGTTGCATAGTTGATATACGGTTCGTCGTAGGCTTTGGCAATAAAAGGCATGGAGCGCGAAGCACGCGGATTTGCTTCGATGATATATACCTTCCATTCTTTTTCTTTTCCTGTGGGAGATTTAATTGCAAACTGAATATTGATGAGCCCTTTGGTTTGAAGTGCCAAAGCAATTTTCTTGGTGTACTCTTCAATCTTTTTAATTACTTCATCGGGTAAATCGAACGGAGGAAGCACCGCATTGGAATCGCCCGAGTGGATTCCTGCCGGTTCTATGTGTTCCATGATGCCCATGATGTAAACATCTTTTCCGTCGCAGATAGAATCGCTTTCGGCTTCTATGGCATTTTCTAAAAAGTGATCGAGTAGGATTTTGTTGCCGGGAATATCTTGCAAAATTTTAATGATATGCTCTTCTAATTCTTGTTCGTTGATAACAATCTTCATGCTTTGTCCGCCTAACACATACGAAGGACGAACTAAGAGCGGAAAGCCAAGCTCGCGCGATAATTTTATGGCTTGCTCGGCATCTTCGGCAACGCCAAACTTAGGATAAGGAATATCTAATTTGCTGAGTAGAGTTGAGAAACTTCCTCTGTCTTCTGCCAAATCTATCGAAGCAAAAGAAGTACCTATGATTTTAATTCCGTACTTCTCCATTTTTTCTGCCAGCTTTAACGCCGTTTGTCCGCCTAACTGAACAATTACTCCTTCGGGTTTTTCATGTTGAATGATTTCGTACACATGTTCCCAGAACACAGGTTCGAAATATAATTTATCGGCGATGTCGAAGTCGGTAGAAACAGTTTCCGGATTGCAATTAATCATGATGGTTTCGTAACCCGATTCTTTGGCTGCCAACACACCGTGCACGCAGGAATAATCAAATTCAATTCCTTGTCCGATGCGGTTGGGTCCCGAGCCCAATATCACCACTTTCTTTTTGTTGGAAGGAATGGATTCGTTCTCTTCTTCGAAGGTAGAGTAGTAGTAAGGAGTTTTTGCTTCAAACTCTGCAGCACAGGTATCAACTAATTTGTATACACGTTTTATTCCGAGTTCTTCACGTTTCTTGTATACTTGAGATTCTAAACAATTAAGTAGGTGTGCGATTTGTCTGTCAGCATAACCTTTTTGTTTAGCTTCAAGCAACAACGGCTTCGTTATGTTTTCTAAAGAGTGTTTTTCAATTTCTCTTTCCAAAGCGATCATTTCTTCTATCTGATTTAAAAACCAGGGATCTATCTTTGTAAGCTTTTGAATTGTTTTAAAAGGAATACCGATTTTAAATGCATCGTATACGTGAAATAAGCGATTCCATAAAGGTTTTTCTAAATTCTCCAATAATGTTTTTTGATCGGCGATCTCTCTGCCATCAGCTCCTAACCCGTTACGTTTTATTTCTAATGATTGACAGGCTTTTTGCAAGGCTTCCTGAAAACTTCTTCCTATACCCATTGATTCTCCCACCGATTTCATTTGTAAGCCCAGATGGCGGTCACTTCCTTTAAACTTATCGAAGTTCCAACGTGGAACTTTTACAATCACATAATCAATGGTGGGTTCAAAATAAGCAGAGGTGGATTTTGTAATTTGATTTTTTAACTCATCTAAATGATAACCAATTGCAAGCTTAGCAGCAATTTTTGCAATGGGATATCCTGTAGCTTTAGAAGCTAATGCCGATGATCTTGAAACGCGTGGATTTATTTCGATCACGATCATTTCATTTTCATTTTCAGGATTCACCGCAAACTGTATGTTGCAGCCTCCTGCAAAGTGCCCTATACCATTCATACATTTTATGGCAGCATCTCTCATTCGCTGGTAGCAGGTGTCTGAAAGCGTCATAGCAGGGGCCACGGTTACAGAATCACCGGTATGGATACCCATAGGATCAAAGTTTTCGATGGAACAAATGATCACTACGTTATCATTTTCATC
>CAZCJN010000024.1:0-17091 GCA_964498865.1 uncultured Bacteroidia bacterium
AGAGCAGAAGAATATTATAAAAATGAACATCCAAAAAAAGTAATAAGTACCATTTCTAAGTTTGTATTGGATGGTAAAATACAGGAAGTGCAAAACCTTTTTGAGGAAAACAAGAATGACCTGAATGTCTTTTTTGAAAAAATAACCAGCCCTTCCTTCTTCAGCAACGAAACTAATTCCACTCATGCAAAAACAAATGTTGTTTTAGCCCAATTATTTGGCGCTGACAACGACATTATCCCTCATATACTTAAGTCGAAAAAAATAACAAAACCGGAAGATGTAAAAAGATTGGCCAAATTAAATAAGAAAGACTGGGTAAATGAATTGACAAATGTAAAAGACAGAAGCGGGTTAAATGCCGGGAATAAAAATACCATCGGTTTAATGGCTTCTAATATTGTGCGTAAAATGGAAAAAGAATTTCCAACTGTTGCATTTACAGCACAACTGGAAAGAGAGAAAAAACCCGTATTAAAAAATCATGATGCTATAGTTTCTTTTTTAAGCAAACACGAAGAGTTTGACCTGATAAAACACAATGTAGATCTTTTTTTAAAAGAAAAAAAAGTAGCTAGAAAAGAAGGTGATACTATAAAAGAAGAATTAAAATCGATTCAGCGTGTTTTCAAGTTAGTACCTAACTATAGCAAAGTAAATGCGCTGCACAAAGAAAATATTCACTCTGCACAAAGCATTGTAGCGGCAGGGGAAACGCGCTTTGTAAATGAAATTGCGCCTAAAGCAGGCATAAAAACAAAAGAAGCAAAAAGAATATTTAAAAAAGCATCGAGCGTAAATACAGCAGCTATGCTTATAGTGGGAGAATTACAAGACACCATGAGAGCGATGGATATAGCTGCAATAGAGACTTCCTCACTGGCAAAAAAACTGGAAGCGGTGAGCAAAGATTTCCCTAACTTAAAAACACTTTTCAAGCTTACTGACACCTGCGCCTGCGAACATTGTCGTTCCGTATACAGTCCTGCCGCTTACCTCGTAGAACTTCTTCAATTTTTAAATAAAAGAAGTGTAACAGATGTAACCGTTACACCACACGTAACTTCCAACTTAGCTAAAGATGTACTTTTTGAACGCCGCCCTGATTTAGGGAATATTGACCTGGGTTGCGAAAATGCAAATACACCAGTTAAGTACATTGATTTGGTTTGTGAATTACTGGAAGAAGCAACAGCTCCTGATCCCGGTATAAATTATACTGGCGTTTTATCAGATGGAGCAGACCCATTAAAGGGAAAAATATCTGCAGCACTCCTTTCCACCTTACAAACAGCCGGATTACCGGTAACGGATCAGGCACTACTATTTGAGACAGAAACAACTACCGGCTCATCTACTACATTACCTCATTATTTACGCGATAAAAAAGTAGTTTGTAAAGTTATCAATACAGGAGGGAACAAATACAAAATATTCCGCCTGAAACAAACTCTTTCCTCTGCTGCGGAATTAGACGCTGCACCTGAATATGTAAATCTTGACGCTTATAAAGAGCTGAGCAAACAAACATTCGCTTTTAAACTCCCTTTCGATTTAAATCATACGGAAGCAAAAGCTTATTTTAATCGCTTCGATCTTTCAAGAGCTACGTTAATGCAGGATTTTCAAGTAAGCGGAATTCCTGCCGATGAATCCATTGCATCTGAAAAACTCGACTTAACAGATGCTGAAAGAAAATTAATTGTTTCTCCAAAAGCAACTTTAGTTGATCAACAATTAATCTGGAATGCACCAGCTCAATGGGATAACCCTCCTATCAATGGAAACGTTCTGGATTATATGAAAAGAGTAGATCATTTTCTGGATAAGACGAGCCTTACATACAAAGAATTGGATTTACTTTTAGCGTTATCTTTTATTGATCCAAATGATAAGCTTTTCATTAAACATCTTGATCTCACTTGTGATACAGCAAAAAAAGAAATTGCCAATCTGGATGAAGCAGCTCTTGATCGTATCCATCGATTCCTTCGATTACAAAAGAAAACAGGATGGAAATTAGAAGTATTGAATGAAATCATTTCGCAAACAAAATTAGGGAATGACTCTCTTGTAGACGCTTGCCTTATACAAGCTGCACTACTGAAACAAATTTCTGAAAAAACCGGAATTAAAATAGATGAACTAATTGGGTTTTATGGGGAAATTCCGCATGAAGAATTAAATGACAATGCCCCTACTCCATTATATCAGCAACTATTTTTAAACAAAGCAAAAAATGGTTTTATAGATGAACACTTATTGCCTGAAAAAGTGAATGGCTCACAATTGTTAAGTAATTTAACAACCACCCTTTCTGTTAGCCTACAGATCAAAGAACAGGATTTAGAAAAACTTTTACCTCTTCTTCCGGATGGAAAACTCAATTTCTCTAACCTGAGTTATTTATTGGCTGCTTCAAGGTTAATAAAGAAGTTAAAATTAAAAACAGATGACTTTGTAATACTTATTGGTCTTACCAATTTGAATATTTCTGACTCACCTAAGAAAACATTAGATTTCATAAATGCTGCTGAAGAATTTAAAAAATCTCCTTTAAAAGCTGCTGATGTTAAATTTATGCTTCGCCATGAAGCTACTGATATTCCGAACATTGATGATAAGATCAAACAAATTCTGGAAAAACTTCAAAAGGATTATCAGAGCAATTTTGCATTAAACAAATCTCGTTTCGACGATACGCTTTCAGCAAACGAACAAAAGGAAATAGTACAGAATGAACTATCCAAACTTAATGGAATCGCAGAAGAAGATGTAAAAACATTCCTTGAATTCATTGACAAAGATTGGACAAGTGCTGCCAATGCTAAAAACTTTGTTGATGTAAAATTGGGAAGCCTATTTAACACCACCCAAATCAAAAACAAAATTGATGAGTTAGAAGGTGTTGCCCTTACAAAGGCACAGGATATTTTAGATCATGAAATAGCATTACTCGCATTGAGATCTGCACAGGACTTATTAAAAAAGGCAACTACACCTGCAGAAATTGCAACAGCAAATGCAGCATTAGCAGCAGCACAGGCACAACTTGTCATTACCACACCGAAATATAATATTGCTTCAGGAAGAAATCTTTTAAAAGCTTTTTTAGATTCCATTGCTGTATTTCAGCTGGAAGCAGGCAAACAGGTTATTCTTGAACAAACTATCTCTACTAGTTTTAAAGCAGATTTAGAATTAATAAAAGTTGTGTTCAAATATGCTGAGTTAAAACAACCAGCACCAGGCAAAGGATTACTCTCAAATCTTCTTCAGACAGATGCTTTAATTGATACAAATACAACCCATGTAATTCCTGTTCTCCCTGCCGTTACAAAAATTGCTTTCAGTAATCAATATGCAGCGCTAATGTTATTGCAAAAATTACTGCCATTGATCAATACATTTAAGCTAAGTACAGATCAGGCAGAATGGACCTTTGCCAATAATAAATCATTGGGCTGGTTCGAATGGGATAGCATTCCATATGATGCAGGACAACTCCCTATCGACTATAGCAAATACATTGCTTTTGCAGGAATGATAGACCTTGCAAAACAATTTACACCTGTAGTGGATCCAACTGATGCAGAAAATCAAATTTCATTTTTCAGCATAGCTTCCATGCTGCTACCGGGAAGTACCGCAACAAGAGCAGAGTTTATAGAAGCCTTTTCTCTACTGACCGGCTATGAGAAAAACAGCATCGACGACATTGATGCTTATTTATTCTCCGTATTTAATTTCAATAATTACAAAGATGTAAAAACATGGATACGAGTAATGAATTGTGCGGAAAGTTTAAGAACGCTTGGGGCCGATATTTCACAGCTAGTCGAATACATAAAACCCATTCTCTTAACAAATGATGTTAATTTATTGCGTACTGCTTTAAAAGCACGTTATGATGAGGATACCTGGTTAGGTACTTTAAAAGAGATAATGGACACCATTCGTCCGCAAAAAAGAAATGCATTAGTAGCCTACTTATTAGCAGTAAATCCCGAAATGAAAGATGAAAATGATCTGTTCGATTATTTCTTAGTGGATGTTGAAATGGAAGCCTGCATGCCTTCTTCGCGTATTGTACAAGCGCACGGAACAATACAGCTTTTTGTCCAACGCTGCCTTATGGGTCTTGAACCAAAGGCTGCAGCTGATGTGGATAACGATGTAAATTGGAAACAATGGCAATGGATGAAAAACTACCGTGTATGGGAAGCCAACCGTAAAGTTTTCCTATATCCTGAAAACTGGATTGAGCCGGACTTAAGGGATGACAAATCATTTCTCTTCACAGAATTTGAAAATGAATTGCAGCAAAACGAATTAACCAATCTTACTGCCGAAGGTGCGCTGATCAATTATCTTGAAAAACTAGACAACATTGCCTTCCTTGAAGTGATGGCTACCTGGTATCAAAGTGATATTAAAACCATGCATGTATTTGCAAGAACTAAAGGAGGTGACCCTGCTATTTATTATTACAGAAGATTTGAACAAGAACGTTATTGGACTCCTTGGGAAAAAGTAGAATTGGATATTTCGGGAGATCAATTATTAGCCTTTGTACGCAACAACAGGCTTTGCCTTGCATGGCCAATGTATACCGAAGAGCCTGATCCAAATCAAAAAGCTACTATTCCTCCTGCAACTGCAAACACTCAGGTAAACATAGATAAACCAAAACGAAAATTAAAGATACAGCTTGCTATCAGCGAGTTGGCCAACAATAAATGGCAGCCAAAAAAAGTTTCTAAAGAAGGTATTCTTACTCCGTCTAATTATACTACGGACGAATTACCAAAGGATATCTACAATATGCTCTATTTTGAGCTGGGAGAACAAGTTTGGTTCTTCAGTACTTCTTTAGACATAGATGAATACCAGCAAATAAATGGCATTTTTAATTTAACCGGTTGCAAGGGGTATCCCGAATTAGTATTTCAAGGAAGTCAAAACTTCCCTGACTTTTTCCCTGATTTTAAAGATGCATGGCTCAAATCACAAAGGTATAATGAAGCAAATATGATTACCGGTGACGAGCTTGCAGTAAGAAATGGAATTTCATTATTTCAATTCTATGAGATCCTGCATAAAACTCCCGGCAATTTCCGTTTAACTTATCCTCATCAGTTTACAAGCATTGATCTTATTGTTCTGCTTTTTGAATATCTACTGCTACAAGTATTGAAAAATAATACGTTCAGCAGTGATCACCGGTGGAATCTTAAAATACCATTAGGCACACTCTTACCATATTTTGAAGAAGACAGCAAACACGCTTACGTTATTATTCCCGGTTTTTATAAACTTGATAAAGAAGATCAAACGGGTGATCCTATTCCTGTAAAAAGAACAGGATCTGATGTAATGCAATTGATAGAAGACATATTTGCATTGTTCAATAAATACCTTGCTAAATACCAAGCCGATCCTACCCAGGATATTAATGCATTAATTGCAGAACTCTTGGCAGACAATGAATACCAGCGCATCGTAAGTGAATTTAAAGTATACGGAACCTTAAAATATGGGGAACAATTCAAAAATATGTATCATCCTCTTGTTTGCCCGTTGAAAAAAACACTTTATAAAGATGGAATTCCGGAATTAATGAAGCGGGAAACACAATTGCAAAAAAGTAATTTTGATTTTAAATCTTATTATGAACCCAACTCACAGGTCGTTCCCAAGCTTCTTGTTACAAATGAAAATGGTACTAAATCATTAACCTACCCTATTGAAGATCTTGATTTTACCAGTGATGGCAGCTACAGTTGCTACAATTGGGAACTGTTCTTTCATGTTCCTCTTCTATTAGCAACCCGTTTAACTCAAAATCAAAAATTTGAAGATGCGTTAACCTGGTTCCATTACATGTTTAATCCGACAGGCGCATTGAAAGGAAATACACCGCAGAAATATTGGGTTACTAAACCATTTTATTTAAATCAGGATGCAGATTATATCAATCAGCGCATCGATACTCTATTGTATAAAATAGCTGACCCGACAACTCCTGAAAGAATAGAATTGGAATTTGCAATCAATCAATGGAGAGACAAACCTTTCAAGCCGGATGTAGTAGCCAGATTCAGGCCCGTTGCGTACCAAAAGGCATTGCTGATGAAATATATTAATAATCTCACTGAATGGGGAGATTATCTATTCAGGCAAGACACCATGGAATCCATAGCACAGGCAACACAGATGTATATCCTTGCCGATAAACTACTGGGGCCTAAACCACGAATTGTTCCCCCTGTAGTTAAAGCACCGTATGAAACTTATAACCAAATTGAAAATAAACTGGACGCCTTCGGAAATGCGTTAATAGATCTGGAAAATATTCTTCCCGATCTATCTGTTTTACCGGAAGGTGGCGATGAATTACCGCCACCGCCTTTTACGTTATCAATGCTTTATTTCTGCATTCCTCAAAATGACCAAATGTTGGCTTACTGGGATAAAATTGCGGACAGGTTATTTAAAATTCGTCATTGTCAAAATATCGATGGTATTGAACGTAGCCTTGCCTTATTCGCACCTCCAATAGATCCAGCTATGCTGGTTCGTGCAGCAGCATCAGGTCTGGATATTTCCTCAGTGATTGCAGGGCTTAATGCCCCTACTCCTTATTATCGTTTTAATGTACTTTCTCAAAAAGCTACGGAGCTTGCACAAGAAGTAAGAAACTTAGGAAGTTCTCTATTACAAGCATTGGAAAAGAAAGATGCAGAAGCCATGTCTTTACTACGCAGCGAATTAGAAATAAAAGTATTGAATGCTGCAAAAGATGTGAAGAAGCTTCAGATCAAAGAATCAGGTGAGCAGATAGAGATATTAAAAAGAACTAAGAAAGTTACTGAAGAAAGAAATAACTATTATGCCAACATTCAAAAAATAATTGCAAAGGAGCAGCTTAACCTTGATAAATTGAAAGAGGCAAATGAATATCAAACTGCTTCTCAAATCGTTCGTACAGTGGCAGGAGCACTGGCATTAATACCAGAATTTCATCTTGGAGCAGCAGGTTTTGGTGGTTCTCCTAAAGTAGTGGTTCAAATGGGTGGTTCCGCTATATCAAAAGCCACTAATATAGGCGCTGATATACTTGGAGTATTAAGTACAGTAGCTTCTTTTGAAGCAAACAGCGCTTCTATTCTTGGTGGCTATGAAAGACGTTTCGATGATTGGAAACTACAAGAACGTTTAGCTAAAAAAGAATTGGATTCGATTGAAAAACAAATTTCAGCAGCAGAGATCAGGAAAGAAATTGCAGAAACAGATTTAAAAAATCATGAACTGCAAATTGATAATGCAAAGAAGACAGATGAATTCATGCGATCTAAATTCACCAATAAAGAATTATACGATTGGATGATAGGCCAGGTAAGCTCTGTTTATTTCAGCGCCTATAAACTATCTCATGACATTGCTAAAAAAGCGGAAAGAAGCTATCATTTCGAGCTGGGGAATAATGATAATTTTATTTCTTATGGTTATTGGGATAGTATGAAGAAAGGATTACAAAGTGCTGACCGTTTGATCCATGATATCAAAAGAATGGAAACCAATTACCTTGATAAGAACAAACGTGAATACGAAATCACTAAACACGTTTCTCTGGCTTTGTTAGATCCATTAGCACTGATACGTCTTCGCGCAACCGGCGTTTGTGATTTTGAAATTCCTGAAGTTTTATATGACGTAGATTATGCAGGACAATATTTCAGACGCATGAAATCGGTTAGCATAAGCTTACCCTGCATTGCCGGTCCTTATACTTCGGTAAGTGCTAAACTTTCGCTGATAAATAACAAATACAGGAAAAATACAAACCCCGATAATCTTGCAGCAACGGGATATACTGAAGACCCCGGTAATGACGAGCGTTTCATTTACAATGTAGGTTCTATACAATCCATTGCGGCAAGCAATGCACAAAATGACAGCGGAGTATTTGAATTAAATTTTAGAGATGAACGTTATTTACCATTTGAAGGCACAGGAGCTATCAGTAGCTGGAGGCTGGAACTTCCCACTGAAGCCAGACAATTTGATTATAACACTATTTCGGATGTGGTGGTACATATTAAATACACATCAAGAGAAGGAGGATCCGGTTTAAAAAATCTTGCAAATACATCCCTTAGAGACAATTTAGCTGCCATAAAACAACAGCTTAGTCAGAACGGCCTACATATTGCAATCAATATGAAGCATGATCTTACCAACGAATGGCATCTGTTGAAAACCAACGGCACAGTAAATTTGAAAATAGATAAATCAAGATTGCCCTATATGGCACAAACATTGGATACTGCGATTGAAGATGTAATGTTTGTAGCGAAAGTAAAAGGCAATCCGGCATCATTTACTATAAAGATAGATGGAGCTTCTCTTAATCTTTCAAGAGTGGATGCATGGAAACTGTGCAGAGGAATCAATTCTACTATTGAATTAGATACAACATTCACTTTATCAGGTGTGCTGGCTCAATTAAATAATGTAGAAGAACTGATGATAGTTGTAAAATACAGTTTTTAACAAAAAAGTATCTTATACATTTTTGTGCACAAAAAAAGCGTTCGGTAAATACCGAACGCTTTTTTACATTATGTGGCATCTACCAGAGTTGAACCAGTGAGACACGGATATTCAGTCTTTGTATAGTATCTAAGGTTAAAAATTTAAGGGAGAAGAGTAGATAATATTCAGAATTGTATAACATTTCTCCACCTAATCATCCCACATTTCAAGATATCGAGATTATTACTGAGAAAACTCCTGATATTCAAATGAGAATATTGATTAAGAGTAAATTTGTTCCGACTGACGGATAAGTAAGCTTCTATATCTAGTAAAAATTGTTGACTTAGAAACAAAGCCTATGTATTTATTTGCTTCCGTCACAGGCAAGTTCCACGAATTATAAACATCAAATTTTTTCATCACATCATGCATCTCCTCGTTTATATCAAGAATGCAGGGTGGTTTCGTCATTAAATCTTTGACGTATATTTTATCATATTGTTCGTGATGAAACATTACTTCCCGGATATTATCGAGCGAAATCACCCCCTGTAAATGCCCATCCTCATCAAGAACAGGAAAAATATTTCGTTTGGAGTGTTCGATCTTATCCACTAATTGACCAAGCGTATCGGATGGTATTACAGAAATAAAATCTGTCTCAAGAATGCTTTTCAGCTTTATCCGGTTGAGCACCGTTCTGTCCCTGTCTTTAGTATGCAAACCTTTTTCAACCAATTTCTTCATATAAATTGAGTATGGCTCAAAATATTTTGTTATTAGAAATGAAATTGATGAAACAATCATCAGCGGAACAAATAAAACATATCCTCCGGTGATTTCAGCAATCAGAAATATGGCTGTGAGCGGTGCGTGCATTACTCCGCTTAATGCGCCCGCCATTGCTGCTACAATAAAATTAGGTATGGTCAGTTCAACTAATCCGGTAAGATTCAAAGCATAAGCAAAAATAAACCCCGTCATCGCACCAATGAAAAGAGAAGGGGCAAATATTCCTCCGTTTCCTCCTGCGCCAATGGTTATGGATGTAGCAATAATCTTGACAAATACAATGATTGTAGCGATGAGAATAATAAACCATGCACTATCTGAGAGTCCAGAAAACAGGCTGTTGTCCAATAGATGTTCATAGTTTCCCGACAGGAGATTTCTAATGGAATAATATCCTTCCCCATAAAGCGGAGGAAGAATAAATATCATAACACCAAGTACAATTCCTCCAGTAACGGCTTTGAAGTAGGGTCTTTTTTTTGATTTGAACTGCCCTTCTACAAAACCTGCTACACGTGTTACATAAACCGAAATGAATGCCATCAATATTCCCAAAAGCACATAAAATGGAATAGCTTTCATGTGCCAGCCCTTTGTAATAAGGAAAAAAAGTTGGTCTTTGTAAAGGAGATTTGATAATACAGATGCTGTTGCAGAAGCGATCAAAAGAGGAACGAAAGCGGGAAGAGAAAATTCAACGAGAATCACTTCTACAGCAAACAATACTCCAGCAATCGGGCTATTAAAAATGGCTGAAATTCCGGCAGCCACTCCGCAAGCAAGCATCAGTGTACGTTCGCGATAATTCATCTTCAGATCCCTTGCCGATACAGAGCCAATCGCAGCGCCTGTTACAACAATGGGTGCTTCGAGTCCGGCCGAACCACCAAATCCAACGGTGAGTGCACTTGTAATCATATGCGAATATGTTTTGTCACGATCAATATTACTGGAACGTTTTGCTATCGAAATAAGGATACTGGAAACGCCCCTGCCTATCTTTCCTTTACGAAAACGTTGCACATAAAATACAGTAAGTAAAATTCCAATAAGAGGAAAAATAAAAAGAAGAAAATTAAAAGATGGATTTTCAAGAATAGTCTGAAGTAAGTGCTGGATATTATGGACTACTATTTTCAACACAATCGCAGCAAGCCCTGCAACAAGTCCTACAACAATAGCCACAAGAATGAGGAACGTCTTGTTATTAATATTACGTAAATGCCAGTTATTGACTTTATCTAAGAATCCTTGGAACGACATTGTCATGCTGGTAAAATTAGATAATTTGACAAATTATAATTAAGAATACTTCCCCTATAAAAAAACAATGGAGAAATTTACTTAAGTTTGCCTTGTGAAAAGAGTTGTTTTTATATTGATTTTATTCAGTTTGTGTGGGATTAACAATACCCATGCGGCATTCGATTATACATTTTCTTTGGATTCATTTTTTGCATTAAACAAATTTGAAAATAGTTTTGAGCAGAATCTATCCGATTTGCATCTAAGCACAGTTGATTCCGAAAAGGCGGGTTCCATTCTATGTTCTAAAAAATGGAAGAAGCGAAAGAAAGCTATTCAACCTACCTTGGTCTACTTTGCAGACGAACAGTATTTTAAGATAATTGATTTTAAAGTTACATCTCCTTATTTCCTAGAAACATTATATTCTTTCTGCCCTTATTTTGGGGATGATGAGCGCGGTCCTCCCGTTATTTTCATAGTTTCTTAGGAAAGTGTGTCTATTGTTACGTTGGAACTTCTTGTACACAAGTTTGTTCTATTTAAAAACTAAGCACAAAAACCTGGCAAGTCATTATTAGCCATAAAGGCGTTGCGTTAAAGTTAAAATCTAAATTATCTTTTAAGGTGTGTGTTTTCGCAGAAAGGATTTATTTCCGATGTATTGTGAAGCATATTTCTGAATTAATAAATGGAACTAATATCAAAATATAAAAAGGCACATAACAGACTCATACTGCTGGACTATGATGGAACACTGGTTAATTTCACATTAACACCTGATGAAGCAAAGCCATCGGTAGATTTGTTAAATATTCTCTATAAATTAAGCTGCACCCCCTGCACAAAAGTTATAATTATAACAGGTAGAGAATATAAAAGCATTGACAAACTAATAGGGCATCTTCCTATTGATATTATTGCTGAACACGGAGCGATGATAAAAGAAAATGGAACATGGAAAGAGCAGATAAATGATGTGATTTTTTGGAAAAAAGAAGTTCTATTATCACTAAATGAAATAACATCGAAATGCCCTGGTTCATTTATCGAAGAAAAATCTTTTTCCTTAGCATGGCATTATCGGAATTCCGAAACAGAAGCTGGGCATACCTATTCAAGAGAGTTAATTAGACTCTTAGATAATAATATTCATTTTTCTGTGTTAAAAATATTAGATGGCAATAAGGTTGTTGAACTATTGCATAACGGCATCGGCAAAGGGAGATCTGTGAACAATTTAATAGCACAGAACACTTACGATTGCATTTTATCAATAGGTGATGACGTAACTGATGAGGATATGTTTGAGGTACTTAAAGACAATGAGAATTCATTTACAATTAAGGTAGGAAGCGGGAATACATCTGCTAAATATAGATTGGATGCACCGAAAAACGTATTACAATTATTAGAACTACTATGAAATTAAACCTTGCCCTCATACTTTCAATTATTCTTGCTGTCGGGTTGGTAGCATTTGGCTTTACTTTTTATCAGATCGCTTCTGAAAAAACTAAGCTAAATAGTGAACTTGAAATGCGTGTAATACAGGTGGCAGATGAATTATCTGAGGGAAATATACTTTTTTATGAAAAAACTAGTCATGGGAATATTGAACACTTTCTCGACAGTATCAACAGTAAATATGATTTGCTTGGCATTGTAATTTATTATAATAACGATAGTATTATAAGCAACGCCTCGGCTAATGGTTTTATTGACCAGTCGCTGGACT
This sequence comes from uncultured Bacteroidia bacterium, assembly GCA_964498865.1. Lineage (GTDB taxonomy): Bacteria > Bacteroidota > Bacteroidia > Palsa-948 > Palsa-948 > Palsa-948. Next base: position 12,317 of record CAZCJN010000024.1, read on the forward strand.
ACATTTCACAATCAATAGCAGCTGATAGTGCAATTGGAACCTTCATATCAGTGAAAGGGAAAAGTATTTACCAATATATTAAGCTTGTAAAGAGAGAAGATGTATCGAATAATGCTATTATTTTTTATACAGATGCAGAATACATAGACAACATTATCAGCAGTATTTGGCTTCGTAATTTCTTGCGATGGTTTTTTCAGGCATTGTTGGTTTCCTTAATTACCATCATAATAATCCGCTGGGGAATTTTCAATCCCATCGATAAGATTGTAGATTGGATAAAGGCGACACGTATCGGCAACATAGAAGAGTTAAATGAGCAACCACCTGCAAAATTTCTTGCCCCATTGCATAAAGAAATCATGCAAATTGCGAGGGCAATGCACGAAGCACAGGCAAAGGCTGAAGAAGAAGCGAGATTAAGGACAAGTGGAGAAGCGGTATGGACACCCGAACGGTTAAAAGTGGAAATGGAAAATATTTTGCAGAACAAGAAAATGATAGTTGTTTCTAACCGGGAGCCATACATGCACATTCACGAGGGGAAAGAAATTAAATGCATTGTACCCGCAAGCGGAATGATTACGGCTATGGAACCCATTTTAAAGGCATGTGGTGGACTTTGGATCGCATCTGGAACAGGAGATGCAGATAAAGAAACTGTTGATAAGAACGATAAAATACAGGTTCCTCCTGAAGATCCCAAATACACCTTGAAACGGTTATGGCAAACAAAGGAAGAAGAAGATCATTTCTACTATGGATTCTCCAATGAAGGGTTATGGCCGCTTTGTCATATTGCGCACACCCGTCCTACATTCAGAAAAAAGGACTGGCACTATTATAAAAAGGTAAATGAGGACTTTGCTAAAGCGGTGCTTGAAGAAATAGGTGACGAAGAACAGCCATTTATTCTAATACAAGATTATCATTTTGCATTATTACCCGAATTGATCAAAAAGGAAAAACCCCATGCTAAAGTGGCCATATTCTGGCATATCCCTTGGCCTAATCCTGAATCATTTGGAATATGTCCTTGGCAACGAGAGATATTACAGGGAATGCTTGGAGCAGATTTGATAGGATTCCATACCCAGTATCATTGCAATCACTTTCTGGAAACAGTTAATAGCGTCTTGGAGGCGCGAGTGTCTTGGGATAATTTTTCAGTAAAAAAAGGAGGACAAACTACTTATGTAAAGCCATTTCCTATCAGCATAGCATTTACACTGAAGGATTATGATAATAATGTAACAAGAATACCCCCCTCTCAATTACTAAAGGAACATGGTATTGAAGCCGAATATATGGGCATTGGTGTTGATCGAATTGATTATACAAAGGGGATCGTAGAAAAATTTCTTGCCATCGAACGATTTTTAGAAAAGAACCCATCCTATATAGGAAAATTTACTTTCATTCAGATTGGCGCTCCAAGCAGGACACTACTAAAAAGCTATTCGGACATGATGAATGCGGTGGAGAGTGAAGCAAGCCGTATCAATTGGCGCTTTAAATCAAAAAACTGGAAGGCAATACTTTTATTAAAACGGCACCACAGTCATGAAGAAATAGCACCTTTCTATTCTTCGGCAAATTTTTGCATGGTGACCTCATTGCATGACGGAATGAACCTTGTAGCCAAGGAATTTGTCGCTTCACGAAATCACAATGATGGAACTCTTATTCTTAGCCGTTTTGCCGGAGCATCGCAAGAACTTCAGGGATCGATCGTTGTTAATCCCTACGATATTGAGAAGTCTGCAGATGCAATAAAATTAGCCTTGGAGATGACCCTTGACGAGCAATATCAACGGATAAAACATATGAGACAGGTAATTGTTGACCATAATATATATTCATGGGCAGCTACTTTATTAAAAACAATGGCAAGTATTCAGAATTGACCACTTAAAAATCATGTACATGAAAGAGACAATTATAAGATGGGCAGCACTATCGATTCCATGGCTCATGTCGCATGGTAGTAAAATATTAGTAATTATAGCCTGCGCTTACTTTCTTAATAAAATCATTTATAAGTTTATTGAAAGGATTGTCAAAACAACAGTCATTCCAGATGACCTTTCTTCAAAAGATTCGGAAAAGAAAAGAGAATATACACTAATTCGGATTTTTTCAGCCGCCATGAAAATTTCTATTATAACTATGGCCGGATTGATGATATTGCAGGAGATGGGGATAATGATTGGTCCTATTTTGGCAGGTGCCGGTATCGTAGGATTGGCACTTGGTTTTGGAGGACAATATCTTATACGGGATATTATATCTGGGCTTTTCATAATTCTTGAAAATCAATATCGGATAGGTGATGTGGTTTGTTTTGATAACACGTGTGGCCTTGTGGAAGATATCAGTTTAAGAGCTACTGTTTTAAGAGATCTAAACGGAACTGTTCACCATGTACCTCACGGAGAAATAAAAAAAGTGGCTAATCATTCAAAAACATTTGCAAGAGTAAATTTAAACATTGGTGTCGCGTATGATTCAAAACTGGAAGATGTTATTGAAGTCATAAACCAAACAGGAAAAGAGTTAGCCTCAGATTCTCAATGGAAAGAATTTATCATTCAACCACCTCAATTCTTGCGAGTTGAAGATTTTTCCGATTCCGCAATTATTCTGAAAATCCTTGGGGAAACCATACCTCTTAAACAATGGGATATAACCGGAGAGCTTCGGAAGAGGATTAAAATTGCATTTGATAAAAGGGGGATAGAAATACCATTTCCGCAAAGGGTTATTCATCAAGCAAAGAAAAAATATGATTAATAAGAAAGCATACGCTGATTGTTTGCACTATATTCAAAATTATTGGGATAAACTTATTTGTTATTATCCCAAGGATAAGCAATTACACTTCGGGCTTCCTAATAAATTTATTGCAGCCAATGCCTTTATTTTTAAAAATGATCAATTCTATTGGGATAGTTATTTTATAATTCTTGGATTATTGAAATCCAAAAAAATTACACTAGCTAAGGGAATGGTTGATAATTTTTGTTTTATGTTCAAACGCTTTGGAATAATTCCAATGAGGAACAGGTATTATAATTTGGGAACATCTCAGATTCCTTTCCTTACTTCAATGATATTGGAAATATTCTCAGTGGATAAAGATGTGCCGTGGTTAAGAAAATCAATGAAGATTGCTGAGTTGGAACTCGAAAAATACTGGATGAATGAAAACCTTGTAGAAAAGCACATTGTTTACAAAGGTCTTTCCCGTTACTGTGATCACCATATCACTCACTTGGGTTCAGAACATGAATCCGGGTGGGACATGACATCCCGTTTTAATGATCGCTGCCTAGATTACCTTCCAATTGATCTTAATACATGCCTATATAAATATCAAATCGACTTAGCTGAAACGTACAGGTTAATAAAAAATCAGAATAAACATAAATACTATAAAGAACAAGCAGAGAAGCGAAAAAAACAGATTATATCATTAATGTGGAATGATAAGTCAAAGTTTTTTTTCGATTTCAATCTATTAAAAAAGAAGAAAAGCACCTTCTATTCTGTTGCAGGCTTTTATCCTCTATGGGCAAAGCTTGCAACCGAAAAGCAGGCGCATATGATTCGAAAATATGCCCTTCCGTTATTTGAACAGGAGGGTGGAATAGTAAATACCCGGCGGTTTGGATTGTCAAAAGATATTAAGCAGCATGACTACCCTAACGGATGGCCTCCACAACAATGGATTGTAATTAAGGGACTACTTAATTATGGATTTAGAGGTGATGCTGAAAGGATAGCCAGAAAATGGTTAGAAATGAATGCCCGAATTTTCAGAGAAACGGGAAATTTTTGGGAAAAATATAATGTGGTAAAATGTGAAGTCGGCATACAAAATCAAAATCGCTACCCAACTCAAATCGGATTTGGATGGACAAATGCAATTTTTGTTTGGCTGGTAAATGAGTTTAATTTAAAATAAGAGAACAAAATATTTTTTTAGTAATTGATGTTATAATATGGTACTAGAACTGTTCTTGCATTATTAATGTTGTTTTTGGTTGGTTAATCTCAGCAGAAGTATCCTCGATAAAATGGTCGGGGAGCTTCTGTTTGATTCCAACAGACAAAATGACTACTGACTTTATAAAAATTAAGATGGAAAAAACTGAAAAAAAAATCCGGGATGCCCTTGTTAATTACATTATATCTAATGATAAGCATTGGACAAAAGAAAAATTGAAGAGTTACTCGATAACAGGATTGACTATTATCAAAACGGAAATAGAAATTAGAATAGCACAAAAAAAGAAGCATTCATAGTTTCATTAAAAATGAGCATAAACAAGCTGAGAACTTATTGATTCACGCAATGGATTTGAGCTAATTACCAATACTATTTTACAAAGATCAAAAACTCCCCACCTTACTATTTTAAGCTGGTTAAAATTTAGGTACAAAAAAAGCCCGATTCTACAGAAGAAATCGGGCTTGTGGCATCTACTGGAGTTGAACCAGTGACACACGGATTTTCAGTCCGTTGCTCTACCAACTGAGCTAAGATGCCAATAATGATAAAAACGAGCGCAAATGTATTATTTTTTTTGTTTTAACAATTTAATTGCTAATGCTATTTTTGACCTCATAATAGCCATCTAACATTTTCATATAGCCGTGCCATCTAATTCTAAATATAAATAACCTCCGCAGATGAAAATCAACCACACTGTTACAGAAAGATTTTTACGTTATGTCCGGATAGATACTCAGTCTGATCCTAATTCTTCTAC
>CAZCJN010000024.1:17191-21179 GCA_964498865.1 uncultured Bacteroidia bacterium
CTTTCTCCCAAAAACCACCATGAATTAAAAAATAAAAAAGGGGAAGATATTATTACTGCCGATGGTACTACCTTATTGGGTGCAGATAATAAAGCAGGAGTTGCTGAAATTATGGACGCTGTTTACCATCTTACCAACAATCCGAAAATAGAACATGGAACCATTAAATTACTTTTCACGCCCGATGAAGAAATAGGTCGAGGAGTTGATAAGGTAGATATGAAAAAACTAGGTGCTGCTTTCGCATATACCATAGATGGAGCAACCTTGGGGTATCTGGAAGATGAAACATTTTGTGCCGATGGAATAATAATTACCATTAATGGATACAGTGTACATCCGGGTTTTGCAAAAGGAAAAATGCAAAGTGCGATTAAAATAGCGGCGGAAATCATAGATAAGTTACCTAAAAAAACACTTTCACCTGAAACTACCGAGAAGAAAAAAGGATTTATTCACCCTACATCAATAAGCGGAACTATAGAAAAAATTGTTCTCAAATTAATTATCAGGGATTTTTCTGAAAAAGGACTGAAAAAAATTGAAAATCTTTTACACACTCATACAAAAAGAATAATTAAAAAATATCCGGCATGTACTTATCAATTTGATAGTAAACCTCAATACAGGAACATGAAAAGTGTATTAAGCAAATACCCCCATGTCGTAAACTATGCCTTAGAGGCGATAAAACGAAGTGGTATTAAACCTAAGAGAAGCAGCATTCGGGGTGGTACAGACGGTTCAAGACTTTCATTTATGGGACTGCCCTGCCCGAACATATTTGCCGGTGAACATGCTTTTCATTCAAAGCAGGAATGGATTTCTATACAAGACATGCAAAAAGCGGTTGAAACAATAGTGAATCTTTGTATCATCTGGTGCGAAAAGACAAAGTCATAAAGACAGTAGTTAAATTTCTATGTTTCTTTTTATGCTTTCTTCAAGAGAAACAATTGTTTCTGTCCTATAGATCCCCTCAACCGATTGAACTTTTACGTTCAGGACCTCTCTAAGGTGCTCTGTATTTTTACAAACCAACTTCATGAAAATGCTATACACACCGGTTGTATAATGAGCTTCAACTACTTCGGGTATTTTTTCCAATCGCTTTATCACTTTATCGTAAATAGAGCCTTTTTGTAAATATACTCCTACAAAAGCAGTAAGATCATATCCTAACTTGGCATAGTCCAGAAGCAACGATGTTCCTCTTACAATGCCCTGTTTTTGAAGATTGGTCATGCGTACATGAACAGTGCCGCTTGACATAAGCACTCTATGCCCTATTTCTGTATATGGCATCATAGCATCCTTCATTAAAAGTGATATGATTTTTTTATCCACATTATCAATCTGGTAATTTTCATTTGATTCTTTCATATTATTTTATAATAATTTCAATTAATTAATATTTTTATTAAAATAAATGTAAAAATAACAAATTATACTTAAACTATTTATAAAATAAGGTTTTCCCCAATACATTTGTTCTGGTTCTTTAAATTCCTCAACTCATTCCCCTTCTATCCTATCTTGGAAGAGGGGGTTACGAGTGGGGTCATACTGTGGGGTGGTGAAATTTGGCAGACATACCCTCTTGTCTCGAGGGTGGGGAAAAAGAAATAAATCGTTGGTGTAAAAACTTGCGGCTAATCTCCTCGTGAAGGTTCAAGTCCTTCCCCTACAGCTTTTTTCTTTTGAATACCAGCCAGATAGACTCCTATAAATATGAGGAGAGCAGCAGTTGCTTTTTCCCAGGTAATGACATCGCTCCGAAAAATAAATATGGAAATAAAAGCTGTAAGCAAGGGTTGAAGATAAATATATACGCTTACAATAGAAGAAGAAAGTTCTTTAAGAGCCAATGTATTTAGCAAGTATGCAACGAATGTGGTAAATATTATCACAAACGCTGCATAGACAATTACTCTCCCTGTTATTCCTTTCCAATCTACTATTAGTGCATCGCCAATGCCTAAAGGAAAGATAAATAAGAAGCCAAAAATAAATACCCATTTAAGGATGGTTATGGTATGGTATTTATTCATAAGGGGCTTCACAATTACCAAATAAGTTCCCCATGATAAAGCATTAATAAAAACCAATATATCCCCTATAAAATTTCCGCTTTTAGAATTACCGCTATGTACATTTTTAGATACCAAGAATGCTGCACCCAAAAAGCCAATTAAAATACCAATAGCTCGTATGAGGGTTATTTTTTCTTTCACCAGCAAACTTGCTATAATAAGTACTAAAATAGGAGTAGATATCATCATAATAGCAGCATTGATAGGTGATGTAAGATGCAATCCTTTTAAAAAAAGTGATTGGTTGATGGCTACACCACAAATGCCTAAAACAAATAATCTCCCGAAATCTTTTCTTTCTACTTTTTCATTAATGATTAACGATGAAGCCCAAAATAAAACAATAGCACCCATACCTCTTAGAACAACTAATACGTTATACGGAATCTCTTCCATCACAATTTTAGCTATGGGAAAACTGGCAGCATAAATTACCTGTGCAATAAAGAGCGCAAGATGGGCTTGTACTTTTTTATTCATATAATCAAGAGTGCGAAGATGCAAATAAAACAGATTCTTAATATTATAGGAAAAACTACCTTTGTTTATCACTAAATATTTATATCATGAAATTCGGAACTAAAGCCATACATGCAGGTCAGGAGCCGGACCCTTCTACCGGTGCTGTTATGACTCCTATCTACCAAACCTCTACCTATGCCCAAGAGTCTCCCGGAAAACATAAAGGCTATGCCTATGCACGTGGAAAAAACCCTACCCGAATAGCGCTGGAAAAATGTATTGCTGAATTGGAAAATGCAAAATACGGTTTATGCTTTTCAAGTGGAATGGGTGCCACTGATGCTGTAGCAAAACTATTACGCCCCGGTGATGAAGTAATTACAGGAGATGATTTGTATGGAGGAACGTACCGAATGTTTACAAAAGTCTTCTCACACTATGGTATTAAATTTCATTTTATTGATGTAAAAAATCCTGAAAACATAAAGAGACACATTAATAGCAATACAAAACTTATTTGGATAGAAACTCCAACTAACCCTACCATGCAAATTATTGACATTGCAGCTTGTTCTAAAATTGCAAAAGAACACAAGATTTTGCTTGCAGTAGATAACACTTTTGCATCTCCCTATCTTCAAAATCCGATGAACCACGGTGCCGATATTGTTATGCATTCTGTGACAAAATATCTAGGTGGGCATAGTGACGTAGTGATGGGCGCTCTTTGCATGAATGACGATAAACTTTATGAGCAATTAGCTTTTATTCTAAATGCATGCGGAGCTAATCCAGGGCCCATGGATTCATTTCTTGTATTACGCGGTATTAAAACATTACATATTCGTATGGAACGGCATTGTTTAAACGGTCGAAAAGTGGCAGAGTATTTAAAAGCACATCCTAAAGTGGATAAAATATATTGGCCCGGATTTACCGACCATCCTAATCATGAGATAGCCAAAAAACAAATGTTGGATTTTGGTGGAATGCTTTCCTTCACTACAAAGAATGCCACCCTTGAAAGCACGTTTAAGCTTGCTTCCTCTTTTAAAGTCTTTACACTGGCAGAATCATTAGGAGGAGTGGAATCACTTGTCAATCATCCGGCCACAATGACACATGCATCTATACCCAAAGAAGAGCGTGAACGAGTAGGTGTAACTGATACCTTATTGCGCCTAAGTATAGGCATTGAAGATGCCGAAGATTTAATTACTGATTTAAAACAAGCTCTAGGATAGGAATGTCTGAATTGGGTTTAAAAAAGAAGGAAAGATTAAGCGGAAAAAAAATATTCAATAAATTATTTTTATCTGAAACAAGTGTCGTTGTTTTCCCGTACAAAATTATCTGGATAGAAATACCTGCTACAGACACCCATATACAATTTGGTGTTTCAGCTCCAAAAAGGAATTTTAAAAAAGCGGTTG
>CAZCJN010000025.1:0-2432 GCA_964498865.1 uncultured Bacteroidia bacterium
GATTATGAAAAAGTATTTTTTCTTCTTTATCGCATTCTGCTTATCTGCTTCACAAGGCTATAGTCAGTTTTTTCAAGGAATTGGAATTACTGCGGGAGTAACAAAGGCAAAGCAACTATGGTTCATTGCCCAACCGGACTCATCCGTAGAAAAAATTAAAAAGAAAAACCGCATTGGCTTTAACGGATCGGTTCGGGCTGAATTTATTAATAGTGATAACATACGATGGATTACGGAATTCCAATACAACCAAAAAGGATGCAAAGACAAAAAAGATACTGCTACTTTTCAAAACAGAGTGAATTATATCTGCTGGAATAATTTTCTGAAACTTCAATACGAAACGTTTGATGGTTTCCCTTATTTATTATTCGGCCCAAGGGTGGAATATCTTTTCAAACAAAAGACCACATCTCCCGAGATCACCGATAAATTCAAAAAGTTCAACTTTAGTGCCTCAATCGGTATTGGTTTCGAAAAGATAGTTTTCTCCAATTTTAAACCGTTTATAGAATTACACTACAATCCTGATACTCCTTTTGCTTATGCCTATGAAACAGAACCTATGGATATACGCAACCGTGCATGGGAATTACGTATAGGAATTATATTCAGGCCGGGAGGGAAAGATGATTGCCCGGCAGTACAGTATTAAATCATAACAGAATAAAAATCGCCAATGCATAAAGAAATATATTATGAAACGGTGAGTGAAGCGGTGAATGATCTTTATAAAAGAGGGTATGTAACCGATTTTAAAATCCACACTGAGCAAGAATGTTTGGTTTGCAATAAAACATCAACTCAACTATCCCCAGACGAATTTGAGATCGATGAAACTTACCGCTTTGAGGGAGAGACGGATCCCGGAGATGAAATGATTGTCTTTGCTATTTCATCGAAGAAACACAATATAAAAGGGGTTGTAATTAATGCCTATGGTGTTTATTCCGATTCTTCTACCTCTAAAATTGTTGAACGGTTAAAAAAGCATTTATAAAGTTGAAAGATTATTTAGTTTTTACAATACTATAGTATAATTTTTCAGCAAATTTATCCAACCCTTTTTCAGAAAAATGAACCCCGTCATATCTATCTCCTGCCAAATTAATTGAGTCTGTATTCACACAAAGTTGTGTTGTTTCATTTTCTTTTACAAATTCAATCTGTGCATTTTGGATAAGTGTATCTATCCCATTGTGCTTACTGGCTGCATAAGGATGGTAGCTTGCTACACATATATGGAAATCCGCCTTAATACCATGCTGCCTTATGTGTGCTAATATTTTTTTTAGCCTTTCCTTGTAAACACCTTTCCCTGTATTCTCGACATTATCATTCTCTCCCTGATGCCAGATTACATGTGTGACAGTAATTGAATCATTTTTTATCCACTCTAATGTTTCTGATAATTTTTTGTTACAATAACCGTCAGACCAGCATTCAACGGTAGTTGCGCCTATTCCTATAGGCAATAGTATTACCTTATTATAGTGGCCTTTATCAATGAGCTTATCTGCAAGTCTTGTCCAAACACTGGATCCATTATTCCCATCAGCTCCCAAAAGGGGTTCCTCTGCCTTAAATACATTTCCTTCAAAATATTCATATACGTCATTCCTACAAATATATTTTCCTTGTCCATAACAAGCAGAGTTCGATTGCCCTAATGTCAACAGCACAGCTATACTATCCGAATATAAAATGTTTTTATCGCACCTATCTCTAGCAATTGATATTTTATTTCCGAATTTCATGTAAGTTTCTGCTGAGAAATACACAACAACTCCAATGAATAATAGAAGTGTAATTAAAATGCCAAACTGTTTGATATCTTTTTTTACGCGCATTGTTTTAAAACAGTCAAAGTATCATACCATAAAATCATCATCACAGGCAAACATTAAAATTAGTCTAAAGTTTTACATTTACTGTTAAATGGACTTAGACCTTATATACCTGCTTCTATTTGCATTCACTGCCGGATACATTGATTCATCTGTAGGTGGCGGCGGACTCATACAACTACCGGCGTATTTGATTTTTGCTCCGCACTTAAGCCTGGCTACAGCTCTGGGTTCAAACAAATTATCTTCTTTCATGGGAACTGTAGTGGCTACTATTCGCTACTTACTATCTACAAAGGTGATATGGAAAGCCGTCATTCCTGCACTTATCAGTTGCATGATATTTTCATTTGTTGGAGCAAAAATGGTAGTGGGGTTTAATACAGAATACCTGCGTATTGTAATTTTGTTATTACTGGTCACAGTTGCTATTTATACTTTCTTCAAAAAAGATCTGGGCTTACACCATAATCCAAAACTTGGTAAACGAGCAACCCTTATTCTTTCAATCCTTACAGGAGCAATACTCGGTTTTTACGATGGGTTTTTTGGCCCTGGAGCAGGAAGTTTTATGATACTTGCCTA
>CAZCJN010000025.1:2532-7374 GCA_964498865.1 uncultured Bacteroidia bacterium
CCATTTTAGCACTTCACCACATCCTAAAAAGTAAATAACAGCATTCAAAATGCAAATAAACAATAACGTTAAAATAATAGTTGGTGTTCCTTCTTTATGGATCATATGTAATAGTAAAGTAAAATGTTCTGTTTATATTTGACTAAGATATACTGCTTTTATATTCATGTTTACTTTTTCAGAAAAAAAATATTTCTCTTTCGTAACTACTTTGGCATTCTTCTTTTTTCTAATGTCAGTCTATAATAGCATTGCCCAACCCAATACATGGGTAGTAGTGTATGGCGGTTTTAATTATGACAGAGGAAAGGGTATTTGCCAAACTTACGACAAAGGTTTTGCAGTATGTGGCTCATCAGCAAGCTTTGGACAAGGAAATACTGACTTTTATTTATTAAAGATTGATGAGCAGGGAAAATATAAATGGCAAAATTCGTTTGGAGGAATTAATCTGGAAAATTGTTTTTCAATACAGCAAACAAACGATTCCGGATTTGTTCTTTGTGGATACAGCAACAGTTTTGGCACTAGTGGCTATGACGCTTATATTGTAAAAACAGATTCATTAGGAAATCTTCAATGGCAAAAAAATTATGGTAGTAACGATTGGGATTTTACCTATTGGGCGGAACAAACACAAGACAGTGGGTATATTATAGCCGGTGAAACATACAACAACACCATGCATGCTTATTTAATCAAAACCAATTCAGATGGAGATACACTTTGGACAAAAAGATATGGCGGAACAAATAGTTCTGGTTTTAAGGAAGTACACCAAACCCCCGACAACGGTTACATCGCTGCCGGTTATTTACAGGTAAGCCCTGGCAATAAAGATTTTTTTGTGGTGAGAACAGATGCAAATGGGGATACATTATGGACAAAGCAATACGGATCTCTTTCTAACGATTCATGCAACAGTATTGCTCTTTGTAAAGACAAGGGTTTTTTATTAGCCGGCAACCGCGATACACTCACCAAACACAAAGCATTATTTTATAAAATTGATTCCCTTGGAAATATTATACAAACTATTTTTGAAAAAAATGCTTCCGGTAATCGATCCATCTCTCATATAATAGAATCAATAGAAGGAGATTATGTACTTATTGCCAATACAGATGTAGGAGGATTAGGTGGGCAGGAAATAAGAATGGATAAATATAACCCAGGTGGATGGTGGGTTTGGGGCAGATCTTTTGGTGGAACTGCAGATGATGAAAGTTACCATTTCATACAAGCACAAGATTCCGGTTATGCATTAGTAGGTTATACCGCATCTTATGGCCTGGGTCCCGATAATGTTTACATTGCAAAAACTAATTCTGTTGGTAGTTATTCAACTACGGTTAATTCTTATGTATCAGTAAAAGAAGAAAACGCTGAACAGAAAAGTATTGCCATTTACCCCAATCCTTCTGCCGGAAAGTTCAATGTATCGGGTGAAAAAATAATTGGCATAAGAATATATAATATAATTGGAGGTTTGATCTATGAATCTGAAAGAAGACATATAAATAATGTAGATATTTCTGACCAATTGAATGGGATTTATTTAATGGAAATCAAATTAGAGAATGGATTTGCGCGAAGAAAAATCATTGTATCTAGATAATTTTTCGTTTTAGAATGATCATTTCATTCTTATCATATATTTTCTCCCACTCTTCTGAATTTTTTAAAGAATCTGTTTGGCTATCAAAATACTGTTGTGTAGCAGGGTATGGGCCTTCTTTAAAGGAAAAAACAATGTATTCAGCATCACGCACCTCCGGGAACTGATAGATATAATCTCTAAATGCAAGATGGGGTACAAACGGCGATTGAGCACTTACTTTTGATTCTTGAGGAATTAGTGATAAGGCTCTATAAGCTTCTTTTACGTCGTACTCCTTTTTATAATGTCGTGCTTGGTATATACGATGAAGATCGCGGTTAAAATAAGTAGAAGACTGATCGAAGCTACGTATCGTCATTGTCAAGGAAAGCATTGTCATTAAAGGAGCAAGGTATTTCTTCCACCTTTCATCTTTCAATTGAGCAATCACAAAAAAAACACCGAGTGAACAGACAGGAGCAAACTCAACAGAATAATGAAATCCTATTCCCCATTTTAAATAATCATTATGAAACATTTTTTGAGCAATAATTGGGATGAGCATAATAAGAAATTGTGGGCGGAGAAATAACAATAGGCCGCCTGAAAGAAGAAAAAATAAATATGTTTCCATTTTATTATCGTCGCCTGATGGGTTGCTGGCATGATTTACAAAGAGCAGCTTAAAAACATGAACAGGATTGGTGAAGATGGTTGTAACCACATCACCCATTCCTGAACCCAATGCAGAATAATTGCTGCGTAGTTGAACATACGTTTCACCATGGTTTGCCAATGCGGGCATCACAAACTGCACTATAAGTAAGAAATAGAGAAAAGAAGCAAGAGCAAATAACATCCCTGTCAATCGTTGGCTTTTATCTTTCCAATATAGCAAGCATAATCCAATACAAATAAAAGCCATCCAGAGTGGCATATTTTCTTTAGTACTTATTTGAAAGAGAAATACCAAAGAAGCCCATCTCCATTGCTTTAAATGAAAAAAGTAAAAAAACCAAGGAACAAACATGGCACCTAATACATTATTGTGGAACTCATAGCTGAAGGCCGAAAAAATACCATAGAAAAAATAAAAATGCAACTGTGCCCACAATGCATGCTTTTTATTATTTGATACTATATAAATGAACTTATATACCCCTACTCCTCCAAACAAAACAAAAGCGATCTGAAAAATTAAAAGAGTATAACTTCCAAAAATGTAGATGAAGGGAGATAAAAACATAATAAATAATTCGAAATGCTCACTTAGATAATTATTTAATTCAGGAGTAAGAAGCGTGCAGTTGTTAAAACGAAAATGCGCATAGTCATAAACTGCATTGTTCATTATACCAAGATCATATGCATACGAGCGAAAATTATAATGATTTACAAAAGAGAGTAATCCATAAACAATAGAAAAAAAAAGTATAAAGCTGATTTGAAATTTTGAAACAGTTGATAGCTTTTGCATTCAATAAAATAATATGTTAAAATTAGATAATTTCATTGGGTTTTATAACAATACGATAACCAGATAAAACAAATGAAACATTATTTAATTAGCTTGCGTTATAATATGCCCGTATGAATTTTTTTTCTTACCCCTTATCCTTATGTCTTTTGTTAAGCACGGCTTGTTTCTCTCAGCTTACTTTTAAGAAGGTTAATACAATACCCGTTAAACAAAACAATGTAACACTAAAAATGCCTTGGGTAGGTGGTCATAACTTTTGTCAATTTTCGGATATTGATTTAAATTTTGATAATAAAAAGGACTTATTTGTTTTTGACAGGTCCGGTAATAAAATCACTACATACCTTAACAATGGTACTCCTAATACTGTTGATTATACCCCTTCAGAAGAATTTAATTCTAAATTCCCTACATTATATGCGTGGACTTTATTAGTAGACTACAATTGCGATGGCAAGGAAGATATTTTTAGTTACTCACTTCCCATAGCAGGAATAAGAGTTTGGAAAAATACATCTACATCCGGCAACCTCCAATTCACATTAGAAACTAATTATATTAAATCAGATTACGGCGCTTCTACTGCCAACCTGTATGTTTCCCAAGTAGATATACCTGCTATTGAAGATGTGGATGGCGATGGCGATTTGGATGTACTTACATTCGATTTCAGCGGCGTAATTGTTGAGCTACATAAAAATCTTTCCTTTGAAAAAGGATATGGATGTGATAGTTTAATTTTTCAATTGGATGCAAATGGTTGCTGGGGAAATTTTTCAGAAAACCCAAATAATTGTTCCATTAACCTGAATCAATCTTGCAGGATCCAACCCTATATCCCTCCATTATACGATCAGGTATCCAGGCACAGCGGATCTTGCTCCTTATGCCTTGATATGGATAATGACGGCGATAAAGAAATTATTCTGGGAGATATTTCATGTTGTAATATGACAATGCTAACAAACGGTGGCAGCGCAACATCAGCAAACATGATAGCCTTTGAAGATTCATTTCCTGCCAATACCAAATACGTTCAGCAATCCATCTTTCCGTGTGGCTTTTTTGTTGATATTAATAACGATGGCAAGCGCGATTTACTTGTATCTGCTAATCTACCCAATTCATCTCTCAATAAAAAAAGTATAGCCTATTACACCAATACAAATACAGACAGCTCACCTGTTTTCAATTATATAAAAAATAATTTTTTACAAGATGAAATGATCGATGTTGGCGAAGGAGCTTATCCTGTATTGTTTGATTATGACAAAGACGGGCTGGAAGATTTATTAATTGCAAATTCAAAAATGATTAGTGACTCCTGTACAACAACTACCAGCTATAATATATTTGCCTATAAAAATACAGGCACAGTATCACAACCTTCTTTTCAGTTAGATACTTCTGACTTTGCCGATATTTCAACTCAATTGCCTTCCTTAAGTAATTTATATCCCACATTTGGTGATTTAGATCATGACGGGGATGATGATATGATGATTGGCGATAATAATGGTCAGCTATTTTATTTTACAAATACAGCCGGAAAGGGAAATCCCTGTCATTTTGTATTAGACAAAAGCGGTTATCCCGATTACATGGGAAATCCTATAGATGTAGGCAACCGTGCTACACCCCAACTCATCGATGTGGATCGTGATAGTTTAATAGATATGATCATCGGTGAATTTGGTGGGAATATCAACTATTATCAAAATATTGGGACAACAACTTTACCGGTTTTTAAATTAATAACAGA
>CAZCJN010000025.1:7474-17449 GCA_964498865.1 uncultured Bacteroidia bacterium
TTCCCAAGTACGATGCATTGTCTGATATAAATATATTTCCTAGTCCCTCCATAACAGGCATATTTCAAATCACCGGTTCAGAAATACGGAATTTAAAAATTGAAGTATATACCACTTTAGGTGATCTAGTATTAACACAAAGTTTACATTCAAAATACGGCACACTGGACTTAAGCAATGAAAAAAACGGCATTTACTTATGTAAAATATTTTCTTCAACCTCTCAGACAACAAAAAAATTATCAATAATTAAGTAGCAACCGCCGAAATTGCCCTAATTTATTGAAAAATGTAACCCAATCATTCTTAAGACCGTACTACAATAGTATACTATCTAAATAAGGATAGATTACTGTGCAAAAACATGAGAAAAATCTACGGATTTGTATTATTTCTCGTTTTATTTCTATTTCCCCTGTATGGATTTTCATCTCATATAGTAGGAGGAGCACTAACTTATGTTTATAATGGTGGAACTAGTTATACGGTAACTCTTAAGTTATATAGAGATTGTGCAGCGGGGAATGCTGGCTTTGCCAATACAGTTACTATTCAATGTCAACAAGCAGATGGATCCGAATTTTCTCCAACCAGGGATTTTGTATTATCTACAATAACCACGGTAAGTGTTACGCCTGTTCCTCCACCTTGTTCCACTGCACCGGCTACCGCGCCTTGTGTTGAAGAAAGAACTTACAGGGCCACAGTGAACCTTGCAAATGCTCCCGGAGGAATGCACTTATATTGGTCCGGATGTTGCAGGAATCTAGGTATAGACAATCTGGTTGCACCATCGGATAGTTATGGAGAATTAATTTATGCATATATACCAGGTTACCAAAATGAATGGATTGAAGGGTTTTCCGGGCTGGCTAACGGAACTACTTCCGATGCAGGAAATACTGCATGGACAAGAACACTAGGATCTACTGCTCCAAATTATGCAAGTGTTCAAAGTCAATTATTTGAAATATCCGGCGCAAACAATGGAAGCGTAACTTGGGATTCAGAAATAATAGATATAAGCAACTATACTACAGCAAATGCACAAGTCTCCTTATCTGAAACTGGTAATTTAGATGCAGGTGACACTATTAAAGTTTTTTATTCTTTAGATGGAGGCGCTTACACACTATTTTCAACCAACGGACAACAAGCTAATGATCCTATAAATGCAACTGCATCCCACACAGGTTTAGTTGGTTCTACACTCCAAATCAGAGTACATGTAATATTTAATGGTGCTTCTCCATCATCTGAAATATATCGCCTGGATAGGGTATCAGTATATGATAATACATTTGTATCCAACAGTAATCCTGTATTTAACCAAGTACCGCCTTTATATTTTTGCCAAACTTATCAAGATACTATCGACTATTCTGCAACAGATGCAAATGGAGATAGCTTAGTTTATTCATTCTATACTCCGTATGATGATGTTGCTCCTACCTTCTCAGAAAACATAGCATCCTTCACATTGGTTCCCTGGCAAACAGGATATTCAGCCACAAGTCCATTAAATTCCGGAGGGCCCTCTCTATCTATTAACTCAGCGACCGGACAAGTATCCGGTATTGCTAACACATTAGGTAAATATGTTTTTGGAATTAGATGTTCTGAGTATAGAAATGGTGTTTTACTAAGCAGTGTTGTAAGAGGATATCAAGTAACAACGGTTAGCTGTCCTCCTTTTGTTCCACCTACGCCAACAGCAAGTACAAGCAGCCCATCTCCTATTTGTACAGGGCAAACTTTAAGTTTAGCAGCAAGTACTATTGCCGGAGCTACGGGATATACATGGAGCGGGCCTAATAGTTTTTCTTCTACATTACAAAACCCCACCATATCCAATGTAACTACATCTGCATCGGGAACTTATTCGGTTTCTGCGACAGTAACAGGATGTACAGGAGCAGCGGGAACTGTTTCCATCACTGTTAATCCTACACCGGCCTCGCCTACTGCAGGAAGTAATACACCTGTATGTTCCGGTCAAACTTTAAGTTTAACAGCAAATACAGTTGCCGGTTCAACCTACAATTGGAATGGACCTAATAGTTTTTCTTCTTCCACACAAAATCCTACTATATCAAATGTTACTACATCTGCATCAGGAACATATACTGTCACAAGGTCATCGGCTGCCGGTTGCGTAAGTACAAGCGCTACTACTTCTGTCACTATTAATCAAACTCCAAATGCGCCAAATGCTTCGAGTAATAGTCCTGTTTGTGAGGGCAACACCCTATCACTAACAGCTAGTAACACCGGTAGCACCTATTCATGGACAGGACCCAATAGTTTCTCTTCTTCCACACAAAATCCCACAATAGGCAGCTCCTCCACTGCAAATAATGGAACGTACTCGGTTACTGCAACAACTAACGGATGTACAGGAGCGGCAGGAACAACGTCGGTTACTGTAAATGCCATCCCTGCTACTCCTACTCCGGGAAGCAATAGTCCTGTTTGCGTAGGAGCAGTACTCAGCTTAACTTCTAACACTATATCGGGTGCTACCTACAATTGGAGTGGACCTAATAGTTTTTCTTCCTCATCGCAAAATCCTTCTTTTACTCCCGCGTCTACGGCCTCTAATGGAACTTACTCTGTAAGTGTTACCGTTAATGGTTGTACAGGTGCAACCGCTACCATAAGCGTGACAGTAAATCCAATACCTGCTGCTCCCACTGCAAGTAGTAATAGTCCTGTTTGTGCAGGACAGGATATTACTCTCTCTGCAAGTTCAGTGGGAGGCGCTACCTATGCGTGGACGGGTCCGAACAGTTTTTCTTCTGCTTCACAAAACTCAACTATAGCTTCCGCAACAACAGCCGCAAACGGAACCTATTCTGTTACTGCAACTGTTTCAGGATGTACCAGTACGGCAGGAACAACTTCGGTTACTGTAAACCCTATTCCATCAGCACCAACCGCGGGTAGCATTCCACCCTTATGCTCAGGAAAAACCATTACTCTTACTGCAAGTACCATAACCGGTGCAACTTATTCTTGGACCGGGCCTAATAGTTTTTCTTCCTCATCGCAAAATCCTACTATTGCAAATGCCACTACGGCTAATGCAGGAACTTATTCCGTAAGTGCAATAGTATCGGGTTGTACAAGCTCAACATCTACCACATCTGTTACTATAAATACAACACCAGCAGCACCTACACCAGGCAGCAATACTCCTCTATGTGAAGGACAAACATTAAATCTTACTTCTAATACTATCGGAAGCGCTACTTATGCTTGGACAGGACCCGCAAGTTTTTCTTCTGCTTTAGAAGACCCTTCCATTGCAAACATTACAACTGCCAATGCCGGCACCTACTCTGTAACAGCTACAGTTTCAGGCTGTGTAAGTTCGGTAGCTACTACATCTGTTACAATAAATGCAACTCCATTAACACCTACAGCAGCAAGTAATTCTCCTGTATGTGCTGGAGCTACGCTTTCACTTACTTCTAATACAGTTGGTGGAGCAATCTACTCATGGACCGGGCCAAATAGTTTTAGTTCAGCTCTTGAAGATCCTACGATAAGTAATGTGACTACCGCTGCATCCGGAACTTATTCTGTAACAGCTTCTGTTGGAGGATGTACAAGTCCTATCGGAACTACATCCGTTACGATCAATCCCATACCTGCTGCACCGACTGCAGCAAGCAACAGTCCAATGTGTATAGGAACTACACTTAGCCTGACTGCAAGTAATATTAGTGGGGCTACTTATACATGGAGTGGTCCAAATAGTTTTTCGTCTGCTTCTCAAAATCCTACAATAGGTAGTACCGGAACAGTAAACTCAGGTACTTATTCTGTAACGGCAACTGCTTTAGGGTGTACAAGTACATCAGGAACAACAAGCGTTGTGGTTAGTCCCCCGCCTGCTGCTCCCACCATAGGAAATAATTCTCCTATTTGTACAGGATATACGTTAAGTCTTACAGCAAATACAATAGCCGGTGCGATTTATAATTGGAGCGGGCCTAATGGTTTCTCTTCCTCTTCGGAAGATCCGACTATAGCTACTGTCACTACCGATGCTGCCGGAACTTATTCTGCAAGTGTAACTGTGGCGGGTTGTACCGGTTCTTCTTCAACGACAAATGTTACTATAAACTTAGGTCCTGCTGCACCTGTTACCGGCAGTAACTCCCCTGTTTGTTCAGGCAGCACTTTATCATTAACAGCTTCGTCAACAGGCGTATCGTATACTTGGACAGGGCCCAATGGTTTTTCTTCTACGCTACAAAACCCTACTATTTCTTCGATTACAACTGCAGGAGCTGGAACTTATTCCGTTACTGCAACGGGTGGTAACGGTTGTGTAAGCACTCCGACAAATACAACCAGTGTTACCATTACTCCAACACCTACTGCACCGGTAGTAACCAGTAACTCCCCTGCCTGTATTGGTGGAGATATAAGTTTAACTGCAACTACTTTTGCAGGTGCTTCTTATTCATGGAGTGGGCCAAATAGTTTTTCGTCCGCATTACAAAATCCGGTAATACCTGGTGTAACAACTGCTGCTGCAGGAAACTACTCTGTATTTGCAACTCTTTCTGGCTGTATTGGAGCGGTTGGAACAGGATCCGTTACTGTTAATGGAGCGCCAACCACACCGTCGCCATCAAGCAATCTTCCAGTATGTATTGGTCAAACATTAAGTTTATCTACGGCAACCATACCTTCAGGTACCTATAACTGGAGCGGACCTAATGGTTTTAGTTCAACTTTGCAGAATCCTACTATAACAAATGTAACAGCTGCAGCTAACGGAACTTATTCAGTTTATGTAACTGTACCTGGTTGCTCTTCTAGTGGAACAGGAACGCTTACTGTTACAACAAATGCAACCCCTGCTACACCAACCACATCAAGCAATTCGCCAATTTGTACGGGGTATGATCTATCGCTAAATGCTACAGGAACAGGTGTATCTTATTCATGGAGCGGACCAAATGGTTTCTCTTCAACCACTGAAGATCCGGTTATTGTTGGAATTACTACAGCAGGTTCAGGAAATTATTCCGTAACCACCACTTCTGCTGTAGGATGTATAAGCTCAGCAGGAACTGCTGCAGTTACAGTCAATCCTTACCCTCTTGCTCCAACAGCAAGTAGCAATGGTCCTTTATGTACAGGTACAACATTAAGTTTAACAGCAAGTACCATTGGCGGAGCGACTTATTCCTGGACTGGTCCAAATAGTTTTTCTTCTGCATTACAAAATCCAACCATTGCGAATGTTACTACAGCACATGCAGGTACTTACTCTGTTACAGCTACCGTTGCAGGTTGTACAGGTGCAGCGGGTACTGTAAGTGTGTCGATTTCTGTTCCGCAAACAACTACGCCTTCAAGTAACAGTGCTATTTGTTCAGGACAAACTCTTTCTCTTACAGCAACAACAGTTATAGGAGCTACTTATAGTTGGACCGGCCCTAACAGCTTCACTTCATCTTCTCAAAATCCTACCATTACAAATGCAACAGTTGGAGCAACAGGTACCTATTCTGTAGCAGTAACGGTTCAGGGATGTACGGGAACGGTTACAACCACTGCAGTGACTATTAATTCTTCTCCTGCAACACCAACAGCAGGAAGCAATAGTCCCGTGTGTCAAGGAAGTACGATTTCATTATCATCCAATACCATTGCCAACTCAACTTATTCTTGGAATGGACCAAATAGTTTTTCTTCTGCCGTACAAAACCCAACAATTGCCAATGCTACTACTGCTGAGGCAGGTACTTATTCTGTTGTTGCAACAAGTACAGTAACCGGTTGTTCAAGTGCAGCAGGGACTACATCTGTTACGGTCAATCCGCCTCCATCTGCTCCTACACTTTCGAGCAATGATCCGGTTTGTACAGGTAAAACACTTAGCCTAACAGCATCAACTGTAGTAGGCGCAAGTTATTCATGGAGTGGTCCAAATAGTTTTTCTTCTGCATTACAAAATCCCACTATAAGTTCCGTTACTACTGCTGCTGCAGGAACTTATTCAGTAAATACAACAGTTCCAGGCTGCCCTGCTCTTCCATCTGTAACAATTGCTGTAACTATTAATGTATCTCCTAATGCTCCTATAGCAAGTAACAATACTCCCATTTGTACAGGAAGTACTATTTCTTTAAGCGCTACATCTACAGAAACTACTTTTACTTGGAGTGGCCCGAACAGTTTTACTTCATCATCACAAAATCCAACTATTGCCTCTGCAACAACTGCCCATAACGGAACTTATTCAGTAACAGTAACTGCAGCTAATGGCTGCCTCAGCTCGGCAGGAACCACCAGTGTTACAATTAGTCCTATTCCTTCTGCGCCAACCATAGGAACCAATTCTCCACTCTGCGAAGGGCAAACACTTTCTTTAACAGCAAGTACAATTGGAGGCGCTACTTATAACTGGAACGGACCAAATAGTTTTTCTTCAGCTTCTCAAAATCCTACCATAGGGTCTATCACTACAGCAAATGCAGGAACTTATAGTGTTAATGTTACCGTTGCAGGTTGTGGAGGCAATACCGGAACTGCTCTTGTAATAATTAATGTCATCCCCAATGCTCCGGTTGCAGGAAGCAACTCTCCTGTTTGCGAAGGAAAAGATCTTTCGCTTACAGCAAGTAATACCGGCAGCAGCTATACTTGGAGTGGACCTACCAGTTATTCTGCTACCATTCAAAATCCTGTTATTACAGGAATTACTTCTTCAAATGCAGGAACTTATTCCGTTACCGCAACAGCAAACGGATGTACAAGCTCTGCAGGAACAGTTGCAATAACTGTAAATCCTACTCCAACCATTTCTGCCACCAGTAATTCCCCTGTTTGCGAAGGCAACACGATCAGTTTAAGTGCCACTACTGTGGTAGGTGCTACGTATTCTTGGAATGGGCCAGGTGGTTTCTCATCTACATTACAAGATCCCACTATTGGTAGTTCTACTACCGCTAACGGAGGAAGCTACACAGTTACCGCTACTGCAGCCAACGGATGTACCAGTCCAAATGCATTGCATACAGTAACTATTACACCGTCAATCAATGTAGCTGCAGGACTTGATCAAACCATATGTGCTAATAACAATACTGCTACTTTATCCGGAACAGTGTCCGGAGGAACAACAACAGGAATATGGTCAACATCGGGAACAGGAGGATTTATTCCCGGAGCAACTAATCTTTCTACCAACTATCTTCCAAGTAATGCAGATACCTCAGCAGGAAGCATAACTCTTACGCTTACTTCTACCAATAATGGAGGATGTCCCGGCAAAAATGATGCACTTATATTAACTATAACAGACGCGCCAACCATCAATGCAGGTGCAGATCAAACCGTATGTGCAAACAACGCAACCGTTTCTATAAGCGGAAATATGAACTCTGTAGCTACAGGATCAATATGGTCTACATCAGGGACAGGAACATTTGCAAACAAAAATAATTTAAGCACAACTTACACACCGAGTGTTGCTGATACAGCGGCAGGAACAGTAATATTAACACTTACGACAACGGGTATTGGAAGCTGTAGTCCTGTTTCTGATCCGTTAGTGGTAACTATTTCTGATGCGCCAAGAGTAAATGCAGGAGCAAATACTTCTGTCTGTATTAATAATCCTGATGCATCACTCAATGGTACCAGTACAACCGGAAATGCTGCATGGACCACCCTTGGCAGTGGATCTTTTTCTCCGAATAATACTACTCTTAATGCAACGTATACGCCAAGTGCTGCCGATCTTTCAGCGGGAAATGTTATTTTGATTTTAACCTCTTCGAACAATGGAATATGTAATTGGGAAGACGACAGCATTACGGTATTCTTCACTCCTATACCTGTTGTAAATGCAGGCAATGACGTAACGGTATGTGCCAATAATGCTAACGTTGCTTTAAGTGGAACATCATCAACAGGGGCAGGTATTTGGTCAACATCAGGAACAGGAACATTCAGCCCGACTTCAGCTACACTTAACGCAACCTATATACCCAGCAGTGCTGATACAGCAGCAGGTTTAGTAGCACTTACACTCAGCAGCAGCAATAATGGTGGATGCATCCCTACTACTGCTCAAATAAATATTACCATTACTGATGCACCCATAGTAAATGCAGGCAGCGATCAAAGTGTTTGTGCTAATAATGCGGTTGTATCACTGAATGGTTCTTTTAGTACTTCCAGCGGAGCCCTATGGTCTTCTTCGGGAACAGGGACATTTAGTCCGGACAATACTACGATGAACGCAACATATACACCAAGTGCTTCAGATACAGCTGCGGGGGTTGTAACACTAACTCTAACAAGTACAGGGAATGGCCAATGCCTGGCAACTACTGATCAAATGGTAATTACCATTACCAAAAAACCTATTGTTAATGCAGGAATAAATACAGTTGCGTGTAAAAATAATCCTAACCTGCCTTTAAGTGGCTATTCATCAACAGGTACAGCAATATGGACAACAACAGGAAGTGGAAGTTTTTCTCCCAACGCAACTACTTTAAATGCAACTTATTTAACAAGTGCAGCTGATACAACTGCCGGATCGGTAATACTCATTCTAACTACCACTAACAATGGTATTTGCGGAGCAGAGGACGACAGTCTTATCCTTACTTATATTGAAAAACCTATTATAAATGCCGGATCAGACCAAACAGTTTGTGCCAATAATTCAATTGTTACTTTAAACGGAACATCTAATACCAATGCAGGGATATGGACAACCTTAGGAGGAGGAACTTTTGCAAACAGCTCTTCTATTAATACAACGTATACTCCTAATGCTGTTGATATTTCAAACGGAAACGTAACTCTTATTCTTACGTCGGCTAATAATGGAACTTGTAATTCGGTAAAAGACACAACCAAACTATTTTTCACCCCTGCTCCTACAGTTAACGCGGGCAGCAACCAAACAGTGTGTGCAAATAATGCATTAGTAACACTTAATGGTTCTTATACAATTTCAAACGGAGCAGGTTGGATGGCATTGGGCAGCGGTACTTTTTCACCTGACACATTTAGCATGAATGCTACCTACACACCAAGTGCGGCAGATACGGCGACAGGCACTGTAGCAATTGTTCTTGCAAGTACAGGAAACGGAAATTGCAACGTAGTTACTGATACAATGATGCTTACTATAACCGATGCACCAAGAGTTCTTGCAGGAAACGATCAATATATTTGCATCAGCACTCCTACCGCAACTCTTAACGGAATATCTACTACAGGCAGCGGAACATGGGCCACTTTAGGAACAGGTATATTTGCTAATTCAAACTCACTTTCTACTATTTATACAGCTAGTAGTGCAGACACAAGTGCGAAATCAGTAAAACTGGTTCTCACTTCCGCAAACAATAATTTGTGTACTGCCGTAACAGATACTATTATTTTAAATTTTATCGGCGTTCCTGTTGTAAATATAGGAGGCAATCAAACGGTATGTGCGAATGCAGATACAGTCGCCTTAACTGCAATTTGTACAAGCAATGCCGGAATTTGGACAACGAGCGGTGGAGGAATTTTTTCTCCTGATTCTGTTTCACTCAACACATCCTATATCCCAAATACTACTGATGAAACAAATGGAAGTGTAACTATTGTCTTTACCTCATCAGGTGGATGTGCCCCTGTTACTGACACGATGATAATTTACATAACGCCTTCACCTATCGTAAATGCCGGTACGAATCAAGTTATATGTGGAGGCGCAGATACGATTTCACTTTCCGGTTCTGTTTCCGGAGGAACAACCACAGGTATCTGGAGCAGCAGCGGAACAGGAATATTTACACCTAACAATACTTCATTCAATACCTCTTATGTTTTATCACAGGCAGATAGCATTGCCGGTGGTGTTTCAATCACACTAACCTCGACTAATAATGGTAGTTGTTATGCTGTTAGTTCTCAAATGAGCATATCGCTTGTACAACC
>CAZCJN010000025.1:17549-21052 GCA_964498865.1 uncultured Bacteroidia bacterium
AATGGAACTTTCTATCCTAACGACAGTACTCTTAACGGATACTATTTACCTGACTCAAGTGAAATATCCGGTGATACAATCTCAATTATGTTAGCTACCAGCGGAAATGGATTATGTCTTGCAGATACCGATACAGTATACATTCTTATTAATCCTTCGCCACTTGTAAATGCCGGAGCAGATATTAAAGTATGTAAGGGATATTTTATAGCAAACTTGAATGGATCGGTAACAGGCGGTACCACAACAGGTATATGGACATCCTTAGGAAGTGGTTATTTTTTCCCGAACAATACTGATTTAAATACTTCTTATATTTTAAGTAATGCTGATACAGCTGCTGGGGGGACAAAACTTATTCTTACATCAACCAACAATGGTAATTGCATAGCAACAAATGATACCGTTAAAATAACAATTACACCTGCACCTGTAGTAAACGCCGGTTCAGATGTAACAGTATGTGCTAATAATGCTGCCGTTAATTTAAACGGAAGTATAGTGGTGGGAGCAAGTCAAGGAATTTGGACAACCAATGGAACAGGAACATTCTCTCCAAACGACTCTACGTTAAATGCTATTTACAATCCAAGTCCTACCGATACTGCTTTAGGAATCATCAAACTAAAACTTACATCAATAGATGGTTGTAAAGCGGTTGCTGATTCGTTAACCCTTACCATTACAAATGCACCCATTGCCAATGCAGGAACAGATGTGTCAATATGTTCCGGTGCTGCTGTTACACTAAATGGAAATACAATGAATTCAAACGGTGGGTATTGGACTTCTTCCGGTAATGGAACGTTCATACCTAACGATTCAACACTTAATGCATTTTATATTCCGGGTACTAATGATACAACAACGACCAAGATAACTTTAACTACTAAAGGAAATGGATTATGCATTGCTACTACAGATACCATGAAAATAACAATAGGAAAATCCCCTATCGCTGATTTCTCTAATACAAATGCATGTTCGGGCAAGTCCATAACATTTAATGATCTCTCGCATATAGCAAGCGTAAATGACAGTATAATATCATGGAGTTGGAATATTGGGGGAATAAATTATACTATTCAAAATCCTTCTCATACGTACACAGTAAACGGAAATGACATAGTAGAATTAATAGTTGCTACTAATATCGGTTGTACAGATACTATTAAAAAAACAATTCATATTAATGCAACTCCTACCACCTCTTATACTACATTAAATAATTGTTCTGCAGATTCAGTTAAATTCACTAATACTTCTTCCATTACTACAGGAACTATCATTGCTTGGCTATGGAACTTTGGCGATGGGAATACTGCTACTACTCAACATACTTCCCATCACTATGATTCAACAGGAACATATGTAGTTACTTTAACAGCTACTTCTGACTCAGGTTGTACGTCATCATTTATAGATTCAGTAAAAATTATTAAAGGAATTAATGGTGCCTTTAGTTTCAACAGCAACTGCGACATGAGTTATAATTTTTCAGATATATCACAATTACCATCAAGCGATAGTATTATAATGTGGAACTGGAATTTTGGTGATGGAAGTACAATTAATACAATACAAAACCCCATACATATTTACAACAACCCGGGAACCTATTCTGTTTCACTGATTATTAGTACACAAGCAGGTTGTATAGATACGATTAAAAACACAATTCAATTATCACCATTTGCAGTTGCCGATTTCTCTCCAAGCAGTGGTACATATAGTGCAGGAACAACCATTTCCTTTACTGATCTTTCAACAAATGCTACCTCATGGTTGTGGCATTTTGGTGATGGGGATTCAAGCATAATTCAAAATCCATCTCATTTATTCCCCAACAATGGGCTATTAAACATAATGCTGATAGTAACCAATGCGGAAGGATGCCCGGATACAATTAAACATTCTATAAACTTTAATACAAATGTTATTGCTATCCCTTCGGGCTTTACACCTAATGGCGATAATGTGAATGATGTCTTGATTGTACGAGGCGGCCCGTTAAAAGAAATGGATTTCAGAATCTACAATGAATGGGGAAATGAATTATTCCGTTCTGCTGATCAAAGTATTGGATGGACCGGATATTATAAAAACCAGCTACAACCTGCGGGAAGATATATCTATACCCTAACTGGCACAACCGCTAGCGGTGAAAAAATAAAAATGAATGGTGATGTAACGATCATCAGATAAAAATAAAATGATGAAAAATATTAAAACAACATTACTTCTCTCTCTGCTTTTTGCAGCAAGGGTGGTGCTGTGTCAAGATTTTCATCTTTCGCAGTTCGATGCTACACCACATTATTTCAACCCTGCTTTAACAGGAATTTATTTTGGAAATAAAGCAGATTACAAAATTTATTCTGATTACCGAACACAATGGAAATCTTTAGGTGTTAAACCTTTTGGCACATATTATCTTGCTTATGATATGCCTTATAAGAAGTATGGCTTAGGGGGTTATTTAATTCACAATAGAAATGGTAATGGCGGTTTTAACACCATCAACTTGATGCCTTGTTTTGCTTATCAAATAACTGATGGAAAGAATAGCCCTCACAATCTTTCTGTTGGTGCACAGTTGGGTATCATTTATAAAAATTTCGACCCTAATCATTTTACTTTCGATTCACAATTTTCTGCAGATGCACCGGGAGGGTTTGATCCCAACATTTCGAATGGAGAAATCTGGTGGAAAACATCACTTCTTAAAATTGATGCAAACATGGGTGTCTTTTATAAATACCAGAAAGAAGATTGGAAAGCACATCCGTGGGCCGGCTTTTCGGTTTATCATATGCCAAGACCAAATCAGTCTATGACAAAACTTGTAAAAGATAAACTGCCTATGAGATGGGTAATGGAAGCCGGGGCCGATTATCAAATAAATGACAATATTAACCTCACCCCCATGTTATTATACATGATGCAAGCAAAAGCTCATGAAATCAACATTGGTGCAATTTGCTTTTATCATTTAAAAGACACTAAATATGACATTATAGGAGGAGTTAGTTGCAGGATAAAAGATGCAATCATATTACAAACAGGTTTAAAATATGAAGAACATATTTTCACTTTAAGTTATGATATTAATACATCCTACCTAAGTAATTATACAGGCGGAAGAGGGGCATTTGAATTTTCAATTTCATTAACAGGTTTTAAAGGGCAACCATTATTCAGTCCTAAATTTAACAGGGCAAAAAACCTGAACAAATCATTATAGCAATTATTGGAAAATATTTTAATGATTCTCAGCTGGGTACGTTTTTAAAATCAATCAATTTTAGGCAGCTGTATTGAAACAGCGGTACCTACTCCTTCTTCACTTTTAAGACTTATTACTCCTTTTAATTTTTTAACAGCATTTTTTACTATATACATTCCTAAACCCGATCCTTTTGAAACAGTGGTTCCTCTATAAAACATATCAAATACCCTATGCTGAATATCTACTGCCATGCCTATTCCATTATCTTCTACTA
>CAZCJN010000026.1:0-19871 GCA_964498865.1 uncultured Bacteroidia bacterium
TCAAGATATAAAACAGTTATAATAATATAATTATACAGGCTATTTTTTTTGAAGTTACATACAAAAATCGTAACCTTTTTTAGAGACGCTCGTACGCCGCGGGTTGTTTAAAAAATAATTAATGCAAGTGCAGAAATACATTAGAAAAACATGAAATTCTATTTTTCAAGCAACTTGCATTAATTACAAAATGTAAAATCAATAATTAAATCGTAGTGTTATAAAAATATTTCTGCCAGGCGCATTGATACCACTTGCAAAGGTTCGGTATTGAGTATCAAAAATATTATCTATTCCTGTTTGAAGTTGAATCATCTTATGCAACTTATATGATGCATGCAAGTTCGTCGTAAACCATGCAGGCATACCATCAGGAGTAGCATATTGTGCATTATCTTCTCCACTAGTACTATAGTTTTTCAAAATTTTCCATCCATTATAATTTACAAAAAAGTCAGCTGAAAATTTTTTATAGGTATATACAATTTGAAAACGTGACATAAATGGAGGTATATGATCAAGTGGTTGATCAATACTGTCTGTTTTAATTCTCCCGTAGGTGTAATTCGCAACCAAGGCAAAAGTTAAGTTATCGTTTACTTTATTCTTCAAATTAGAAGAAAACCCATATAAGTAGGCTTCACCCTTATTTTGATTTGCGTATACCTGACTTATAATACCTTCATACATAACAGAATCTTGACCATTATATTTAAATTTATCACTTACAATAGCATTGATAAATTGTGTGTAGTAAATGAAATTCTCCCATTTTATTTTATTATTAGAAATCTTCGTTATACCTAGTTCATAATTAATGGTCTGTTCAGGTTTTAAATCCACATTCGGCACTATAAGCATACCAGGCACTGAAGAGAAAATTTTACTCATGTCATCTATATTAGGAACTCTAAATCCGGTAGAAAGCATAAGTGAAAATTTTAAATCATCGGAGGGAGCGTGAACCAAACCTACATTGCCTGAATATACAGGGGTTTTTTGTTCTACGGTAGTATATGGAAGATGAAATAATATACTCGTATCAATTAAGGTTGATTTCATTGTTGAGTACCCTAAACGAATACCATCATTTAAATATAGGCTTTCACTTAATTTCCATGAATGAGAAAAATACAATGCATAATTATTCATATTGTTGTCACCGTCAGGATAACGGGTATCTAATTTGCCGGTTGTATCAACTATTATATTGGTTTTATAAGCGGTAGATTGAAGCATGTTCAATTGAACATCAGCACCAAAACGAATATTGTGTTTTGTAGTAACTCTATTTAAATCAATGTTCGCTCCTATCACATCTACATTTTCAATGCGACTATTTCTAAATTTATTCCCAAACCGTCGATCATGACGGCTTTCTTCTACTTTTTGATAGCTAAGATTAAAACGGGTATTTTGAAATATAGATTCAGTATCCTTATAATTTAACCCATATATTGCCAAAAGTCGTTCCTGCGGCCCATAATACCATTCGGATGAGCGTAACCCTGTAGAAGCAGAAGGATCTGTTAACCTATCATATCGAGGAACATTGGTAGAGTTTGAGTATTGAATATTTAATGAATGAGAAAGGTGAACGCTTTGTTCAAATAAGAACTTTTGCATAAAGTCATATTGTGAATAACCACTCCCTACTTGTAAAAAACGATTATTGTTTTTAAGTAGTGTGTCTTTTCCATTAATATAATCTACATAATAGGGTCGTTCTCCATAAGCTTTATTATAAAATGGATTTTGATTTTTACCTCCCATCAAATCACCAAACTTAGAGTAAGTAAATGAGGTTAATGATCCAAACTTTTTATTTCCATAGTTAAAATCAATATGCTGGGTCATCTCTGAATAAGCATTAGAATAACGCGAAAAAGCATTTATCTTTATATTGGATAATTGCTCGTCGAGGGCTAATAAAGGAGATTTTGTATACAAATGAATTACTCCTCCCAAGGCATCGCTTCCATAAACAGTTGAAGAAGGGCCATATATAATTTCTATTCTTTCAAATGCATTATTATCAGTTGTAACAATATTTTGCAAGTGTCCGGTTCTATAGATAAGATTATTCATTCGAATGCCATCGACAACCAACAATACACGACTTGCTTCAAATCCTCTAATTACAGGGCTACCGCCTCCAAGTTGGCTTTTTTGAACAGATATATTTCCTGTTTGAGAAATTAAATCAGCTGTTGATTGAGATTGAGCATTTGCTATGTCTTCTTTAGTAATTACTTGTACCTGTTGTGCAATTGTTTTTTTATTCTCTTCAAATCTATTTACAGAAATAACCACTTCATTCAATTCTATCTTACTAAGAGCAGTATCAGAATTATTTTGTCCTATTACGTTTATAGATACAAACGTAAATAGGCAAACACCTATTTTTTTCATAATTATTATAATTAAAATTGATAAAAATCATTTAACACACTCATAAAAGAGTGAGAGGCATGTTAAGCTATAAGAAAAAATTACCCCTTTGGTGGTGGTGAATTGATAGCCAGAGTATATGTGGGGTGAAAAAAATTATAAAAACTAAAATGATTTAAGGATTCCTCATACAGCGTAAGCTCAACTATTTGCGGCGGGAAATAGGCTCCCATTATAAGTTGAATTAAATTGTTACAGGTCTTTTTAGTAGCATTGTCATTTTGAGTATTATGCCTAACCCATTCGTCAAGATTTGCAAATAAACTAGTTTCTTGGCTATCATTAATACAGGAGTAAATGATCTTATCTTTTTGCATATCTTTTTTTACTACATCATACATACTGCCATTATATAAAAATTCATTTTTTTCTTTCCATATAAACAAATCTTTATTTTCAGTAGTTTGAATAATGATTGTCAATTCATTTTCAGGAACACTTTGTTTAATCTGTTTCTTTATTTCACTTTTAATATACTGTTGCTTTACTTTAAAAATTAATAATACCCCCAGATTACCTAAAGTAAGAACGAACAACAATACGAATAATACTATGTTTTTCACATGACAAAATTAACATCTATAGGCAATTAATTCTACTAAATTTTATGAAATAAAAATTTATTGATTCACCATCTTACCCACAAAAGGGTTATGTTCTTTTTCAAAACCTATGGCAGTTTCTTGTCCGTGGCCTGGAAATACTACATAGTCATCAGGAAGAGTGAATAGCTTTTCTCGTATGCTGGCCAGTAATGTTCCATGATCGCCGTTTGGAAGGTCTGTTCTGCCAATGCTAGTGTAAAACAATACATCTCCCCCAATAACAAACTTATCCTGGTGTGATATAAAACAAATACTACCAGGTGAATGACCCGGAGTAAAAACAATATCCAACATAGAATTACCAAATTTTACTTGGTCCCCTTCATTAAGAAAACCTTCGGGTTCCACAGATGCTTCCGCATTAAGTCCATATAAATGCGATACCTGTGGTAATGAATGAAGCGTTTGTAAATCTTCTTTATGAATTTCTAATTTGAGATTATATTTTTTTGCCACAAAGGTATTACCTAATACATGATCTATATGGCAATGTGTATTTAACAGTTTTAGAGGCTTCAGCTCTTCGCTCTTAATAAACTCTACTAATTCTTCCTGCTCCGATCTATTACTACAACCCGGATCTATAATAACACACTCTTTTGTTTCATCATATAGTATGTAAGTGTTTTCCTGAAAAGGATTAAATGTGAAACCTTGAATTTGAATCATGTAAAATAGTTAGTTGTATTTGTGTGATATTAATCTAAAAATGCAGTAAGTGGGCTTGAAGCATGGGCAACTTTTGTTCTTTCTCCTGCACTATAGTGATTAGAACCAGATTCAAAAGCTATCCGCCCTGCTTCAACAGCCATCTTAAATGCCTTTGCCATTTGTATAGGTTCATTGGCTATAGCTATAGCTGTGTTAACAAGAATAGCAGCAGCACCCATTTCCATAGCTTCAGCAGCATGAGAAGGCACACCAATACCTGCATCTATTATAACCGGAACTGTACTTTGCGAAATAATTATTTCTAACATAGCTTTAGTTTGTAAGCCATTGTTACTACCTATAGGAGAACCGAGGGGCATAACAGCTGCACAACCCACTTCTTCCAGTTTTTTGCATAACACCGGATCTGCTCCGCAATATGGCAATACAATAAAACCAAGCTTTACCAACTCCTCTGCTGCTTTAAATGTTTCAATCGGATCAGGTAATAAATATTTAGGATCGGGATGGATTTCCAGTTTAAGCCAATTAGTTGATAATGCCTCACGCGCCATTTGTGCTGCAAAAACAGCCTCTTTAGCATTACGCACACCAGAAGTATTTGGTAATAAATTAAATTGTTTATGAGTAAGGTGTTTTAATATATCGTCATTATCATCATTTACATTTACTCTTTTTAATGCAACCGTAACCAACTGAGATCCTGAAGCAAGTAATGCATCTTGCATTAATTTATGCGAACCAAATTTACCGGTCCCGGTAAACAATCGTGAGGAAAAGGTTTTATCTGCAATTTTAAGTGTTTCCATAGATTTATTTTGCTGCACTAATATACAAAGGATACCTACAATAGTAATAAGTGATTATGTTTGTGCAGTTATTCAACATGATGGACAACGCGCAGGTTATTTATAAGTACTTCCCTTCCCTGTCAAATACTCAGCAAAAACAGTTTGAGCAATTAGGGAAGCTCTATTCTGATTGGAATTCTAAAATAAACGTTATTTCGCGGAAAGACATTGATAATTTCTATCAACGGCATGTACTTCATTCACTGGGAATAGCTAAGGTAATTACATTTAAACCTAAAACTAAAATTTTGGATGTGGGAACGGGCGGGGGATTTCCTGGCATTCCTCTGGCAATTTTATTCCCCGAATGTGAATTTCATTTAACAGATTCTATAGGAAAGAAAATAAAAGTAGTGAATGCAGTATCCGAAAGTCTGGAACTTAAAAACGTAAAAGGAATTTGGTCTAGGGCCGAAGAATTAAAAGAAAAATATCATTTTGTTATCAGTCGTGCCGTTACAGAATTATCTGAATTTGAAAAGTGGGTGAAAAATAAATTTCTTGATGACCATTTTAATGAGCTGCCCAATGGAATTCTCTATTTACGTGGAGATAACGATGTAAATCACAAAACATATGAACTTAAGAATTACTTTGGAGAGGATTTTTTCGAAACAAAAAAACTAGTTTATCTCCCCGCTTAAGATTCAATAGCCTTTATTCCTTCACAATTTTTACTTTAGAGCTATGTCCATTCTCTATTATTTCTAAAATGTAAAGGCCATTTTTATATTCAGAAATATTTAGATTAAATCGATCTCCTAAAAAATTTCTTTTCTCTAAAACTATCTGGCCGGCTACAGTAAGTAATTTCACTGTTGCATGATTTACTTTCCGACCTAACATAACTGTTAAAGGTCCACTACTCGGGTTCGGATAAACATCAATATTAATTACCGGAGCATTCATATCTGATATAGAAGAGGCTACAATGATTTCAGATAAAGTAACATAATCCGGATTTTCACCGTGCTTTCTATCAAAATCATATTTCTTTACGTAAGAGAGAGTCGCAGGATTAAATTGAAAAACTACACCCATATTTTTTACACCGCCTAAAAGTGTTACCCCATATAAATTATTATCCGAAGCGCGGAGTAAAGACCCATTTGGTCTTGCTCCATTTAAAGAACCGTCAAAATCGTATTTTTTTACAGGAGTTGAATTAGAAGGATCAAATTGATATATGGTTCCGGCCCCATCGGGATAAATAAAGCCGGTATGGGTACCCCCAGAAGAGGTCATACCATATAACATTCCATCGGTAGTTTCCACTAATGCTCCTTCGGGATACATTCCCAGTAAAGTATCAAAATCAAATTTTTTAACAAGCATTGTATTTGATAGATCATATTGAAAAAGGGTTCCGGCATCGTATGTTCCACCTTTTCGGGTAGTGCCATATAATTTACCATCTGCCGCCTGAATTAAAGATCCATCCGGATATTTTCCATTAGTAACATCATCGAAATCTATTTTTTTGCTGAGCGTATGAGTTGCAGAGTTATACTGAAAAAGAGCACCCATATTGTTTGCACCTCCTTCTCGTGTTAATCCATACAACATTCCATCTTTAGCTAAGATTAATGATCCAAATGGATTACTAATATTACTATCTGCAAAATCATATTTCTTATTACAGATGGAAGTAACAGGATCATATTGAAAAAGAGTGCCACCATCATTTGTTCCTCCGTAAATAGTTAGGCCATATAGCATTCCATCTTTAGCCTGAATAAGATAGCCGGTAGGATAACTTCCGGTTACAGAATCATTAAAATCAAACTTTTTAGTGTAGGTAAAAGTTTTAGGGTTGTATTGAAAAATAACCCCACTCTCATACATACCCCCATTGCGGGTTGTACCGTATATCATTCCGTCAGCAGTTGCTAGTAAAGAGCCGGACGGAAAGCTTCCGTTAGTAGCTTGAAGGAAATCAAATCGTTTATTAAATACAGAGGTTGTAGGATTAAACTGAAATAAACTACCTACTCCTTCGGCACCAAAATCATAGGTCATGCCATATAACATTCCATCGGCATTTTGCATTAAAGATCCATTGGGATTAGCGCCCGTAGCAGTACTGAAATCAAATTTCTTAGTACACGATGATGCAAGCGGATTATATTGGAATATCACCCCGGCATCATTGGCTCCGCCAAAAGAAGTCATGCCATACAAATTACCATCAGTTGCCTGAATTAAACTGCCGTATGGATTAGCTCCATGTGCACTGTCAAAATCAAATTTAACTGTAAGAGAAGTAGTGGACGGATTAAACTGAAACAGAACTCCATTTTTATGAGCCCCCCCTGCTGAAGTAACACCGTAAAGATACCCGTCAGATGCCTGTAATAACGAACCATACGGACTGGAACCGTTGGTTGTATCATTGAATTCTAAAATTTTTGTATAGGAATCATTAGCAGG
This sequence comes from uncultured Bacteroidia bacterium, assembly GCA_964498865.1. GTDB lineage: Bacteria > Bacteroidota > Bacteroidia > Palsa-948 > Palsa-948 > Palsa-948. The sequence continues at coordinate 7,010 of CAZCJN010000026.1, forward strand.
ATCAAATTTGAATAAAACGCCAAGATCACTTGCGCCTCCATTACCGGCCATGCCGTAGAACATACCATCTATAGTCCGTACAAGCGAGCCATGAGAGGTGCCCCCTGTTGTTGTTCCATCAAAATCAAATTTTTTAATTAAGGTTGATGTAGATGGATTATACTCAAATATTACTCCGTAATCATTCGCTCCACCTGTGCTGGTCATACCGTACATTTTTCCATCCGGAGTTTGAATTAATGAACCATAAGGAAGGCTTCCATTTCCAGATCCATCAAAATCTATTTTTTTTGTGTATGTAGAAGTAGTTGGATTGTATTGAAAAAGCACCCCATTTTTATAAATTCCTCCTCTGCAAGCCATTCCATAAAACATTCCATCAGCAGCTAATAACAAAGAGCCGTATGGATTTAGGCCAGTAAGTGTATCATCAAAATAATGCTTCCTTGTATAAGTAGAGGTAGCTGGATCATATTGAAACAAAACTCCTGCACCATTAAACGTACAACATGCACTGGTCATTCCATATAATTTTCCATCCGGGCCTTTTACTAAATCTGCTTTAGGATAATCACCATCATAGCGGGTAAGATCATATTCTAAGTTTAAATTATTACCGGAACCATCCATCTTAAATATTACACCGGCTCCATTGCCCCCTCCCGAGCTGGTAACTCCCCAAATAGAGGATTGTGCTTGCGAAATAAAAATTTGAAAAAGAAAAAAGAGAAAGAGTAAAAAATACTTCATATAATATTAGGGGTTAAATACACCCAAACATACATGAATAGAGCCTACATTCCAAATTTATCGCAAGAATATAACTTACTGAATAACAAACTTTCCAAACCCGACCAATTTACTATTGTTTTCCAATTTGTAGACATAGAAACCCTCTCCTAAATCTTCCCTGTATATTTTAATATTACTACTCTGATTTCAAACAGATTGTATTGTTCTTTAATTCAACTCAAACTGCAGTTTGCTGAGGCTTCGATAAAGTCCATCATTAATAGCAATAAGCTCTTCATGGGTACCTGTTTCCACTACTTCACCTTTATCCAACACAATTATTTTATTGGCCTTACGTATGGTAGAAAGGCGGTGTGCAATTACAAAAGAAGTTCTTCCTTCCATTAATTTTTCCAAAGCTTCTTGTACCAGGCGTTCACTTTCACTGTCTAACGATGAAGTGGCTTCGTCCAGCAATAGTATAGATGGATTTTTTAAAACAGCACGTGCAATGGCAATACGCTGGCGTTGTCCACCCGAAAGCTGAATACCTCTTTCCCCTACTCTTGTTTCAAATTTTTCAGGGAAGCTTTCAATAAAACTAAGCGCATTGGCTTTGCGGGCAGCAGCTACAATTTCTTCCATGGTGGCATCCTGTTTACCATAACAGATGTTGTCTTTAATGCTTCCTCCGAAGAGTAAAACATCCTGCGGCACAATAGCCATTTGCCTGCGTAACTCGGTCAATGAATACTCTTTTGAATCTTTTCCGTCAATAACTATTCTTCCGCTTTGTGGATCATAAAAACGAAGAATCAAATTCGTGATTGTAGATTTTCCTGCTCCGCTTGGCCCAACAATAGCAATGGTTTCTCCTTTCTTTGCCTGAAAAGAAATATTTTTCAACACCTGAAACTCTTTTCGAGAAGGATACAAAAAAGAGACATTCTCAAAAGCAACTTCTCCATTAAACCGAGAAAACATCTTTTCACTAGAAGGTATTGCTTCTAAATTAATATTCTCAATGGGTTCATCCAACAATTCAAATACTCTTTCGGTAGCCCCCACCGCTCTTTGTATTTGAGCATATTGTTCCGGTAATCCGCCAATAGAACCTGCAACCATTACGGTATAAAACAGAAATGACATCATACTATCAGACTGAATAACCCCTTCCACTTTCATCTTTACTACATACCATACAATGAATACAATAGCCCCAAAAAGGCAGAATATAATAAAGGAGAAAAAACTACCACGTGCCATACCACCCTTCATAGCCAGCTTAACTATTTCCAATGTGGTTTTTTTATAACGATTAACTTCATAAGCTTCGTTGGTAAATGATTTAACATTCGCTATACCCTGAAGAGTTTCCCCAACAATAATATTAGAATCGGCTATATTATCCTGAACACTGCGAGATATTTTTCGGATTTTTCTCCCAAAAAAAACAGTAAGGAGAGCCAGAACAGGAATAATTGAAAGCATAATAAGTGCCAACCTGCCTGATGTAAAACAAATCACAATAATCCCACCTATAATAATGATACTTTGTCTCAAAAATTCGGCAATACTGGTTGTAAAGGTTTCTTGTATCTGCGCAATATCAGCACTTACACGACTATTTAATTCCGATACCTGTCTGCCTGAAAAAAAGCTCATGGGCATACGTATAAGTCGATCATATACTGCTTGCCTTACCCCCGCAAGCATATTCTCAGTTACATTTACAAAGAGAATTACACGAAAAAAGGAGAATATTGATTGAAATGCAAACAAAACAAGCAATTGTATGCCCACTGTATTAGCAATCAGTAACAACGAGTCGGCAGATTCCATTTTACCCACCAAGCCCATTAAATCACCCATTAGTTTAGGGAATATCAAGGCAACAGCACTTGTACCTGCCAGGAAGAATAGTCCAAGGAAAAACTTCCATTTATGGGGGCCTATAAATTTAAATATACGAACTGCTTTTCCAAGCGATTCTTTGTTGAGCTTTGCTTTGGGAAGGTCTTCTTTTTTAGCTTTTGCCATAAGGCTGTAAATGTATCTCAAAAACAGCTTCCATATTAAAACATTTTTATCTTTGCGTCCCTTTTGAATAAACAAAAGAAGGAATGATGGCAATGGGTATAACTACCGGATTGCCATACATTAAATTTTAGATTTTATAAATTAAACTTTTCAGATATGAAACGTACATTCCAACCCTCGCGCAGAAAAAGAAGCAATAAGCATGGGTTTCGCACACGTATGGCAACTGCTAACGGACGCAGAGTGCTTGCTGCAAGAAGAAAAAGGGGAAGAAAACGCCTTACAGTTTCAAGCGAGAAACGCCATAAGCGCTAATTAATATAAGTGCTCTGCACTTATTATTCTATTACGTAATTATTCATGTTTTTGTCAAAGAATGTTGAAATGGCAAAGTTGTCTAATCCATATTTAATTTTGTTTACCGGACTTAAAAACGGGGAGCATATTTTTAATTATGTTATAGATCGCTCTTTTTTTAAAGACCGTGAATATTCGGAGATTCAAGAAGCGAAAATAGATACACGTGTTTTGCTTAAGAAAGAAAACAATTTATTAGTTTTTGACATTAAAATGGAAGGAACTATAAATGTCATGTGTGATCGCTGCGGTGATTATTTCGATATGCCGGTTTGGGGTGAAAATAAACTTGTTGTTAGCCTAACAAATAATAGATTTGAAGCAGAGTCTGATATTATTGCTATTCCTTTGGAATCGTCGGAAATAGATATATCGCAATATTTATATGAATATGTTTCTATGCTACTTCCGCAAAGAAGGATTCATCCCGATAGAAAAGACGGAACAAGTATGTGCAATCAAGAGGCTTTAAAGATGCTTAATAAGCTATCTGCACAAAAAAAAGAAAAAAGTACCAACCCCATTTGGGAAGAACTAAAAAGTAAAATCAAGAATAATTAACCATAAATGAGGCAGTAAAGCTGCCTTTATTTTAATTTTAATACCATGCCAAATCCTAAACGACGCCACTCAAAAAGCCGTAGCCGCAAACGCAGAACTCATTACAAAGCGAGTGTCCCTACGCTAACCAACTGTTCTAATTGCGGAGCACCTATACTTATGCACCGTGTTTGCCAAGAATGTGGTTACTATCGTGGTAAACAAGTAATTGAAAAAACAATTGCTGCTTAAAAAGTTTTGATGAATTAATGGTGAATAAGAGAGCCCGCTTATTCTCTTCTCATTATTCTATAACTCAACACTATTTATGAAAATTGGTCTTGATATAATGGGTGGCGATTATGCACCTGCCGAAATAATAAAAGGTGCTGCCCTTGCAATGCAAGAACTTCCAAAAGGTGTAACACTTACATTAATTGGAGATGAAAAAGCAATTAATGAAGGTTTGAGCACGCTGAATGCACCTGCAGACAAATACGAGATTGTTCATGCACAAGATGTAATTAACATGGGGGAATCACCCATTAAAGCATTCACTCAAAAACCACATTCAAGTATATCAATAGGTTTTCAGTTATTAACTGAGAAGAAAATTGCTGCCTTCGCCAGCGCCGGTAATACAGGCGCTATGCTGGTAGGTTCCATGTATTCTATCAAAACAATAGCGGGAGTTATTCGTCCATGTTTGACCTCTATGGTTCCGAAAGAAAGTGGTAAAATGGGAGTACTCTTAGACGTAGGGGCAAATGCAGATTGTAAGCCGGATGTTCTCTATCAATTTGGCTTGCTCGGTTCATTATATGTAGAGCATGTTTATGGCATACAAAATCCTAAAGTTGCATTGATGAATATAGGAGAAGAGGAAGGAAAAGGAAACTTAGTATCGCAGGCTGCATACGATATTATGAAAACAGCCAAGCAATATAACTTTGTAGGAAATGTGGAGGGATTTGATTTGTTTAATGAAAAGGCAGATGTTATTGTATGCGATGGCTTTACAGGAAATGTAATTATTAAACAAGCCGAAGGTATATATGACCTACTTAAAAAGCGTAAAGTAGTTGATCCATTCATAGATAATTTCAACTATGAATTTCATGGGGGAAGTCCTATCTTAGGTGTAAATGGTGCAGTTGTAGTTGGGCACGGTGTATCGAATGCAAATGCAATTAAAAACATGGTTAAGCTCTCTAAAAATGTAGCAGAATCCATGCTCGCTGAAAAAATCAAGAATGCTTTTACTTTTGCCCACGTAGGATAAAAAATTTCTTTATTGTTTTATTTCTCTCCTCGGCACTGACAACACACCTTTATTGTTGTTTTTAAATTAATTTCTATTTTCGGATCAAAAACATCCTATGCCTCTCATCAAATTAGAATTTGAACAATTGGAAATTTTCAAACAGAAGGAAAAATGGCAGTTATTTTTTATTCTTACCACAGAACACCCTACCGATAATGACAAGATGATCGTTACTACCTTTCCCGATCCTTACATCAAATTAAAATCGAATCAAAATAATTTAATAAGTTTTAAACCAGTAGGAGTTGGAACAGATGGATTACTTGCCTTTAGAAGAGAAATGCCGGAAAATAAAATTATTAATACTAGATTGTATTTACGACATAGCCACCAGGCAACCAGAGATTTAGGAGAAACCCTCCAAAACATAAAAACAGAATTGGGAGCAGATGGATTTGATATTGCTTCGGATATTTTAGGGACAGCTAACCCGGCATTAGTGATTGCAAAGAAGGCTATTCCACTTATTGGAGGCATTCTTAAAAAAATAAAAGACAGAGATTTTGGGTTTGTAAGTATGGATGAAACATTTGGTGATGAATTCTCTACTGCCCGCTCATTAAATAGAGAAAATAATTTTTCTACCGGTGATGCAAAAATAAAATGGAACTGGTCTATTCAGTAACACACCTTCTTATTCATCTCATTTAAAAAATATTTTACAGCTTATTTTAAAATAAAAATAATTCTGTAACATTGCTCGTGCTTTTATACAGCTCATTTTTATTTTTTATCCCATGAGAAATTTAATTTTTGCTGCTTTATTAGTTTCATCTGTTACGTCATTTACACAAACAAATGATTCATTATCTACAGCGCTAACACCTAAAGATCGCCCGATCAATCTCTATCTGTTAGATTATCCGCTAAACTTTAAGGATGGGTATTATTTTCCCAGCCTTAACCAATCCATTTACACCACAGTAACCGTACAAGAAGTGGTAAATAAATCTTTGGGTAACGCTCTGGAGCCTATTCACCCGGTTTAGGGTAAAGTATTTACTTCTGCTTCCATACTTGCATTCAATGTCTTGTATTCCTATACTCCTACGGGCGCAGCATGGCAACATCAAGAAGCTCATCGTGCAGTTCTTAGAAATAGGGGGATCCATAGCTACAATCAAGCAAACGAGTTTAGATTTTTCAAAAAAAGAATAGCAACTAAAAATGTTTTAGATCAAGATCTAATTGATTTCAAAAGAGATTACCCGGCAGAGTTTATTAGAAACAGGGGTATAGGACACGAAGCACAATTGGAAGTAATCGAACAGATGAAAAAAGATGCCTTCTATTATGGAACTCCTGCTTACAGAGACATTATTCCTTATCTCCTCAATACATATATAGTCATCAACTATGTAAATGAGTTTAGAACAAAAGACTATGACAAAGCCATTGATGAAAGGAATAAAGTTGAGCTAACACCAGATCTTAGAGATATTTCGGGGGTTGAGTTTACTCCCTGGGTATATGATTTGTTTCGACCCGATGAACCCTATGACAAAAGAGGGAATAATCTAGGAGTACATCCATATGGGGTAGGGGTTGACAGATACATTGGGGTTGAAGATTTAACCCCTGAGGAACATAGCTATCTGAAAAAACAATCATCACTTGTATGGTTGAATTTACTCTCACCACATACATTTGGCTTTGCACGCTTTAAAGGCATTAATCCCTTTACCAGTCAACCTATGTATTACAATTTTAGTGTAGTACATAATTTAGTTTCATTTGGTCATGTTATCGACATTAACTTCTTTTTGCAACATAAAAAATGCAATTTATTCTTTACTTATCATAACTACAAAAACAAAGACCATTACTTCCCTGGAATCGACATAGAGCTACACAGATATCCTATGAAAAAAATATTTGTTACCGCAGGTGTTAATATGTGGATACAACCAAAAGATCAAATGTTCAAATCTATACGTGGCACAACCGGAGGATTAGTAAAACTTGGAATTGCATCTAAACTTTGTAAAAATTTAGAATGGTTTGTAGAGGGCGATGTAAAATCAGAAGGTTGGGTATCCGGCAATGTAGCACTTGCACCGGCCGGTCAGGTTCAATTAGGACTTAATTTAATCTATTAATCTTCTCTTCATAAAAACAATTTAAACTATGAAATCAAAATTCATTTTATTTCTTAATAAGAGCATTATTATAACAACAGCAATTTTTTTATTGCTTAATGAATCAAAGGCCCAATACAAGTCTGATTCAACCAAGCATTTATCTTTTGAATATGCTTTTGCCTATAAAAAAAATACCGGCAACCCAACATTGGAATTAATGAAAATGAATTTGAAGCAAAATACTGTAAATGCAAAAAACTTAACCAACAGTCCTTTAATGGGTGCATTAGTTGGTTTTGTAGTAGGTGGCACGTATGGAACTTTATTAGGAATCTTTGGTAAAGATTGGGTCTTAAACGATGGTACTGTAGTTCCTAAGCCGGTGCACGCCATTGTGGATTTATTTATTGTGGCAATCCCTGTAAGCACAATAGGATTAATTGTAGGGGCTCGACATGAACGTTCTACACTGGAGCCATCTAAAATACATGTAGCCGTTGGAGGCGGCTGGAGCAGCGCAATGACGTACAAAACAATGCTTAATGCTTATGATATTTCAGGATTTCCAAGACATATTCCTCATTGGTTTGGATATTTACATTACCCCAATGGAGATAACTCAAGCAATCCCTATACATGGAATTTAAGTGCCGATTATAATTTTTCTAATCACTATTCAGCAGGAATAGCTTTTAATAAGATCGTAAAACAAGAAATTCAAGGAGGAATAGATCCCCATATCATGAATGACACCACTCGAGAATATGCTATAGGATCAGCATATGGAGTGTTTGGAGATTACACTATTAACCCCATTAAGCCTGAAAATAAAACACGACTTGTATTTGCTGTAGGCGCCGGTTTTGCATTACATAATTTAAAAGCAGGGGGAGCATTAAATGCCGTAGAATACAAGGTGCAAAGAATGACCGTTGCTCCTCAGTTGCGTGCAACAGTAGATTATTATTCCAGGAAAAATCTCTCCTTACAGTTAAAAGGAGGATATAGAACTAAACAATCTGTAACCATACCGGAACTAACTGTAGGCAACAGAACCTTAGTTGCCCACCGCATCAACTTCAGAGCATTAGATATTACATTAGGAGTAAGATATCATTTTAACAAATTTTAATTCTATGGCCAATACAAATTTATTTGCAGATTTACACTGTCACACATTATTCAAGTACATCCAAAGAGATATTGTTGATTTGTGGGAACCCATTGGAAAACCCAATTTATTTGATAGGCTCATAGGCATCCCTCGTTATACAACTGCCGATTTAAAAAACCTTGCGCAAGGTGAGGTACAGATCGCTTGTGTTGCATTAACACCTCCCGAACAAAAGACACTTTTTTTTCAAGGTAAATTGCCTGATAAGGTTTTAGAAAAGTTCTCCTCTTTTGTAAGTGGTATTCCAGCCAACAAAGTACGATTCTATCAAAGCGAAGAATACGATCATTACAAACTTCTTATCAGAGAAAGAGACTTGTATATAGGGGGTCAAAAAATTTCTGGTAATGTAAAAATAAACTCTACAGGTAAAAAAAGCACGTGCCGTTATAAAGTAGTTAAAAATTTTGCTGAAGTTGAAAGTATCTTAAACACAAATAATTCAGATACCAATCAAAGAACCATCGCCATTATTTTTACAATAGAATCAATGCACGCCTTAGGAACCGGGCATGTAGATTTTAATGGCAACCTTAATAAATTCAATGTAAGTGATGAAGTTTTACTAAAACGCGTAGATGCATTAAAGGGAATTGCAAGTGATATCGAAAAGGCATGGGAATATTCCCCTGCTTGGGTAACCATGACGCATGCTTTTAATAATGGCATTTGTGGGTATGCACAACCACTCTTAAAAAATATAAGGGAACTACTTGATTATTCTGAACCATTTTCAAACGGGAAAACGGCTCCTAAATATCAATCTACAATAAATACGGGTTTAACTCCCATAGGCAAGAAGGTTATTGAGCGTCTTTTGGGCATCGATCCTGTTTCTCTTTCAAGAACTATTCCGGGTAAGCGCATACATATAGATACAAAACACATGAGCACTAAAAGTAGGCAAGAATATTATGATATTATTGATACTTACAATAATGCTAACCCGGGAAACACGATACCCGTTATTATGAGTCATGCTGCAGTGAACGGAAAACCAAACCTAAACGAGAATAATTACAACCCCGTTGACAGCGATTCGGAATATGAAAATGGAACAGGGTTTAACACATGGAGTATCAATCTTTATGACGATGAGATTATTCGCATACATAAAACTAAAGGTATAATTGGTCTGGTATTTTATGAACCAATATTAGGAGGCAAGAAAAAAAGAAAAGGTGGATTATTCTGGAATCGAAAAATGTGGGCAGAGTTATTTGCTGACCAAATTGAACATATTGTTAAAACAGTATATAATGCCGGCTTACCTGATAAAAAAGAGATTTGGGATCGCATCGCGCTGGGCTCTGATTTTGACGGGCAAATAAACCCGGCTGACAGATTTGCAACTGCCGATCAATTTCCTGATTTCAAAAAACACTTGATCTCTTTTTTACGAGAAAATAAATTCAATCCATATAGGGATATTTCAGAAGTTAATGAACTAGCGGATAAAATATGCTATAAAAATGCAATGAATTTTTTAAAAACTAATTTTTAATACGCTCATAAAATAAAAAAATATGAAAAAAGGGAAACTATACATTACCTTCCTTGTCCTTATAGTAGTAACAACAAGCTGTATGAATACCCGGCTTGTTGCAAAATATGATAGTGATAATATAATCCATCATAAAGCAATAAAGGTAACCTACTTATGGGGTGCTATTGCTCCAAGAGATATTCAAGCTGAATGTGAATCAAAAGCCATTTGCCAAGTTTCAGCAAAAACCAATATAGGGTTCATTGCAATTTCATTTATTACATTAGGAATTGTTGTTCCACAAACCGTAATTTGGGATTGTTGTGGAACCAATATAAGAGAGGAAGAATTCAAATAACTCTAAAAAACTTATACTATGCAACTACCCCTAGGCATCAAACCACTAGTTATAGACAAATGGAAATGGACAAATGCACATTCTAATTTTACACAACAATTAAGAGAGAATGCCTCTTTTGATTTAACTGTTTCAGATCCGGATTTTCTAAAAGCCTATCCCACTTTTAAAGAAAAATACCATAAAACAACTGAGAACATGCAATGGCTTATTAAATATGCCATTGATAATAAAATTAAGTTGAGAGCAATGGGTAGTGGTTGGTCATTAAGTAAAGTGGGCGTTTGTGAAGATGGGCTAGTGAATACAAAAAAACTTAAGTTACTTGCTGCGTTAACTCCTGCACAAGTATCTCAATCCTATTTAGATAATGGAGGCGACCCCACTAATCTTGTTTTTACCCAGTGTGGCAATACTGTTGTTAATATAAACGATCTATTAGAGAACACCCGGAATCCTGCAAAGTGTTTACGCGCATCGGGTGGTAGTAATGGACAAACCATTGTAGGAGCCATGACAACCGGAACACATGGGGCTGCCTACAAATTTGGTTCTCTATCAGAGTTTGTTTTAGGCATACATCTAGTCGTTGGACCTGACAGGCATGTATGGTTAGAAAGAAAATCAAACCAGGTAACCAGTGATTCTTTTAGAGCCCTTATTGGCGCAGAAGTAATTATAGATGATGATATTTTTAATTCTGCACTCATCAGTTTTGGCAGTTTCGGATTTATACATAGTTTATTATTAGAAGTAGAACCAAAATACTTGCTGGAACAAGATCTTAAGAGAATTGCTTATGATGGTGAGGTTGAAAAAGCAATCCGGTTTGGAGATTTTTCGGGAGTAATGTCAAAAGTAAATCGAACACTGGAAGACATAAACGAATCACTCTACCATTTTGAATTAGACATTAATCACTACGACTTTGAAAAAGGAAATCTTGAAAAAGGAGTATACTTCCGTGCTATGTATAAAAAGCCATATAAAAATGACTACACCAGAATCACACAAAGTTCGGAGGGGCATACATATGGTGAAGATGTATTAGGTCTCATGCAAGAAGTACTTGATGTGATAGAAAAAATACCAGGTAAGATTGAATTGGAATTAATACCTAACGCTGTAAATGCACTATTCAAAACAGCGTATGCTCGTCCTACATCAGCGATAGGAACAGTAGGAGAAACTTTTCGAAACAGTATATTCAGGGGCCAACTATTCAGTTGTGCATTTATGTTCGACAGGGCTGCAATGCCCGAGGTGCTTGACATGGTTTTAGAAATTAACAAAACCATACCCTTTGCCGGAGTACTTGCCATGCGTTTTGTAAAAGGAAGTAAAGCAACTCTAAGCCCTTCTTTTTTTGAACATACCTGTGTATTTGAATTAGATGGTGCTGATACAAAGATCAACTACGACTTTGCCGAAGAATTAACAAAACAATTAGAATTAAAAAATATTCGTTTTGGAATGCATTGGGGTAAAATAAACCATATACTCAATAAAAAAAGAGTTCGATGGATGTATGGAGATGAAAAAGTAAATACATGGCTAAAACACCGTAGCCAGCTATTATCTCCCGAAGTAAGAGAAGTTTTTAATAACGACTTTTTAAAGCAATGCGGGCTAGACAGTGATGATATTCTTGTTTAATCTCTGTATTTAATCACACCTTTTAAGATTCATGCTTTAATTTGCGTTTCATTTGTACATTCGCGCTTCTATTATTTAACTATTTATTTTGAAAATAACTGCTGCAATAACAGGTGTCCACGGTTACGTTCCGGAATATGTATTATCTAACCAAGTATTAGAGACAATGGTAGATACAAACAGTGAATGGATTGAAACCAGAACGGGGATTAAAGAACGAAGGATACTAAAGGAAAAAGGGCTGGGGACTTCAGATATGGCTGTTGAAGCCATTAATGGGCTATTAAAAAAGAAAAAAATATCTGCCGAAGAGATAGATATGATCATCGTAGGCACGGTAACCCCTGATCATATTTTCCCCTCCACCTCAAATATTATTTGTGATAAGATAGGTGCAAAAAATGCATGGGGATATGATATATCTGCCGCATGTTCCGGCTTTCTTTATTCATTGGAAACAGGTCGCCAATTTATAGAATCAGGCAGGTACAAAAAGGTAATTGTTGTTGGATCAGATAAGATGTCAGCCATCATTGACTATACAGATAGAGCAACATGCATCATATTTGGCGATGGTGCAGGAGCTGTTTTGTTAGAGCCTGGTACCGAGGGGTATGGTATTGTAGACAGTATCCTGAGAGCCGATGGTAGCGGAAGAAAATATTTATACCAGCAAGGAGGAGGATCTGTACAACCTCCTACCCTACGTTCCGTAGCAGCACACCAGCATTTCGTATATCAGGAAGGGCAAGCCGTTTTCAAATTTGCTGTTAAGGGAATGGCCGATGTATCAGCCGAAATCATGGAAAGAAATAATTTAAAAGGTGACGACATAGCATGGTTAGTCCCCCATCAGGCCAATAAAAGGATCATAGATGCCACAGCAAACAGAATGGGCGTAGGATCTGAAAAGGTAATGCTTAACATTGATCGTTATGGCAACACCACGTCCGGAACAATACCACTTTGTTTATGGGATTATGAAAAACAACTTAAAAAAGGCGATAACATTATCCTCTCCTCTTTTGGGGGCGGATTTACATGGGGTTCTATTTATTTAAAGTGGGCCTATTAAGTATAAATTGTTTTCTTTTACATTTAAGTATTCTTTAAA
>CAZCJN010000026.1:19971-21049 GCA_964498865.1 uncultured Bacteroidia bacterium
GACTCAATTTATTTATTTGGATTTAGCAGAGGAGCTGCCACAGTTAGAAGTTTATCAGGTTTTATGCATCATTTTGGAATACTTCCGCAATCAAGACCAGACCTTATAAAAGAAGCATTTGCCATTTATAGAATACGTAATAGAGAAGTGCGGGAGAAGCGCGCTAAGGCATTTATTAAGAAACATCACACCATGTGGTGTAAAATAAAATTTTTGGGAGTATGGGACACTGTTGCTGCATTAGGCTTGCCCATCAAGTGGGTAAGTGTTCTTCTAGACAAACTTGTTCCTTACAAGTTCCATTCATTTGATTTAAGTGAAGCGGTTGAGTATGCACGTCATGCATTGTCTATTGACGATGAAAGAAAAACCTTTCATCCTACTTTATGGGATCCATTAAAAAATGATTCCTCATTAGAAAGAATGAAACAAGTTTGGTTTTGTGGCGTTCATACGGATGTAGGTGGGGGATATATGGAGGAGGATTTGTCTAATATTTCTCTCCGCTGGATGATTAGAGAAGCCACTTCAAAAGGACTTATCATATATGAGGACTCTCCTGCTTATAAAGAATTTATTACCGCCTCACCTGACATTAACGGTATCATGCATAATGAGCAAAAAGGATTTCCTGGTAAATTTTTTAAACGTGCTGCCAGAACATGGAATATCAATACACATGGATCTCCTACTGTTCACGAAAGTGTATTGAAAAGGAAAAAAAATAATGAAAATTCCTTATCTCCACAATACAACCCTTGGATATTAACTTATAAGGAAAAAAACATTGAACTGTGAAAGTTTAAAATGTATCTGATTTAATTATAGAATAGATATTTAAATCAATAAATTTCCCATGTATTAATTCCGCCTGTCTAAGCACCCCTTCAAAATGAAAATTTAATTTTTCAGGTACAGATTGACTCTTTTTATTTCCCGTACCGCATCTTAACTCTATTCTATTTAAATGCAAAATATCAAAACAAAAATTAATAAGAGTTTTACAAGATTTTACAACAATTCCAAGTCCTTGTAATTTTTGATCTATCCAATAGCCTATTTCACCAATTTTATTTTG
>CAZCJN010000027.1:0-5644 GCA_964498865.1 uncultured Bacteroidia bacterium
GATAAACTTATATGATTATTAGTTGATATGCCGGTTTGATAAACAAGATCAGGCCAGTGGGTATCTACTTCAGACCCATCTTTATTATACGAAGGGAAAAATGCTTCAGGCAAGCCTGCATTTCTTCTCGCTTCATTTTTTATTTCCATATATTGTTTAGCGTTTAACAACTTAGGCATGTTATAAACTTTTGATATACCAATCCATGAACTGTAGTTCACTCTTGCTTTCCCGGGTTTACCAAGCTTGGTTGTAATTACCATTACTCCGTTTGCTGCCCTTGAACCGTATACAGCAGTAGCAGCCGCATCTTTTAGAATAGTCATAGAGGTGATATCGGCAGGATTAATATCTCCTAGAGGGTTATTAGCGGCAGAGTTAGAGGGCAGATTTCCTAAATTGGATTGGTTGAAAAGAGGAACTCCATCTAATATGATCAGAGGGTATGAACTATTTGATATAGAGTTAAACCCACGCACTCTTATAACTGGTGGGTTGTTTAGCACGCCATTTGGAACTGTAATATTCACCCCTGTTGCGCGCCCTGCTAATGCCTGATCAAAACTTTGCACAGGGATATCTTTCAAGTCTTCCCCTCGTATAGTAGATACAGCACTTGTTACATCTTTTTTTCTTTGCACGTTATACCCCATTACTATCACTTCATCAAGCATTTTTTTGTCGGGTATCAAAGTAATATTGATCTCCATTTTATTTCCAATAGCTACATCTTGGTTTATAAATCCTACCATTATAAATGTTAAGGACTTAGTTTCATTAGGTATATCGATTGAGAATGCGCCATCCATGTCTGTGAGTGTTCCTCCTGTTTTTGCTCCGGTGATCCTAACACTTACTCCAGGCAGGGGTTCTTTATCTTCTGAAGAAATAACAGTACCCTTTATAGTTTTGTTTTGGCTGAAACCATAAGATGCAGTACTCATTATGAATAAGGAAATAGCTGCGATTGTTTTTTTAATGTTCATGGTTAATTGGTTTATATTTATTGTTAAACTCCATTAAAACAGGTATATGCATTTCATACAATTAATACAATCCCATCTTAAATAGATATTTTTTGACTTAGAGAGCTATCGAATATAAAAACGTTTTTTAAAGAGAAATAAAAAAAGTATTAACTGGTCGTAATTACTTGACAGGTGGTATGCTACAAATCGTTTTTATTGTAAAAACTGCAAATGCCAGCTGTTTTGGATAGGAGTTTCCCAGTTTTTTTCAAAATCTTCTTTGGTAGTAACTAAATTGTTAAAAACATAAAGTGTGTTTTTTTCCGGCAGGTTTTTTAAGTCATTAATATGACAGGTTTCTATTGGGCTTGTTTTACCGGTACGATAAGCAACCGTTGTGCGGTCTAATAATGAAACAGACAGGTTTTGTTCTAATTCTTGTATGAATTTTACAGATTTATCTATGCCGCATCCACTGGCGGGTGCGGTTTGCTCATCTACCACTATAACAATAAATTGCTTGTATAGTAACTTGATGCATGCATGCATCAAATGTTGATGTGAAGTCCATTTGGAAATAAAAGCATCTGAATGTTTTTGAATATATTCTAATTCGGTGCTTGTAAATTCTCGGTTAGATTGATATATCCATACTCGAGAAGAAGGAGGCATTTTTTCAAAATGATACATTAATGTAAAAATAATAAAGTAGCCAATCTAAATAATTAACAATCAGTTTAGTTAGTATATATGTTATTTGGAATAATTCTAAATACCACTTTTACGGTATTGTACGAACTTTTGAATTGATGTTTATTTGCAACAAAATATACAACCATAATTACTCTATATATTTATGAAATTACTCTTCACTTATCTATTTATTATAAGTACAAGCATTATATATGCACAAAGCAGTATAAAAGGGACTGTTAAAACATCTGATGGTTTACCCGCAGAGTTTGTAAATATCGGACTTAAAGGGACATCAAAATCAGTAGAAGTAGGCAGCGATGGAGGGTATGAAATCAAAAATGTAAAACCCGGAAGTTATATTTTAATTACTTCATTTGTAGGGTTAGAATCCATAGAACTACCTGTTTCTGTAACTTCTGAGACAGTTACTACCGTGCCTGACATTGTATTAAAACAAAGCGCATTGCAATTAAAAGAAGTGATGATTATTGAGTATGAAAGCAATAATGAGAAATCAGTTGTGATAGGAAAAGTGCCCATTAAACCAATGGATTTGCCGCAGAGTGTTGCAAGCATAAACGATTTAGTATTAGAACAACAACAAATTTCAAATATGAGTGAGGCTGTAAAGAACTTTAACGGTGTTTATATCATGGGAACCAGTGGTGGTTACCAAGAAGAACTTGCCGGTAGAGGATTTGCTTATGGTAGCAACAATACATTTAAAAATGGCATTCGCTTCAATAATACTGCTATGCCTGAGATGAGTGCTTTAGAAAGTGTAGAAATAATGAAAGGCAGCGCAGCAATTTTATTTGGTAATGTGGCAGCAGGTGGCGTAATTAATTTAGTAACTAAAAAACCGCATTTTGAAAACGGAGGAAAAGTTTCACTAAACGCAAAGAGTTATGACTATTACGAGCCAACCATAGATGTATATGGATCGCTTAATAAAAATAAAACAGTAGCTTTTAGGGTAAACTCGGTTTTTGAAAAATCGCGCAGCTTTAGAGATGTAGTAAAGAGTGAGCGTATTTACATAAATCCGTCCTTATTATTTAAGCTGGGAAAGAAAACAGAATTATTGATAGAAGGAGATTACCTGAATGATGATCGTACGGCCGATTTTGGTATTGGCGCTATTGATTATACACTTATTGATATTCCTCGTAACAGGTTCATTGGTGTGGAATGGTCATACTATAAAACAGCGCAGCAGAGTACCACGGCTACTCTCACCCATTACTTTAATAAAAACTGGCAAATTAGAGGTGTAAGCTCATTTCAAAAATTCAATAGTGATTTGTTTGCTAACCAAAGACCTAATGGAAATAGCCAGTTCATAAAAGCAAATGGTATGTGGATAAGGGGTATTCAGCGCACAAAAGTGGATGAAGAATACTCCATAGCTCAACTAGATGTAACCGGAAAATTTAAGACAGCATTTTTACAACATACTCTTCTTTTAGGTGCTGATGTGGATAAATACAATACCTCTACTATTGCATTTAACCCTATCTCTCAATATGATACTGTTAATGTATTTGATTTATCTAAATACAAACAACGTAAGGATATTCCTGATTTAACTCGAAGAGCTTTAACCAGCGCTCCTGTTAGTAGGGCAGGCATATACATTCAGGATTTAATATCTCTTACAGATAAAATAAAACTTCTTGCAGGTGTACGTTTTTCTTATCTGGATATTGTCAGCAAGGTGTATACTTATAGTAATGAAACAACTATTACAACCTTAAACTACGACCATGCGTTCTCTCCTCGGTTTGGATTAGTATACCAGCCTATTGCAACTATAGCGTGTTTTGCCAGTTATGCAAATTCTTTTACTACTAATACGGGTATCGATGTTAATGGAGAGGCATTACCACCTTCTATTATTGACCAATATGAAATAGGTATTAAGAAAGATATTTTAAAAGGCTTTCTTTCAGCGAACGTTACAATTTATCAAATAAAAAATAGCAATCTTGCTCAAACAAGTTTAGCAGAAGGTAATACGAACAGTAATATAAAAGAACTTGCCGGCGAAGTTACCAGCAAAGGACTGGAAGTAGATATTTCAAGTAAAGAATGGAAAGGATTATCACTGATTGCGGGCTACAGTTATAACAATACGCGATATACTAAAAGCAATACTTACATAGTAGGAAGTCAACTTAGATATAATCCAAACAATACGGCCAATGCAAGCCTATATTATAAACTGAACAACCTAAGAATAAAATGCTTAAGTGGATTTAATACAGGACTTGGAGTAGTGTATATAGGTGAAAGAATGGCGGGGCGTTCAACAAGACTTACCGTGGCTAATGATACCTATAAACTTATATCTCTACCCTCTTATACAATTGTAGAAGCAAGTTTAGGGTACGTAGTTAACAATATATCAGTGAGAATTAAAATGTCTAATATTTTTGATGTATTAAATTATAATGTACACGATGACAATAGTGTAAACCCTATTTCACCTAGGCAATTTACTCTCACTTTGACACATAAATTTTAAAAATGCATATGGCATTTTCAGCTATTCGTATTTTTTTTGTATGAATCCCTTTAGAAGCATTATCAGGAAGGTTCACTTGTTATTGGGATTATCATCTGGTATAGTTATTTTTATAGTTGCAATTACCGGATGCATTTATGCATTTGAAGAAGAAATAAGAAGTTATTTATATCGTGACTTATTGTTTGTCAATGTGCCTAATAAGTCGGATCAAAAAGTAAGTATTGATGTATTGGTAGATTCAGTAAAAAAGCACTATCCGAAGCAAGTAATAAAGAATATTCGGTTCAAGAACGGTGATAATTCAAGTGTCGAGGTTGTTTTTACAACTAAAGAATCTCTTTACATTCATCCCTATACAAAAGAGGTATTGGGAGTGGTTAACAAAGACAAGGATTTTTTTGGTATTGTACTTAAAGTGCATCGTTCACTGTATTTAGGCGAACCAGGTAAGATGATTACAGGTATATCGGCTTTAATATTTGTAACGATGATTATTTCAGGAATAATACTTTGGTGGCCGCGTACGAAAAAATTTAAACGAAATTTTACAATTTTGAAAAATGCCCGATTGGGAAGAAGAATATTTGATTTACATAGCGTTCTTGGTTTTTATGCTTCATGGATCATCATTTTTACTGCTATTACCGGCTTGATCTGGTCATTTAAATGGATGGAAAACAGCCTATATTGGATTACTCATTCTAAAAAAACGGAGACAAGAAATATACGCTCACAATATATAAAGATGCCGGCTGTTATTTCTCTTGATAAACTTATAGCAACACAAAAAGAAGCGCCTGAAAAAACAGAAAGCTATTTCATTAGTTTACCTGAAGATTCATTGGGAGTTGTTCGAATAACATCACTATATAACAAGGACGGCTTCTTCTCAAAGTATGATCAATTTTTTTTTGATCGATATACTGGCTCTCTCATTAAATCTAAATTATATAAGGATCTTTCATTAGGAGATAAAATAAAATCTACTAATTATAATATTCATACCGGCAAAGTATTTGGATTAATGGGACAGCTGTTGGTTTTCTTTGCTTCCCTTATTACAGCCAGCTTACCAATTACAGGTTTTATGTTTTGGCGATTGAAAAGTACTTAATGAGCTAAAACTTGCATTTTTTAGTGTATTATATGTTCATTAAATTAGTGGCATTGTAATTGTAAATCAGAACACAATCAATCATTAAAACCCATTAGGCATGAAAAAACTTTTTTTAGCAGTAATAGCATCCATAGCTTTACCTGCACTTGTTTTGGCTCAGAATACAAATCGTCCGGTAGTAAAAAAGGAAACTGTACCGGTTAATAAAGGGGGGACTAAAGATGAAGGGAAAACGGAGCAATCCGACCCACGACCTAATGCAACTTCTAACCCGGATGTAAATGAGGACAAAACTATTCAATCCGATCCACGGCCGAATGCTACTTCCAATCC
>CAZCJN010000027.1:5744-8567 GCA_964498865.1 uncultured Bacteroidia bacterium
TACGGACACTATAAAGACAAACAAGAAAAGGAAGCAGTAAAAGCGAGAGATAAAGAAGAGAGAAAAAAATAGTAGATATTCGTTAGTATATTTTAAGCACTTTCAGTTAATGGAAGTGCTTTTTTTTATTGAATAGTTGAAGCTGCTAATTCCGCAATGTCAAGTACTTTTATTTTTTGTTCTTTATTGAAATGCTTTACACCATCGGTCATCATGGTCATACAAAAAGGACAGGCTGTTGCGATCACGTCAGGAGATAAAGCCAAAGCTTCCTCTGAGCGTTCGATATTTACATCTTTATTTCCTTTTTCAGGCTCTTTAAACATTTGAGCTCCGCCCGCACCACAGCATAATCCATTTTGTCGAGACCTTTTCATTTCTGCAAGGTTAGCATCTAAGTTTGCAATAACAGAGCGGGGTGCTTCATATATATCGTTGCCCCTCCCGATATAGCACGCATCATGATAGGTAATTTTTTTTCCTAAAAATTCTCCTCCTTGTACTTTTAATTTCCCTGAATCAATTAATTGTTGCACAAGTTGAGTATGGTGAATGACTTCATAGCTGCCACCAAGCGATGGGTATTCATTCTTTATCGTATTAAAACAATGAGGGCAGCCTGTAACAATTTTTTTTACCGAATAATTATTAAGGGTGGTAATATTATTTATTGCCTGCATCTGAAATAAAAACTCATTGCCTGCACGTTTTGCAGGATCGCCTGTACATGACTCTTCTGTACCTAATACGGCAAATTTAATTCCAACATGATTGAGAATCTTCACAACCGCTTTGGTTATCTTTTTTGCTCTTTCATCAAACGATCCGGCACAACCTACCCAAAATAATATTTCTGGCTGTTCACCGGATGCTGAATAATCAGCCATTGTTTTTACTTTTAATTCACTCATTCTTCAAAAACTTGTATGGTCGTTTGTTTTTCTATTAAATCTGTAAACTTTCCTGTAAAACGCGTTGCCCTCACCATGTGATTATCTATCCAGTGGTAATTGCCACCACGAGGCTTTCCCATTAATAAACCATGATATTGGAATCCGCATTTTTTTAACCAACGCTCTGTGATTTCTCTGTGTGCTTCGGTACGGGAAGTGAAAAAAGTAATTATGTGACCGTTTTTATACCATTCATTTATTTTTTTTATTGCATCAGGGTAAACTTCTGCATCTTCCATGCGTTCCGGTTCTTCATTAGGGATGTCTTCTCCCACTGTACCATCAATGTCAATTAAGAAATTCTTTATTTCTTTAGGCAGAAGCGGAGAAATTTTTTTTCCGTTTTCTTCTGCATCTATCAATTTATAGTCAGTCATTGTGTTTATTATTGTTCATTAGCCCAATTTAATCTGTCAGAAGGTGAATACTGCCATGGTGCCCCATTGTTTTCAATATTAGTTGCCATCATGTTTATGGATTGAGGGGCAGCACTTTGTTCCATTACTAAATATCTTCTTATATCTATTATAATAGACAAAGGATCAATATTTACCGGGCATTCCTGTACACATGCATTGCAACTGGTGCAGGCCCAAAGCTCTTCTGCTGATATGTAATTACTAAACAAAGATTTTCCATCATCAACAAATTGTTTATTCTTATCTATATTCTTTCCTACTTCTTCAAGTCGATCGCGTGTATCCATCATTATTTTTCTGGGAGATAGAAGTTTGCCGGTTTGATTAGCAGGGCAAGCAGATGTACATCGGCCACATTCAGTACAGGTGTATGCATCTAACAACTGTTTCCAGGAAAGATCAAATACATCCTTTGCTCCAAACCTCATGGGTTGATTGGGATTAACAGGTGCAGAAGGTGAAAAAGAAGGATCAAGCATGGCTTTCACTTCATTAGTAACACTTTCTAAGTTGGTGAATTGTCCTTTTGGATTAAGATTAGAATAAAATACATTGGGGAATGCCAGAACAATATGAAGATGTTTTGATATAACAAGATAGTTTAGAAACCATAACACACCAAAAATATGAAACCACCAAGCGCTTCGTTCTATTAGTATTAAAGTTGCTTCATTAATCCCTGAGAAAAGTGGAATGAGAAATTGCGTTATAGGAAAATTCCCTGCATGATTATAATGCTCACTACCCATTTGTTGAAGTACCTGATCGGCTGTATTCATAATAAATAGACTGGACATAATTAACACTTCAGCAATAAGAATTAAGTTGGCGTCTGTTTTTGGCCATCCATCCAGGTCTTTCATTACCAACCTTTTTACTCTAATAATGTTACGGCGTATAAGAAATAAAAGGCAACCCAGAGTCACAAAAAAAGCTAATGCTTCAAACGAGCCAATCATAACATCATATAGACGAAAGCTTTCAAAATTTAAAAAAGATAGAAAACGATGGGTTCCAAATATTCCATCAATAAACATCTCCAAAACTTCAATATTTATGAGTACAAATCCTATATATACAAATAAGTGGAGTAGGGCAGGGACAGGTCGTTGGAACATTTTCTTTTGACCTAATGCTACTAACGTCATTAATTTCCAGCGTTCGGCCTTATTATCATTTCTGGTAACAGGCTTTCCTAATAAAATATTTCTCCTGATTTTTTTTGCATTAATGATGAACAGACTAATACCGGCAATTAACAGTAGGATAAATATGATATTAGAAATTCCCATCAGGGTAGTAAGACTAAGATATTATGGTTTTCTTGTTCTTTTCTTTTTTCCGTATAAGGAAAAATATCTCCAAGGATATAATTCCATATCTTTCATTAAACTATCTAATGAACCGGAGGCTGCAGTTAGATTGTTGTATAACTTAGTATCGTTTACAAG
>CAZCJN010000027.1:8667-21039 GCA_964498865.1 uncultured Bacteroidia bacterium
GCATTTACAGTTTCTTGAAGAGAGGCTTCGGTTTCAGCCATAAGAGTATCACCATCTTGTGCATATTCTGAACTATTACTCATTATTAGTTCAATGGCTTTAGCACCTAATAGGTCAGAACTTACAATGCGGGCAGTAGTACCTTTTTTGATTTTTAATTTTTCATCAGAAATCGAGATGGTTACAAGTAGACGACCTGTGGTATCCAATAGTTCAATTTTATTTACTCTCCCCACTTTAAAACCATTTACCTGAACAGGATTTGCTTCTACAATACCACTTACTTGCGGATAAATAGCATAATAGGTATCTTGTTTTGAAAAAATATTCTTTCCCTTTAAGAAATTAAAACCATATACAAATATTGCAATGGCAATTACAGCAACAATACCTGTTTTTAATTCTCTTGATATTTTCATTTAAATGATAACTAAGTGGACGAATATACGAAGAAAAAAAACAGTGAAAATGAAACTTAATTGGCTTAAGAGTAGGCTCTTAAAATATCATCGCGAGTTATAATGTAGGTTTCATCGGTTTTAAAATCACGCACCAATACAGCATGAATATCGGATGTTATCATGCTGCTTAAAGAGTGAATAGGCGTAGATATATCTACGAAAGGAAATGCCTGCTGCATGATTTTTTCTACCGGTTGATTTTTTATATCTGTATTTTTAATAATGTGTTGAAATAAATATTGCTCGCTGATGGAACCTACAATTCTACCTTGCTTTGTTACGGGGATTTGTGAAAAATCATTTTTTCTCATTAATTCCACCGTGTCATGTATGCTTGTATTGGATTCAACAGTAACCAGTGAAGATTTTTTTCCTGTAACTAAATCTCTGGCAGTTAATCCTTTTACATCAAAAAATCCTTTTTCTCTCATCCAGTCATCGTTGAACATTTTCCCCAAATAACGTGTGCCATGATCATGGAAAATAACTACTACCACTTCGCCGGCTTTAAAATTATTTTTTAATTGAAATAATCCGGCCATAGCAGAGCCTGCCGAGTTGCCTGCAAATATTCCTTCCTGACGAACAATTTCTCTTGTCATCATGGCAGCGTCCTTGTCTGTTACTTTTTCAAAGTGATCAATTATGCTGAAGTCCACATTTTTCGGTAAAAAATCTTCTCCTATGCCTTCAGTGATGTAGGGGTATATCTCATTTTTATCAAAAATGCCCGTCTCCTTATATTTTTTGAAGACAGAACCGTAGGTGTCAATTCCCCAAACTTTAAGCTTAGGATTTTTCTCCTTCAGGAATTTTCCTGTTCCACAGATAGTTCCACCTGTTCCTACACCTACTACTAAATGGTCAATCTTGCCCCCGGTTTGCTCCCAAATTTCAGGACCAGTAGTTTCATAGTGAGCCTGTGAGTTAGATAAATTATCGTATTGGTTGGCTTTCCATGAATTAGGAATTTCTTTTTCAAGTCGTGATGAAACAGAATAATAAGAGCGTGGGTCTTCAGGATCTACGTTAGTAGGGCAAACAATTACTTCTGCACCGAAAGCACGCAAAGCATCTACTTTTTCTTTTGATTGTTTATCTGTTGTAGTGAAAACACATTTGTACCCTTTTACAATAGCAGCAATAGCTAAGCCCATGCCTGTATTTCCGGACGTACCTTCAATAATTGTATAACCGGGTTTAAGCAGTCCTTTTTTCTCTGCATCCTCCACCATTTTAAGAGCCATCCTGTCTTTAATAGAATTGCCGGGGTTGAATGTTTCAACTTTAGCAAGTACTGTTGCCTTTATATCTTTTGTGATGCTGTTAAGCTTTACTAAGGGCGTGTTGCCGATTGTTTCAAGGATGTTGTTATAAATTTTTTTCATTGCCGAAAAACGAATAAGATCAATATGGTATAATATTGCCTCGAAGATACATATTATATGTATTTATAAAGTATTTTAAAATATATTGGAATTTAAAGTATTTTCGGATTCATGTTTAATTTATTATTAAATGCATAAGGAAATAACTAAATGCAGGGTTTGCGAAAGTGCTAATTTAATTTCATACCGAACATGCATGTATAACCTTTGGCAAATTCCTGAATAATTTTTTTAACAACTTATATATCTTATTTTTTGAAAAAAAATAACCCAATAAAACATACTAATAAAGATTTTAAAAAAGCACATGTATTGAAGAAGAACAATACGTCCTTATTCTTTTTGGTTATAATATATTTTATTTTATTAGTTATAGGAGTAATAAAGCATGAGATGTGGAGAGATGAATGGCAAGCCTGGTTAATTGCTATAAATTCACATTCATTAGGGGATTTATATGAAAACTGTCGTTATGAAGGCCACCCAATTTTGTGGCACCTACTTTTATTTATTATCACCTCATTTTCCCATAATCCTTTTTATATGCAGTTATTGCATATTGTCATAGCAACCACGTCGGTTTTTTTATTTAATCGTTATTCGCAATTGTCAATATTGCAAAGAGTATTATTTACGTTTGGTTACTATTCAATATATGAATATTCGATTATTTCTCGTAGTTATGGCATTGATTTGGCTTTAGTTATATTATATTGTGTTCTATATATAAACAATATTAAAAATCATATTTGGTTATTTTTGGTTTTATCTCTTTTAGCTAATAATTCAGTATATGGATTGGGAACCTCTTTTATATTGTTATTATTCTTTTTGTTTGATTATTATAAGAATAACCGTTTACAATCAATTTCTAAGAGTCAGCTATATAGTGGGTTACTAATGTTTATTGTATTTGCTTTTTTTTCCGTAATCCAAATTATGCCTGAAGCAGATAATGAAAGACAAAAATCAATCATGAACCTTTTGAAACCTGAGAATTTAAGTATAGTAATTTCCAGAATATATAATGCATATACTTTGCTGCCGGAAATGAATATATATCCTTTATGGAATGCAGGGGAGTATATTGCTAACCCTGCAAAATCGCATGTTGTTGCTTCGATTCTAATATTTGTTTTATCTCTAATTGTATTTTTAAGAAAGCCAATGATATGTGCCTTGTATATAATAGGTACTTTTTCTATGATGGTCCTTATTGGTATAGCAGAATATTACTCTCCACGTTATATAGGGCATTTATTTATCTTTTTTATATCAGCATTATTGTTTTCAAACATTGTTAACGACCATCAGTATAGTAATAGGTTTTTAGAAAAAGCAGCGAGAATAGGAGGCAAAATCAAAAACATTTTTATCATTTTAATTTTTTTATGTCAGGCTGTAGTAGGTATTTCCTACTATTATGCGGATATTAAAAAACCATTTTCAATTAGTAAGAACGCTGCTGATTATATTTTGGAACAGCATCTAGATTCATTGCCAATCATTGGTACTAGAGATTTCATAACCTCGAATCTTTCTGCGTTGATGAATAAGAAGATATTTTATCCTGAAAGAAATGAATTTGGATCGTTTATTATATGGGATAGTAAAAGAAACTTAAACCAAACATTTGATGCAACAATTCATAGTATAGATTCTGTTCTTGGCAGCAAGAATAAACAATCGTTACTTGTACTGAATTATCCGTTAACTTATGTAAAAGAAAACACCCAATTTCTATTTGAACAAGGTATGCTTAGTTCTACTATTCATTTAAGTTTAATAAACCGATCAGAAGGTGGGATGGTGCGAGACGAAACATATTATACATATTTGGCAAAGAGAATCAATTGAGATAATATGCAAATGAAAAATAAACACTCCTTACCAAAAACAACAAAGAAATCTAAAAAAGCAACCTTTTTTGAAGGCTCTAAATATACTACCCAAGTAAAAACAGTATTTGTTGTTATACTACTATTTTTTCTATATAGTGTTTTTAAAAATATATCGTATCCGTTATTTTGGGCTGATGAGAGTATGACGGTAGTAGGGGCACAACGAGTACTTGAATTTGGTTATCCTAAAGTGCATGATGGTAAAAATGTATTCTATGATTTGAGACATTCAAACCCCGAATTAGGAATAGACATAGAAACAGATGCTTATATTGGAGGTACCTCTTGGTTGCATTACTATTACGGAGCTATTGGTGTATCGCTTGCCAAAACCACTAACGACATTTATGTTAAGACAGGAATAATCAGGGTAACATTTGCGATAGCCGGTATAATTGGTTTATTATTTTTGGGATATAGCGTAACTATATTTTTCAATTCTCTTTTCAATAAATTACTTTTTATATCCATATATACACTTATCTTATCCTATTCGGTTTCATTAACCCTGTTACTGCGAGAAGCAAGGTACTATCCGCTGGCAATTGGGCTAAGCTGTCTTGTGGTAGCTGTATATTTTTTTATTAAGTATGGAAACAATAGATTTTTGTTATATAAATGTATTTGCCTGAGTATATTGCTTCTGCTTCTTTTTCATGCCTTTTTTGTATTATACTTTATTTTCGTGACAGTGTTACTATTGTCGGAGATCTATACATACATGAAAGAAAGGAACAACACCTATTTTAATGCTTTTAAAAAAATGTCTCCTGTGATGGCTACATTGTTGTCTACAGTAGCAATTGTTATTCCATGTATTAGTTATTTTAAAATCTTTTATATTTCTAAAGCAATGGCGGAGTTTAATGGATATAATTCTAAAATGTATTGGGATAATTTCTATACACTATTGAAATATATTACCCATTTTGAATTCGGATGGATATATATCATTTCATGTGTAATTATGTTATTTAATTACAGTAAGCTACGTAAGTGTAACGATCGTCTTCTTGATATTAGTGTATTTGCTTTTTTGTTTTTAATTGTTTTTAGTTTTTTAATACCGAGAATTCCTAATTTTTTATTTTCCAGATACTATATATATATGTTACCTGTGTTTGCGGTAGGGCTAATATGTAATATTTTTCTGCTATTTCAACTTTTTAAAGAAGAGAATAATGTATGGAATTTTAAAAAAAAGCTATTGGTGGCAATGCTTGTCGTTTTTTTGAGTATTACTCTTTGGGAAAATAAGCCTTATTTATCGGGACATATATATGAGCTGCAAGAACCATATAAAGGTGTTTTGGATTATACCATTCCGTATATTCTTGATAACAATAATAGAACAGATACATTGGTGGTAGCCACAAATTACGAAGAAACGTCATTTATGTATTATTTAAATGCAAAAGTAGCAGTTGGGTTTGTTGGCAATAATTTAAAACAAGACAGCTTGTTAGTTCCTGATATTATCTCGTATAGAAAGGCATGGGGAAACTTTCCTAATGTGTTTAATATTTTTGTTAAGAAGAACCAATACAAACGTGTTTCTTTCCCGGTAAAAGATTATCCTGTAAATAATATACCTGAGTTAGATTTTGTTCTTAATCATCAGTTTAAAACATTAATTACTCAGGATGAAAAAGAGAAGGCGGATATTTATACCAAGGTTAATTAATCTCCGCCTTTTCTAAATTTATTTTTCTGCTCATTATTTACTCAACCAACTCAATGCTTCGTTTGATAAAGCCTGTCAGGTCTGCACCGGTGAGCATATTTTGAGAGAGCAATCCCAAATCATAAGCCTGCTTGGCAAGTTTTAACTGTAGTTCTTCTCCGCTTGCTTTCAAAATTTTTTGAGCAATGGGATGATTTCCATTAATAGCTACGTTGTAATTATCCGGCATGGTGCCCATAAAAGACATTCCACCACCACCACCCATTTTAGCCATGTCTTTCATGCGGCGCATCCATTCGCTCATAGTAATAACAATAGGCAAATCGGCAGGAGAGAGAGCTTCTACCACAACCGTCATGTTTTTATTGTTGATGGCTTTTTCAAAAATGCTTTTTATTTTTTCTGTTTCATCGGTGCTAAGTACGCTTTCTAATTTTATATCCTGACTGATGAGTTTGTCAATCACTTCGCTGTCTACACGTTTTACTTGGGTCTTTTCTAATTTTTGTTCCAGCGCATTGATGAAATGATTGTCCAAAGGACCATCCATCAGCAACACGTCATAAGCTTTTCCTTTGGCAGATTGTATGAAACTATCCTGCTTGCTGGCATCGTTAGAATAGAGGAAGACAAGGTTTTTATCTTTATCGGTTTGGTTGTGTTTTACTTTCTCTTTGTATTCATCAAAGGTAAAATACTGTTTGTCCACATTTTTTAGCAGAGTAAAATCTTTAGCGCGTTCATAAAATTTTTCATCGCTGATGATTCCGTATTTGGCAAAGACACTAATGTCATCCCATTTCTTTTCAAAGTTGGCACGGTCTTTTTTAAATAGCTCGTGCAATTTGTCTGCTACTTTTTTGCTTATATGCTGGCTGATTTTCTTCACGTTGCTATCGCTTTGCAAATAACTTCTCGATACGTTTAGAGGGATATCGGGAGAATCAATAATTCCATGCAAGAGCATGAGGAAGTCGGGCACTACATTCTTCACCTCATCGGTAATAAAAACCTGACGAGAGTATAACTGAATTTTATTTTTATGCAGTTCAAAATCATTTTTCACTTTAGGGAAATACAGGATACCAGTAAGGTTGAAAGGATAATCCACATTCAGGTGAATCCAAAACAAAGGATCTTCGCTGAAGGGGTAAAGTTCTTTGTAAAAGGCAATGTAATCTTCATCCTTCAAGCCGGTGGGTGATTTTACCCATAGCGGATTAGGATTGTTGATGATGTTTTCTACTGTAACTGTTTTGTATTTTTTCTTTCCTTCTTTGTCCTCTCCGTCTTCTATGCTTTCTTCTTTGGTTCCAAATTTTATTTCTACAGGAAGAAACTTGCAATATTTTTCAAGAATACCTTTTAAGCGATGTTCATCTAAAAATTCTTCTGAGTCTTTATTAATGTGCAGAATGATGTCTGTTCCTCTTTCTTTTTTCTTAGCAGCAGTAAGTTCAAACTCTGTAGAGCCATCGCATACCCATCGGGCAGCTTCGGTACCTTCTTGATAGGATTTGGAAATTACTTCTACGTTGTCGGCAACCATGAAGGCGGAATAAAATCCAAGTCCAAATTTCCCTATGATGTCTTTAGTATCTCCTTTGTCTTTAAATTTTTCTACAAACTCTGTAGCTCCCGAAAAAGCAATCTGGTTGATGTACTTTTTTATTTCCTCGGCGGTCATGCCCAGTCCCTTGTCGCTTACAGTAATGGTGTTTTTCTTTTTATCAAAACTTATTTCAATCTTCAGGTCGTCTAACTCTCCTTTGAACTCGCCCATGGAGTTCAGTTTTTTAAGTTTTTGGGTTGCGTCCACAGCATTGGATACTAACTCACGAAGAAATATTTCGTGATCGCTATAAAGGAATTTTTTAATGATCGGGAAAATGTTCTCGGTATGAATAGAGATATTGCCTTTTTCTTTTACTTCTGCCATAATATGATTTGTTTAATGAATGTTCTTATTGAAAACCTTGCATTACAAAAGTTGTTCCAACAAAGATAGGAATGACAGGTTGTCGATTAACGCTGATGCTTTGTAATTTTTTTCTGATAAGATGACACATGTCTTTCCTTTTTACTTGGATAAATGTCTGCTATAGTTACTAGTATGCCGGTTTCTTCTACACCCCCGAAATCATGATTATCGGCAGTGCCAAATGTTTTCATGCTAGGTGATATGTTCATATACGAATTAAAAAGAGGTGGTATATTTTCGCCTAGTTTTCGTACGCTTTGATTCAAAATAGCATGGGCTTCTTTATAAGCCATACCTATTTTAAGTTGAGATTTAAAAGCAGATATATCTGTTTCGAATGATAAAGGGTGGATGGGTATAGCAAGTTTTTCTTTATCAGGAAAATATAAGTCTAGGAAATATAAGATCATGTCACGTGCCTCTCTGTTAAAGTTTTTGTACATGGTCATTTTGCCAAAAAAGTATTTCATTTCAGGATTATCAATATGAATGGCACCCAATCCGTCCCATAAATTATCAAGAGAAAATAACCCTTTTCTATTTCCGGAACTAGGCTGATAAAGGGGTTGTACAAAAGAGCGACCTAATTCAATAGTATACGGAGCATAGTTTTTAATGAATTTTTCACTAAACTTAAAGTAGTGCGAAGTAGAAAGTTTTGGAATCCCATTTTTATCTTTTTCAGCATCGCGAATAAGCATGAAGCGATATCCTCCAACAATTTCTTTATCTTCCGGATTCCATACAATTAATTGCTTATAGCATATTTTGTCCGTATCGAAATTATCCAGATCACAATCTAGCCCTGTACCTCCACCTGCTGCTCGGAATGAGACCTCCCTTAACCTTCCTATTTCTTTTAGTGTGTTAGATGCATCATTGTTGGTAACAACATAAATTTCATTAGAACCGTAGTTGGTGGTTCTAATGAATCTTTCCTTTGTAAGTTCAGCAAGCAACAATTCTTTTTTTACAGGAGGAATAATTTCTTTCATAAGTGATTAGTCAAGATATAATACCCGGTTCGAATTTTAGAGGTTGCATCTTTTTACCCATTTTATAAACATGTTTCCTTACTAGCTCTGCCCATTCGGAGTCAGTATGTCTTTTATCAAACGTTTCATAGCTTATGGGTTCGCCAAAAATAATAGTAATTGTTTTTACTCTTTGTTTATACATTTCATCCACTAAAAATAACATTTCAATGTTTGCTTGTATGCCAATTTTTTTTCTCCAATTTGCTAGATTATAAAAAAAGTTTGAATTCTTTCCATCAATATAAACTGGTATAATGTCTTTTTTATTTCTTTTTGATCGGGAAATGAAGCTTTTTTTCCATTCAAGGTCTTCTATAACAGGCTTACTTAAAAATCCATTCGGATATAACTTTCTTGATACCAAGCCCGCTGGAAAAGTAAATACTGCAATATTCATGGCGAATACTTTTTCTATTTCTTCCAATGCTTGAGTAGCTGTCTTTCCAACCTTATTTACACCAGAAAAAATATTTTTTAAATTTTCCAGATTTAATAATATATCATTCACCAGAAATTTTATGTCTTTTCTGACTTTCCCTGTTTCATGCAATAATGCCATGGCGTCTAAAGAGCCTAGAGGGTGGTTTGATGCAACAATGCATGGTGTTTGTGAAGGTAAGTTTTCTAACCCTATTGCTTTTGTGGTTATTTCAAAGTCATGAATAATGGCTTCTACAAAATCGAAACCGTATTTGCTATGATGCTTTGCTAAAAAAATATTTATCTCTTCCTGATGAACTATTTTTTTTATAAACGAAATAATAGAAGAAGGTAAAATTTTATAAAGCCTTGGGTTTTTGGCTTTGAATACACCATCGATATCAATTTTTTTTAGCATAATTTTTTCCTGAAGCAAATGTAATCGTTTGTTCTGTTTTAGACAGTGGTTATTCTTAGTTAACATCTTATAAACGTCAATTAACACATTATTAACAAATATTTCCCATTTTTTACCACAATTATTTTTTATATTTTTTCATAGTAGTAATATATTAATAAATATTCATTAGAAACCATAATGACTTAAAATTATCAACATAGTGGTAAATAGTGGTAAATTAATATATACATTTGTCTAATCCCAGCGGGACAAACACTATAAAAAACAAAATGAGTTTTACCGGAGAATTTGAAGCAACTGTTGATGTAAAAGGGAGAGTGTTGTTTCCCTCTGCACTTAAACGTCAGCTTTCTCCTGAGTCAGGTGATAAGTTTGTCCTCAACCGAGGATTTGAAAAACATCTTAATCTATATCCTTCTAATGTTTGGAAAGAAGTTACAGGAGAGATGAGCAAATTGAATTTATTCGAAACTGATAGCCGTATTTTTTACCGAAAGTTCCATGATGGCGCAACGGAAATGTTTTTAGACGGCCAAGGTAGGTTATTGCTCCCACAAAGATTATTAGAGTATGCAGGCATAAAAAAAGAAATAGTCTTTTATGCGTATGCAAACCGAATAGAGATATGGTCACTTGCTGAGTTTAATAAGATGATATCTGATAAATCGGTGGACTATGCATTACTTGCAGAAAAAGTGATGGGAAGTAAAGTAAAAAAACAAAGCGAGTGATACGATAAATGATAATGAAAGATTATCACGTACCTGTTCTTTTGAAAGATTGTATTGATGCGCTAGGTGTCTCTGAGAACCCGAATGGTATTTATGTAGATGTAACATTTGGAGGAGGGGGGCATTCTGAAGAGATTTTAAAGTATTTGAAAAAAGGAAAACTTTATGCATTTGATTGTGATGAAGATGCGGCCTTGAACAGGATAAAAGATAAACGATTCAAATTAATTCAAAAAAACTTTAGCGAATTGAAAACGGCACTCCTAAAAGAAAAAATTACAGGCATAGATGGCTTGCTTGCCGATTTAGGAGTCTCTTCTCATCAATTTGATTCTGCCGAAAGAGGATTTTCGATCCGCTTTGATACAGAGTTGGATATGAGAATGAATAAAAGCAGTGAAGGTGTTACGGCATCTGACATCCTTCGATCCTATTCCGAAAATGATTTAAGAAGAGTCTTTAGTGAGTATGGAGAACTGCATAATGCATTACATATTGCAAAAGTAATTGTTAAAAACAGGCTGCATAGAAATATAACTGTAAATGAATTTAAGAATATGATAGCCATTTGTGTAGATAAAAGAAAAGAAAATCAATTCTATGCTAAAGTATTTCAAGCATTAAGAATAGAAGCTAATAATGAGCTAAGCAATTTGAAGGAGCTTTTGTTGCAAAGCAAAGATGTATTGAAAGCTGGAGGTAAAATGGCTGTTATCTCTT
Source organism: uncultured Bacteroidia bacterium (assembly GCA_964498865.1). GTDB lineage: Bacteria > Bacteroidota > Bacteroidia > Palsa-948 > Palsa-948 > Palsa-948. The sequence continues at coordinate 19,412 of CAZCJN010000027.1, forward strand.
ATCACTCATTAGAAGACAGGCTAGTTAAAAATTTTTTCAGGTCAGGGAAATTTGAAGGAGATATAGAAAAAGATATGTATGGTAATTCACTTTCTCCTTTTCAGGTAGTTACAAGACAACCAATTGTACCTGGTGAAAATGAAATTGAGCATAATAACAGAGCAAGGAGTGCAAAGTTAAGAGTAGCAGAGCGAACTATTAATTAAAGTTTTTATGAATGAATGGATTTTCATTCAAAAATATATATGAATAAATTTAAAGAAGTACCTAAGCAAGAAGAAAAAGAAGAAGTAAAAAAAACTGCTCCTAAGAGCAAAAGTAAAGTTGCGCGCTCTTTCCTGAATATTTTTAGTGGTAATTTCTTGTCTAAAGAAAATGTAATCTATCAACTCCCTTTTATTCTATTTCTTACTGTAATAGGACTTGGTTATATCGCTAACGGGTATTACGCTGAAAAATCAGTAAGAGATATCAGCCGCCTTAATAATGAGTTAAAAGAGCTTAAATCTGAATTTATCACGAACAAATCGGAGCTGATGTTTATGAGCAACCAGAGTGAGGTCGCTCGTGCCTCGGCCTCTATTGGATTGAAAGAGTCTGTTAATCCACCTAAAAAAATTGTAGTTAAAATAAATCCAACGCAAGAAAAAAAGAAGTGATATGGCTTTAGATATTAGAAAAGACATATTGTGGAGAGTATACTTAGTTTATTTATTTATTCTCATCATAGCTATATTGGTAATTGTTCGTGTAGGAATAATTCAAATAGGAGAAGGCGATTTCTGGAGAGCCAGGGCTAATGAGCTTACCATGCGTTATGCAAATATTGAGGCTATAAGAGGAAATATCTTTGATGTGAATGGGCAGCTTTTGGCAACATCTTTACCACGTTATGATGTTGCTGTTGATATGAACTCGGATGCAATTACCGATGAAATCTTTGAAGAGAATGTAGACTCAATTGCATTATCACTTACCAATTTATTTGGAGATAAAACTAAACAAGCGTACAAACGTGAACTTACTCATGCTAGAGTGTCGGGCGACAGATACTATTTACTTCGCACCAATGTTTCTTATAAGGAATTACAAGCTCTAAAATCTTTCCCATTATTTCGAAAAGGAAGATTTAAAGGTGGGCTCATTTATATTCAAAAAGGGAAGAGAGAGTTACCATTTAAATTTTTGGCAGCCCGTACGATCGGTTATGCAAATGGGAATTCTAAACCAGTTGGATTAGAAGGAGCTTTTAATGAAAAACTAAAAGGAGTGGGGGGGAAACGACTTGTAAGGAAAATAGCAGGTGGAGTTGAAATGCCTGTGAATAATGAAAATGAAATTGAACCTCAAGATGGCTGTGATATTGTATCAACTATAGATATAAATATTCAGGACGTTGCTGAAAGTGCATTATACGAACAACTAAAAAAACATCAGGCAGCATGGGGTTCCGTTATTTTAATGGAAGTTGCTACAGGTGAGGTGAGAGCTATTGCAAATCTTTCAAAAATAGATTCTTCAAGATATGCTGAGCAATACAATTATGCGATAGGACAAAGTACTGAGCCCGGCTCTACTTTCAAATTGGTTTCTCTCATGGCAGCTATGGAAGATGGTTATATCAATCT
>CAZCJN010000028.1:0-20950 GCA_964498865.1 uncultured Bacteroidia bacterium
ACAGGCTTGGGTTTTTTTGAATATGTTTCGGATGCGTATCTAATATCCATCAGTGATTCAGCAGATATGGATGGCGATGGAATTTCAGGAAGGGTACACTGGGTAGATCCTCCACCCTACTTTATTCCTACTGCAACGCATATTTCTAAAAACGGGAAATACATAGGTCGATTCGGAAAAAAAGCAAGCTCTGTTAACCTTATCCAGCGTGTTACAGATGCCTATAGAGATGATATAGGGATCACTACATTAAACAGCCCATATGACCCTATTAATTATAGCGTTTCCTCAGTTGCAGGAGATAATATTGCAGACCCCGAATTACCACTCAGCACCTTGCACCAAACAGTATTTTATATGCAAACACTTAAAAACCCTACAAGAAGAGATACAGATGATCTAAATGTAATAGAAGGGGAAAACATATTCAAAAGCATTGGTTGCGATAAATGCCATAAATCAGCTATGAAAACCGGTTTTTCTGAAATTGAAGTATTAAATAATAAAACTTTTTCTCCTTATACAGATTTACTTCTTCACGACATGGGCGCAACATTAGATGATAATTATTCCGAAGGAACTGCTTTATCATCTGAATGGAGAACTCCACCATTATGGGGATTAGGTCTTCAAAAAAATTCCCAAGGAGGAAAATTATTTCTATTGCACGATGGAAGGGCAACCTCTATCGAACAGGCTGTTACTTACCATGCCGGGGAAGCAATTGTTATAAGAAATAATTTTCTATCTCTTAACAGCGAGGAAAAACACAAACTCATTAAATTCTTAGAATCACTTTAATTATGAAAAGAAGAGAGTTCATTAAAGACAGTACCTATGCCGCTTGTCTGCTATTATGCGGAATACCCTTTGCAACAGGATGCATGAATTATAAAGTATTAAATTATGAAAAAGAAAATGGAAAAATAAGGGTAAAGAAAAGCGATTTCATGGAAAACAAAGCAGTAGTAATAAAGCCTACTCGATCATACGCCCCTATTTTTCTAAGTAAAAATGATAAAGAAAAATATTCTGCTGTTTTAATGGTATGTACACATATGCAATGTGAAGTAAAACCTACAGGCAATCTATTGACCTGCCCGTGCCATGGTGCAGAATTCATGCTCGATGGTAAACTCAATAAAGGACCTGCTGCTAGAAACCTCGAAACCTTTACAACCACTACCGATGAAAATTACATTTATATACACTTTCCCAATGAATAAACTATTCTTTTTAGTTTTCTTGCTTCATATGTCATCTTTCATTTCAGCACAAACTACAGATACTACTTTAACATCCCAAGATGCAATATACAACCGCCCATTTATTCAAATACCAAAAATCAAATCATCAATAGGCGGCTACGTAGAGGGGAATACTAATTATTTCATAGAAGATGGAGTAACTGATGGTTTTTCCATGGAACTAAGAAGATTTAATTTTTTTCTCTACTCTAACATACACGATAAAATTAAATTCATATCAGAAATCGAATTTGAACACGGCACAGAAGAAATATCGCTTGAAACAGCTTTAGTGGATTTTGAATTTAATCCATCTCTTAATTTAAGGGCAGGCATTTTATTACCCAACATAGGAATGGTAAATGTTAATCATGATTCTCCAAAATGGGAGTTTATTGAGCGCCCCCTATCCTCTACCGATATTATACCCAGCACATTGTCAGAAGTAGGATTTGGAATACATGGCAAATTCTTTCCCGGCAACTACATTCTTTCTTATGACACTTATTTAACTAACGGATTACAAGACGGAGTCATTTTAAACAATGCGGGTAAAACAAATTTAGCAAGTGGAAAAAATACAGAAATGTTTGCTGAAGACAATAATGGAATGCCAATGTACAATGCTAAAATATCTTTAAGCAACCGCAAACTTGGCGAAATAGGTGTATCCTATTATGGCGGCATATACAATACATTTACCATGGACGGCAATATCATCGACAGTAAAAAAGCACTGGCATTATATGCATTTGATTTTACTACTCAAATAAAAAAACTAAAATTTATAGGAGAACTTGCGTTTGTAAATATTAATGTACCTGAAAACATCAACACGATCTATTCCGAAAAACAATATGCAGCATTTCTTGAATTATCTTATCCAATAATGAATAGAAGAATGCTGGGATTTAACAACGCTTTATTAAATATAAGTACCCGCGCAGAAAGAATCGATTACAACCTAGCTTCCTTTTCGGATGGATCGAAAATAAGAGACGATGTAAACGCAATTTCTTTGGGTATTGGGTGGCGGCCAATAGAATCTACCATTATACGATTTAATTACAGGCATAATACCATTCATGATTTTTTAGGAAATCCTCCTATGCTTAAGGCCGGCTTTCAGGTTGGAGTGGCAAGTTATTTTTAAAACGAACTGCAAAGTTTCTTTTTGCTATGTTTGTTTTAATGGAAAAGCATCTATTATTTGCAGATGTAATTTTACCGTTAGCCATTCCTAATTTATTCACATATTCTGTTCCTGCAGAATTGCAAAATAAAATAAAAATTGGTCAACGCGTAGTAGTACAATTTGGTAAAAAAAAATTATACACAGCCTTAGTTAGAGCCTTGCATACAAACCAACCTACCGATTACACGACCAAATCCATAGAAAGTATTCTGGACACAACACCCATCGTGAATGAAACTCAATTTAATCTCTGGAAATGGATAGCTGACTATTATATGTGCACATTGGGCGAAGTAATGAATGCTGCACTACCTTCTTCCTTAAAGTTATCGAGCGAAACCAAACTGATACTGAAAGAGAAATACGAAACTGATAATTTAAGTAATGATGAATTCAGAATTATTGAAACGCTTGAAAATGACAAGGTTCTCACGATGAGCGACGTTGAAGAAGTATTATCAGGAAAATCTGCTCATTCTATCATTAAGTCTCTATTAGAAAAAAATATCATTTTAATATATGAAGAGATAAAAGAAAAATATCAGCCTAAAATTGAAGAATTTGTAAGATTTACCGCTTATGCATCCGATGAAAAAAACCTAAAAGTAATTTTTGATGAATTAGAGAAAAGAGCTTTTAAACAATTGGAAATGGTAATGGACTTTATTCATCTTAAAGAAAAGAATAAAGAAATAAAAAAAATAGAGCTACAAAAAAGAAATGACGCCTCCGCTGCATTAATAAATACCCTTGTTAATAAAAATATTTTTGAAGTCTATAAAAAAGAAACCGGCAGATTTGCCTCAGAAAGCTCAACTGCTATAGGCAAAGCTCTTAGTAAAGAACAGCTGAATGCATATTCAAAAATTAAAGCAGAATGGGCCGATAAAGAAGTCACCTTACTACATGGCATTACATCGAGTGGAAAAACAGAAATCTATGTTAAACTGATTGAAGAAACCTTAAAGCAAGGCAAGCAAGTATTATATCTCTTGCCCGAAATTGCCATAACCACACAAGTGGTAAGTCGCATAAAAAAATATTTTGGCAAACAATTGGGTGTTTACCATTCCAAATACAACGAAAATGAACGAGTAGAAATATGGAATGAGATATTAAAATTTAATAAGAACAATAGCAATGACAGCAAGTTTAATTTAATATTAGGTGCTCGCTCTGCCCTATTCCTTCCCTATTCGAATCTGGGATTAATAATAGTTGACGAAGAACATGATTCTTCCTTTAAACAATTCGACCCCGCACCCAGATACAATGCAAGAGATGCGGCTATTGTACTGGCTAATTTCCATAATGCAAAAGTTTTATTAGGATCAGCAACCCCCTCCATAGAAAGTTACTACAATGCACAAAATAAAAAGTATGGATTTGCAGAACTCACCACCCGATATGGAGGAACACACCTTCCGGAAATTCTAATTGCAGATATAAAAGAAGAGAAAAAGCTTAAAAAAATGAAATCGCACTTCTCTCCTTTATTGATGGAAAATATTGAAGCTGCTCTAAATAATAAAGAACAGGTAATTATTTTTCAAAACAGGAGAGGATTTGCTCCTCATCTGGAATGCAAAACTTGTGGATGGATTCCGCATTGCAAAAACTGTGATGTAAGTTTAGTCTATCATAAAGTAACCACACAGTTGCGATGCCATTATTGTGGTTATACGACGCCCGTCCCTTCTACTTGCAATGCCTGCGGCAGCCTTGATATACTTATGAAAAATTTTGGAACAGAGAAAATAGAAGAAGAACTGCAATTGTTTTTTCCTGAAGCTCGTATTGCTCGTATGGATTATGATTCAACGCGAGCCAAACACTCGCATCAAAAAATTATTAATGATTTTGAAGAGCATAATATAGAAATATTAGTAGGGACACAAATGGTCGCTAAGGGCCTGGATTTTGAAAACGTAAGCACAGTAGGTATTTTAAGCGCAGATCAATCCATGAATTTCCCGCACTTTCGTTCACATGAAAAGAGCTTCCAATTACTAACACAGGTAGCAGGCAGATCTGGAAGAAAAAATAAACGGGGAAAAGTAATCATACAAACTTATTCTCCCTCTCACCCCATTATTACCTATGTGAAAGAAAATAATTATACAAAGATGTATGAAGAAGAAATATTAAACAGAAACAATTTCAAGTACCCCCCTTTTTATAGAATTATCGAGCTGACGGTATCAGATAAGGATATTGACAAAGTAAATGCTTGCGCCGGCGAATTTGCAGAGCAATTAAAATCCGTTTTCAGTAATCGTGTTTTAGGTCCGGAGTTTGCACTTATACCAAGAATAAAAAATCTTTACTATAAAAAAATACTTATTAAGATAGCTGCTAATGAGTCTAATATAAAATCCAAAATCAAGATACAAGATATTATCCAGGAACTTCAAAGATCACCAGCCTACCAATCAGTAAAGATCTATGCCGATGTAGACCCGGCTTGAAATGAAAATGCCCCAAAACGGGGCATTCATAATTTGATTATTACTTTCTTATTCAGCGATTTGAATCATTTTAAAAGGCACATTAATGATTGCCTGATAATCTTCACCAGCCTCCAACATATCTTCATCATCCTGTTCATAGTACCAGTTTATCACTAATTGATTTCCACCTTTGTGAATAGACTCCAATTTTTTAAAAACATCAAGAATGCATTTAGAAGAGCTGGTGTTAAAATACTCTAATTGAATATTAACAGTAGTAACAGGGCTGGGAATGTTGCTGTATTTTTCTAACGACTCAACAATAGGTTTATAAAACTCAATTGAATTTTCAGGAATTGATCTTCCCTTTATCTCCAATAAGCCTGTCTTAAAATCAAAATTAATTGACGGTGTCTTAGGAGTAGATTCTATTGTAATTTTTTCCATTTATGCTATATTTTAATATTTAAACTAAAAAAAGAATACTTTGTATCTACAGGAACAAAAGAGTAATCTAATTTTTGGCCGGTTTTTCTCGCAATGTCTAACATACCTAATCCCCCCCCCCCTTTGGAAGACATCTCACCATTTGCCAATACCTGTTTATAATACTCTTTTAATTCTTCAGGGGAAAGTTTATTGATCTCTGTTAAACGGGTATCTAATTCTGAAATATTTTCATTTTTAATATAATTGCCCGTAATGATCTTATACTGGTTTTCAGTTTTACCGATCAGGAAAATAGCAGATCGCGTTCTTTCAGGGGTCGCTTCTACATCATCAATATGGTGGTATAAATTCTGAAGGCACTCTACCAATACGTTGTATACTTTTTTCTTAATCCGGGGCTCTTCTTGCAAATTCTCGAGCTTAGATTCCATAATTTGTAAGACAGAAGTCAATAGATCGGAGGTAATATCCCCTTTAAATGAAAGTAAGATATTGTTACGTTCCATTCTATCATAAAAACTATATATATCTGGCAACATATCTATCTTTTCGTCTTACTAGTTAAGTTTATTGTAAACAAATATATATATAAATATTATTCACTGACTAAGAATGAATTAGGGGGCAATTGAACTTATAAGTAAATTATAAACATTCTTTCGCCTATAAACTCAACTATTCTCCGGCTGCATACGAATCAACAGGCGTTCCGGTTACACCATCAAAGGAACCGATGGAAAGTGCAACTGCACGTAGAACTTCAACATTTAACTGACTTGCTACCTTTCTTAAGTCTTCTTTTGCTTTGGCAGGACTCATGCCTTCGCCTTTCTTCCACATGGAATTTGAAGGAAGAAAATAAGTACTGGACTCTCTTCCTCTAGATACTCTCCAACTCGACATGTAACCAAGAGAGGACAATCCTTTCCTTATACTGTCTTGCTTAGAGCTTACTTCGAAACAGATCATTACGTTCATGGGCTTAAGATTTATTTTTATCAAACATACAAAATAGATTTACAAATACAACATACCATCAAAGCCGCTTATTCTCATGTATTTATCGGGTAAATAAAAAATCAAAAAAACATTTTAATCGAAAAAAAGTGTTTAGTTGTTTCGTTTGTTTCTTTTACATTCGTAATAAATATGTGGCAAGAAGAAAACAACCGATTAACCAACAGTTACAAATTCAAGAATTTCTCCGAAGCTTTTTCATTTATGACGCGTGTAGCTATGGTCGCGGAAAAAATGAACCATCACCCCGATTGGAAAAATTGTTACAATACGGTGGAAATCACTCTCAGCACGCATGATGCCGGCAATATAATTACAGAGAAAGACAGGAAGCTTGCTCAAGAAATAGACAAGATTTTTAATAAATAGTATTAGGTTTGAAAAAGATCTTACAAATAGGTATTTTCTTAGCTATTAGTATAGCTCAAGCGCAAAACGCTGCTATATTAAAAGCAGAGATCGAAAGGCTCAAAAAAGATACTTGCCTTTCGCATGCTTCCTGGAGTATTTTCGTTTCCGACACAAAAACCGATTCCATTATAACGGACTACAACAGCAATATTTCCCTTATACCTGCCAGTATACAAAAAACAATTACTACTTATTCTGCTCTTACTTTACTAGGCTGGGATTATAAATACAAAACAATTCTTGAATATGATGGAGAAATAGATACAGTCTCAAAAACACTATATGGCAACTTATATATTAAGGGAAGTGGTGATCCAACACTTGGTTCTGAAACATTCAAAAAGCAATCAGATACAGTTGAGTTAACCGATCAATGGGCAAGGGTTCTTGCTTACAAAATAAAAAAAATTCATGGTGCAATTATAGCCGATGCCTCCGTTTTTGAAGATGAGATGATATCCTCTACCTGGGTATGGGGAGATATTGGAAATTATTATGGTGCGGGGCCATGCGGCCTTAATTTTAAAGACAATAAGTTTGCTTTGCATTATAAATCCGGGCATAAAAAAGGAGATACAACCATTATCACTAAAATCACTCCTGCTATTCCTGATTTAAAAATAGAGAATTATGTCCGCACAGGATTATATTCTAATGACGTTTATATTTTCGGAAGTCCTTATGATAATCTGCGCTATGCAAGAGGCGTTGTAGGAATGAGAAAAACAGATTATAAAGTAGAGGGCAGTATACCAGACCCGGCTTTATTTTGTGCTCAATCATTAGAAAGCTCCCTGAAAAAACTCAACATAACCATAAGTCAGCCGGCTACTACTACCCGATTGTTAAAATCACTAAGCACAAGCAGAAAAGAGATTTATACTCACCAATCACATACTATTGATAAAATAGTATACGAAACTAATGTACAAAGCAATAATCTTTTTTCTGAATCGCTTTTGAAAACAATTGCTTATGAAACAAAAAAATATGGAAATGAACAAAATGGAATAGATACCCTTTTGAGTTTTTGGCAATCAAAAGGAATTGACCTGAAAGGAATGTTTATGGTAGATGGCAGCGGATTATCACGTTACAATGCAATAAGTACTCGTCATATGGGAAAAATACTTAATTCAATCGCCAATGGAGATTCCACTTTGTTCAATAAATTTTACGAATCCTTACCAATCGCAGGAAAAAGCGGCTCTCTGGGGAAATTATGTAAGGGAACACGTGCAGAAAATAATGTACATGCAAAAAGTGGGTCCATGACAAGAGTGAGGAGTTATGCCGGATATGTTACCAGCAAAAAAAAGCATTTGTTATCCTTTGCAGTAATTGTAAACAATTATGATTGCCAGCCACAATTAATAAGGGAAAAGCTGGAGAAATTAATGATCGCCATGGCAGAAATAGACTAAAATGAATTATCCGTATGAACCTTTTTTACTCCCCTGACATAAACAGCGATACTATTCATTATACCTTATCTGAAGAAGAATCGGGGCATGCCATACGCGTACTGCGAATGAAGATTGACAATACAATCTTTTCTACTGATGGAAAGGGGTTCTTTTATAAAGGAACTATTGTTAATGATCACCCGAAAAAATGTTTGGTTAAGATCATCAACAAGATAGAAGATACAGCTAAAAGAAAATTCAACCTATCCATTGCTATTGCTCCCACAAAAATGATAGATCGCTTTGAATGGTTTTTAGAAAAAGCTACCGAAATAGGATGTGATGAAATTATCCCAATTCAATGTAATCATTCCGAAAGAACTATCATTAAACCGGAACGGTTGAATAAAGTACTTGTTTCTGCAATGAAACAATGTTTAAAATCTCAGCTCCCCGTTATTAAAGATATGATCGATCTTAAAAAATTCATTCTAACCTCAGAGAATTATTCGGGTCAAAAATTTATTGGACATATTCCCGAGCTATCTGATTCTGAATTCCCCCCAAAACATCCTGAAGGAATACTGTTAACGAAGGCATATTCTAAAGAAAAAAATGCCTTAATTATTATTGGTCCGGAAGGAGGGTTTTCAGAGGAAGAGATAAACCTTGCTATTTCTAAAAATATAACCCCAATTAGCTTAGGAAACTCAAGACTACGGGTAGAAACAGCCGGAATAATGGCCTGTGCTATAATAAATAGTCTAAATCACTAACATATAACCTTTAATAACTTTTATCGTATTAAAACAATAGCGTTTATTTTCACATACCTTTGATAAAGAACCTCCATACTGCCTGTGAAATGAAAAAACAAAATCTATTCATTCCTGCGCTTGTTTTACTCTTACTAACTTTCTCCAACTCCTTCTCTCAAAATGACAGACCTAAATCGTCTTTTCACATATCTGCCGGCGCTGGGATTTTTTCTTTTATGGGTGATATTGGAAACGGCGACAATGTAAACTCTTTTTCTTATACACGTGGTGGCTATTCCTTATCTCTCGAAGGCCGCTTTGCCCGCCAACTATTAGGATTTTCTTTAACTGGAACTACCGGTAAACTAGCCATGAGCGAACGCTCCATCTTACCGGATAGAAACACAAACTTTGAGAGCTCCCTCACTGAACTTGGACTAAACTTCACTCTATACCTTCAAAACAAATCCCCCGTGACTCCTTATATCAATGTAGGTATAGCAAGTGTATCATTCAATACAAAAACAGATATTAAACACGATGGAGATTCATTGTATTATTATTGGGCAGATGGAAGTATACGCAATCTCCCGGAAGCAGGAACAAATGCATTGTTTGCAAAAAAAATAACCAGAGATTACAAGTATGAATCACCACTTGATGATGCAGAAAAAAAATCCCTTGCAATTCCTATTGGATTGGGATTTAAATTTAAAGCAGGTACAAAAATCGATGTAAACATTGGCACTTCTTACCACATTTGCATGACCGATAAAATTGATGCGATGGAAAAAGGAAAAAACGATGCCTATATTTTCTCCTATGCTTCTGTAGGCTATAATATTTTCAAGAAAGAAACGAAAAAATCCACCAAACCATCTTCCGCTGTTGATTATTCTTCTATAGATCGATTAGACTCTGATAATGATGGCGTTAAAGACATTGATGATGCATGCGCAGCAACTCCTAAAGGTGTAAAAGTAGATTTAAAAGGCTGTCCGTTAGATCAAGACGAAGACGGGGTTCCGGATTACCAAGACAAAGAACAAAATACTGCTAAAGGAACAATAGTAAATGCCGAAGGCAGGGCCATAACAAAAGATATGCTCGCTAAAGAAAAAGCCAAAAAAGATTCACTACTAAAATCCTTTCAAGCAAACCCTTCTTACAAGAAAGCTCAAGATATAGACAAAGAAATCAAAAGCAATTCATCAATTTCTTCTAACAAAGTTTCAAAAATACCATTGGAATTTAGAAGTGCCGATACAAATGCAGATGACATTATTTCATCCTCAGAAGTCTCTGCAGTAATAGAGGGTTTTTTTGATGGAAGCAATAATTACACTGTAGAAAAAATTCATGCTCTTATTGATTACTTTTTTGAGCAGTAAACTACCATTCTTGCATATCACATAAGCTCTACTTTCCTTAGCATGATAGAATATAAAGCGCTTATACATAAATTCAATAAAAAAGGAGAAAAAACAGGCTGGACCTATATTATTGTCCCTACGGACATTGCACAAAGCATCAAACCCGGAAATAAAAAATCGTTTCGTGTAAAAGGCAGGCTTGATAACTACACATTTAACAAAACATCTTTATTACCAATGGGTGGTGGAGAATTTATGTTTCCGCTTAATAGCACTGTAAGGAAAGCAATTAAAAAAGCCCATGGAGCTATTTTAAATGTTTGTATCGAGGAAGACAAGAGCGAGTTTATTTTCAATGCAGACTTTATAGCTTGCCTTAAAGACGACAGCTCAGCGCTATTGCATTTTAAAAAACTACCGATGTCTCATCAAAAATATTTTTCAAAATGGATCGATTCAGCAAAAACCGATTCAACAAAAGTTAAAAGAATTACGATGGCCATAAATGCCCTTTCCAGAAAATTAGGTTTTGCAGAAATGTTGCGTGCACAAAAAAAATAATTTTTTGAATTTTCAGGAACTACTTTACCCTTCTTCACTCCTCTCCTTATTAACAGAAACATGTTTGTAAGTTACTCCAGTATGAATCGTTGAACTTTCTATTTGAAATAGTTTTGTCCTAACACAAACTATACGTCAATGATCAAATACATCATCATCCTTATGAACATGCTTGCACTTTTTATAATGCGAGTATTTTATTCACCAGATGTAATGGTAACAACCAGTATTCCTACAGACATAAAACTGGGTGACCAGATAACTGTATCAGTCATCATCAATAAAGGATCCATTGCGGGAGTTGGCCATTTAAAACATGAATTACCGGGAGGGTTTAAAAATGCGACTATGGTAGACGCAAAGGGTGCAGAGTTTAAATACCTCGCTGAAGACAATGTAGTAAAATTTACCTGGGTTTCTTTACCAGCAGAACAACAGTTTACCGTGTCCTATAAATTTACTGTAGATTCTACAATGGCATTAGGAAATTATACAATAGCCTCTAAATTTTCATATGTTTTGGATAACAAAAAACAAACGTATGAATCCCTTTCTCCTAATTTGACTGTAGGAAGAGACTTGCCGGCTATTGCTTCCACGCCTGTTACTCCACAACCGGATACTACAAAAGTTGCTCCGATAGTAATAGCAAAAAAAGATTCTACAATTCCAACAACAACTGTTGCTTCTATAACTACGTCGAGAAATATTATTGGCACACCGGAAGCAGGTAGTGAATTTACCGTAGAAATAAATATTAAAAAAGAAGGCACAAAAGGTTTCGCCCGCATACAAGAAACTCTTCCTGTCGGACTGACTGCTATGCCTTTAAAAAATCAAGGTGGAACGTTCTCCTTTGCAGATGGTGTAATGAAAATAATCTGGGATAACCTTCCGGCAGACGAAAATATAAATGTTTCTTACCGTGTTGCTGTTGCAGAAAACACAACAGGAAGTAAAACTATCTCAGGTTCATACTCCTATATAGAAAACGATGATCCTAAAAAAATAGATATTGCAGAGAACATTATCTCTATTAAAGAAAAAACACCAGCACTTGCAACCGTTACAACTCCTCATAATACGACTAAGCCTGACACTACTAAAATAGACAATACTAAAATTGAAACAGCTTCTGTCGCTCCGGTTATAACAACAGCACCCGCTCCCGAAAACACCATAGCTTATAAAGTCCAAATCTGTGCATTATCTAAAACCGATCGCAGTACATTTTATTTTCAAAGTAAATTCTCTATAGCAGGAAAGGTCAATATGGAATTTCATGAAGGATGGAGAAAATACATTGTAGGGAAATACAACCAATATAAAGACGCACGCGATTATCGTGAAACGGTGCGATCTAAAGGAATAGAAAATCCATTTGTAACAGCATATAACAATGGAAAAAGAATTACAGTACAAGAAGCGCTAATGGTTTCTAGTCAGCAATGGATAAGGTAACCATTTCTGTAGGTTCACGTAATAAAGTTAATTTTCAGTCCTTGTGAGGTAAGCTAATTGTATAAATATGAATTTATTACCTTTAAATCCATGAATAGAAACTGGATAACATTACTCTTCCTTTTCAATTCTATTCTTGCATTCTCTCAACAATTAGATACCTACTACTCCGCTCCTAAACCCTTTCCGGATGGAGTTTATCCCCAAAAAATAGATTCATCAGGATATTTTAATCCTAAGCTGATGGCTCCCATTATTGGTGCCGGTCCCGGAGTATTAACCTTTTATGGTGATATTCAAGACAAATCCTTTTTAACTCCTTCTTTAACTCGCTTAGGCTATCATCTATCTATCTCTGAATATATTTCAAGATCATTAATGATAAGTGCCAGAGCTATGTTTGGAACATTAGGTGGAAATGAAAACAGTCCTCGTTACATGAATTTTGAATCATCCATTCGTTCAGGTGGATTAAATGTTACTTATAATTTTGATAATTTCCTTCCTATAAAGCGTAAAATAGACCCCTTCGTATTAACAGGAATAGAATATTTTGAATTTTTATCTAAAGCTGATTTTCTTGATAAATCAGGAAATCAATATCATTACTGGAGTAACGGCAGTATTATGAACGTTGCCGAGAATGATCCGAATGCTTCAAATGCTATTGCCCTATCAAGAGATTATACATATGAAACAGATTTAAGAAAATGGAATCAAGAGTTTTTCGGAAAATATCCCGAACGTTCCTTTTCCATTCCTGTGGGTATAGGGGTCACATTTCACCTTACTCCTCGCATTCACTTTAAGTTAGGTACGACAATGCATTTTGCATTTACTGATTATATTGATGGCATCACGCCTGAAAATAAAGGAGTTGGTAAAGCAAAACCAAACAAAGATAAGTTCATTGAGAGCTATTTTACCATTTCTTTTGATCTGTTTAATCCTAAACCTTCTTATGTAAGCCCTGTAACGGAAGAAGAACTCATGGCAATGGCAAATGAAGATTCTGATAAAGACGGAGTAATTGATTTCACAGATTCTTGCCAAGGGACTCCTGAAGGTGTAGCAGTTGATGCCAAAGGCTGCCCTTTGGATTCTGATAACGATCGTTTTCCTGATTACCTAGACAAAGAACCTAATTCTCCCGCAGGGGCTATTGTAGACGATAATGGCGTCGCTATGTCTGATTCAACCCTTGCCCAAAAATGGAGAGTATGGAGTGATACTGCTAATGTTTATACATCTTACAGTGATACAATAGTGAATGCTGTATCTGTTTTTGGTGGTGGTGGAAAAAGTAAAGAGCAAAAAGGAGTTGTCGTTTACCGAAGAGAGTTAGTTGTTCTTTTAGAAAATTATAAAAGTGGGGTTCCTCCTGAAGACATGAACAAGCTTTTGAGCATTCCGGATGTTAGAAGTCAAATGCAATCTGATTCTTCTGCGTCTTATATAACTGGTTCTTACGGAATACTTGCTGATGCTGAAAAAAGGAGAGATGAAATGAAAGATGCCGGATTCCCTAATGCGACGGTAATGGTGCTAAACAGAGATGGCGCTTTAGCTTCTCCTACTGCAGATGCTCTGTCGGATATAAAACCCAATAAGCATACCAACACACCTGCTAATATTAATATGAAAGGTGTTGTTTACCGGGTACAGTTAGGCGCCTATTCTAAGAAACTATCCCCTTCTATCTTTAGAAATGCAGGAGAAATCATCCAGATGAAAACAGAAGACAATCTTTATAAATACATGAGCGGCTCTAATACAACTGTACAAGAGGCCATGAAGCAGCGCGACGAGCTTATGAAAAAGGGATATAACGGCGCCTTTGTAGTTGCTTATAAAAACGGCAAACGTGTTCCGTTGTCAACCGTTAGCGGAGGCATCATTGCTCCTAAAAATGAAAATCTGGAAGAACCTAAACATGCTAATACAGCGATTGACAAAAACTTAATCTCATTTAGAGTGCAAGTAGGTTCGTATACCAATGAACCGCCTGCAGACATATTACAGAAATACAAACAACTACCCTCCCTTACCAGCAAACGAAAAGCATCTGGCAATAGCCAATATTTTGCAGGTAAGTTTAAAAATTATGATGAAGCAAAAAGATTCTGCAATGAAATCATTTCCAGTCATGGTATTAAAGATGCATTTGTGGTCGCTTTTTTTAAAGAAGAAATAATATCCATTCAGGAAGCATTAGAGCTGATTAAATAAGTATAGATATATTTACACTATTACCTCCACGTATTTTAAAAAGTTTATAAACCAATAAACAAAATAATACATGCAAACCGAAAATAGTGTCTTAATGCAAAATGCAAGAGAATCCCTTAACGGAAAATGGGGAGTAGCTGTAGGAGTATCTGTAATATATTTATTAATAGTAGGTTCAATTGGAATAATACCGATTGTTGGATCGCTGGCATCTTTATTTATTGCTGGGCACTTTGCCGTTGGTTTGTCTACTTTTTCTTTGGCCATTTCAAGGAATCAGGACGCCAGAATAGAACAGCTGTTCCAGGGATTTAATAATTATGTAACAATTTTAGGCGCTTATCTTTTAATGATTCTTTATATTCTTTTATGGGCACTTTTGTTAATCATACCCGGCATCATCGCAGCCCTCTCCTATTCCATGACCTTTTATATTCTTGCCGATGACGATACTATAAAAGCACAGGAAGCACTGGATAAAAGCAAAAAAATGATGGATGGATATAAATGGAAATACTTTTGCTTAGGCCTCAGATTCATTGGTTGGGCATTATTATGCCTTCTTACACTGGGAATCGGGTTCTTTTGGCTGGTACCTTATATTCATGTTAGCGTTGCCAAGTTCTATGATGATATAAAGGATAAACAACCCACCACACCTGATTTAGCTTAAATTAATCTTAGAATTCAATACAAAGAATTATAAAAGCTAATGGTTTTATTAAATATTTTTATACCTTTGGAAATCATTCATTACAAATGAAAACGAAATTCACATTTAACTTCTGGTTTTATTTTATACCCAATACGGGAGGATAATGCCATTTTGTTGATGTAAACAAAAACCCCTCCCGAAAACAATCGGGAGGGGTTTTTTATTTAAAAAAAATGAAAAACAAAACAATTGCAATCTTAGGCTCTAAGGGCTCTTTTCATGAAGCAGCGGCCAATAAGTACTTTGGTGAAGAAGTAACGTATAGCTACTGCCCTACTTTCGGAGAAGTATTTGCATCCTTAAAAAGGGGGATTGTTGATTTTGGGATTACTGCTATAGAAAATACGGTTGCAGGAACTATATTGCCCAATTATGCAATGATGCGTGAATCTGAACTAAAAATAGTTGGTGAGGTATACCTGCCTATTCAGCAAAATCTTTTATCGCTTCGTGGACAAACTATAGCAGACCTAAAAGAAGTACACTCTCATCCTATGGCTTTGTTACAATGCAGCAAGTTCTTTGAACAGTATCCTCATATAAAGTTGGTAGAAGCAAGCGATACCGCTACCAGCGCAAAACGAATTGCGGAGGAACACCTGCTAAATACAGGTGCTATCGCAAGTACATATGTAGCCAATCTATACGGGCTTCAGGTTCTTAAAGAGGGCATTGAAACACATAAGAAAAACTTTACACGATTTTTAATTATAGCTGATGCTTTAAAAAACACAGACACAAACAAGCCTGTGAATAAGGCATCTATCTGCTTTAACGTTGTTCATGAAAAAGGAAGTCTTGCAAAAGTACTTATGTTATTAGCAGATAATAATATCAATCTTACCAAAATACAATCATTACCCCTTGTTGGAAAAGAATGGGAGTATTACATACATATTGACATGGAGTTCAATGATTTTAATAATTATAAAAATGCTCTTTTATTAATCAAGCCTTCATTAAATGAGTTTAAAATATTAGGAGAGTACTCATGTGGAGAAAAAACAAGCATTCCTATTTCTAATGCAGAACACTCAATCAATCATTCTGAACCAATAATAACATGAAAATAACAGTAATAGGATCAGGTTCGATTGGCACTCTGCTTGCCCGTCAGCTTCACTCAAAAGGTTATTGCTCGGAGGTGATTAGTGTTTGTACTAATGGGGACACATTAAAAAAAGACCTGGAATTGCTCGTTGGAAATAAATCAAAAAATGAAAAAGAAAACCCAATAGATACTTGCTTGCTATCAGATATTATTCTCCTTGATCTTCCACTTACTTTATCAATAAAATTCTTACCTACTATCTTATCTGTTGTTGATGAGTATACTGTTGTAATGGATATTGCTGCCGCAAAAGAACAAACCAGCAAGTGCGTAAAAAGGCATAAAAAAAGAAGACAATTTGTACCAACCCATCCGATTATAGAATACAGTTTTTCAGAAAATAAAGATCACAACTTATTTGAAAATAAAACCTGTGTTATATGCGCAAACGACAGTGCCCTTTTTGCTGTAGAGCGCATTACCGAATTATATGACTCTTTAAACATGAATATAATATTCCTGAAAGAAGAAGATCATGATAAATTCATCGCTTACTCCCATTTATTCCAACTTGTTTCTTTTACGATGAGTTCTCTATTACTTGAAAACAAGAAGAATATTCCCGGCATATTATCAGTAAGTAGTCCTGGATTGATAGCTTCCCTGCGCTCAGAACGATATTCACCCGATATATGGTCGACAGTATTTGAATACAACTCTGCTTCTATTTCTAAAATTACAGGCAAGCATATCATGCAGCTAACTAAAATGAAAAAGGAAATAGAAAAGAAGAGATCAGGAAAAATTATAGAAACAATAAAAAAAATAAACGAAATAAAAAATAATATAAAGTAAAATGGAAGCAACAACAAAAATCAGAAATGTATTGGGACTTACTCTGGCAAGTCCCCTTATCATTGCCGGCCCTTGCAGCGCCGAAACCGAAGAGCAAGTAATGAAAACCGCAAAATCAATTGCTGCATTAAAATCCGTAAGCATTTTCAGAGCGGGTATTTGGAAGCCGAGAACACGTCCAGGGCAATTTGAAGGAATAGGAACCATTGGCCTGGAATGGCTCAAACGTGTTAAAAAAGAAACAGGTTTACCTACCGCTGTGGAGATTGCCAATGCAAAACATGCAGAAGAAGCATTAAAAGCAGGCATTGATTTTTTATGGATAGGCGCACGTACAACGGTCAATCCGTTTAGTGTACAAGAGATAGCAGATGCACTAAGAGGGTTAGATGTACCTGTACTCATTAAAAATCCGGTAAATGCTGATTTGGATCTATGGATCGGAGGTATAGAGCGAATTCAAAAAGCAGGTATAAAAAAGGTAGGAGCTGTACACAGAGGCTTTTCTTCGGCAGACAAATCACAATACAGGAATAAACCCATGTGGGAATTACCTGTTGAGCTAAAGCGAAGAATGCCGGATATTCCTTTAATATGCGACCCTAGTCATATTTGCGGGAACAGAGATCTGCTATTCACGATTGCTCAAACCGCCATTGACCTGGATTATGAAGGGCTGATGATCGAAACACATTCCAATCCGAAAGGAGCGCTAAG
The DNA here is from genome assembly GCA_964498865.1 of uncultured Bacteroidia bacterium. GTDB lineage: Bacteria > Bacteroidota > Bacteroidia > Palsa-948 > Palsa-948 > Palsa-948. Next base: position 17,897 of record CAZCJN010000028.1, read on the forward strand.
CGATGCTAATCAGCAAGTAACTCCGGCAGAACTTGATGATATCCTAAAAAAGATAGTAGTACGACTTTCTTCGGTTGAGGATAGAAAATTTTTAAGTTCTTTGGAAGATTTTCGGGATCAGATTGATGAATTGGATACCAAACTAATTTCGTTACTTGGAGACCGAATGCATGTGGCCCGTTTGATTGGTGAATACAAAAAGAAAAAAGGAGTAACCATTTTGCAAAATGCTCGCTGGAACGAAATCGTGGAAAAAAGAACAAAACAAGGAACAGAAAAATTACTAACTATAAACTTTGTAAAAAAGATTTTTGAAAGCATTCACCAAGAATCCATACATCATCAAAAAATGATCATGGAAAATCTATTAACCGAAGTAAAAGCATAATAGCTATTTTCCAGGAATGAAAACGATAAAGACCAAACAACACCCCATATATATTGGAGATGATTCGTTAGCATTGGTTGAGAAACATTGTAAACCCTATTCTAAACGATTTGTGCTTGTTGATGAGAATACGAAAAAACATTGTCTACCCTTTCTTAAAAAAATAATTTCAACGCCCTATTTAATACAAATAAAAAGCGGAGAGAAAAAGAAAGACATTACCAGTTGCACAAAAATATGGGAAGAGTTATCTAAACAAAATGCCGACCGAAATTCATTGCTTATTAACCTGGGCGGAGGGGTAATCAGTGACCTGGGAGGATTCGCGGCATCTACCTTTAAAAGAGGCATTGATTGCATTAACATACCTACTACTTTGCTTGCACAAGTAGATGCATCAGTAGGTGGAAAAACAGGTATTGATTTTAATAGTTTAAAAAATCAAATTGGAACTTTTTCTTTTCCAAAAGCAGTATTCATATACCCTTCATTTTTAAACACGTTGGATAAAAGGCAACTATTATCCGGTTATGCAGAAGTGATAAAACATGCTCTTATTGCAGATAAAAGTTATTGGAAAAACATTAGCAAACTTCAAATTTCATCCTCTTCTATTGAACCCTTAATTTATCGCTCTGTTGAAATTAAAAACAAGATTGTAGCTGCCGACCCCTTTGAGAAAAAAGAAAGGAAAAAATTAAACTTCGGCCATACCATTGGCCATGCTATAGAATCGGCTTTGCTCAACTCTAAAAATCCCTTACTCCATGGCGAGGCCATTGCCATAGGCATGATCTGCGAGAGTTATTTATCAAGAAAAATAAACAATTTTAATAGTAAAGATTTAAATACAATAACTGATTTCATCATTAACCTATATAATTTACACCCCATTTCACTACCATTTAGCCATATGAAAAAGATAATGCTTCAGGATAAAAAAAACATAGCTTCTGAAATTAATTTCACTTTACTTAAGTCCATAGGGCAGTCAACTGTTGACAACGTATGTTCCCTTGAATTGGTAGAAGAATCCATAAGCTATTTCAATCAAATTTGTAAATAACTTAATCATTCAAATTTTGTAGTTTCGCAACAGAAATTTTTGCCTTGGTATACATCATCTCAAAACTAGACAAACGCATTAAAGGCAACGTATATTTATCAGCATCCAAAAGCGAAAGCAACAGGGTGCTAATAATACAGGCGTTGTGTAAACAGCCTTTCCGTATAACCAATTTGGCGGACTCTCAAGATACTCAGATCCTTAATGAAATATTAAAGAACGAAATATCTAAAGAGAATACTTCATCATTAAAAAAATTAAATGTAGAGGTAAGTTATTACACAGGGCCCGGCGGAACTACCATTCGTTTCTTAGCAGCTTTCTTTGCTATGCGTGAAGGTACGCGCATTCTGTATGGTACAGAAAGAATGAACGAGCGGCCTATAAAGCCATTAGTAGATGCACTTATTAAACTTGGAGCAAACATTACTTATTTAGGAAAGGAAGGGTGTGCTCCTATAAAAATCATTGGCAAAAAACTAAAAGGAGGAGATATAGATATTGATTCAGACGTAAGCAGCCAGTTCATTACAGCACTTCTCCTGATCGCACCTTGTATAGAGGGCGGATTAAATATTCATTTGCAAAGCAATGCGGTTTCAAGGTCATACATTATGATGACCTTAAAAATACTGGAACATTTTGGCGCCAAACATTCATGGATAGGAAATGTAATTTCTATACCGGAGCAAAAATATCAAGGGTGGGATTATAACATAGAAGCGGACTGGAGTTCTGCTTCTTATTGGTATGCATTGGCTGCTTTGGCTGATGAAGCTAATATAAAGATTCATGGCTTGCACAAAAAATCACTACAAGGAGATGCCGTAGCTGCCAACCTATTCAAATTTTTTGGAGTAGATACCACCTTTCTTCCGGATGGGGTACAACTGGTAAAAGGAGACTATTGCGCCGAATCATTAGCGATGGATTTTTCGGATTGCCCGGATATAGTGCAAACAACAGCCGTTGTTGCAGCCGTAAAAAAATTGTATTGTTCATTCACCGGACTACAGACACTACGAATTAAAGAAACAGACAGAATCCATGCTCTAAAGGAAGAGTTGAAAAAAATTGGTGTTAGAATTGAAGAAAGAGAAAATGACAGTATTGAAATAATGCCCAATAAAAACCCTATAGAGGAAAGTATTCGCCCGGAATTTCAAACTTACCACGACCATCGCATGGCATTGGCCTTTGCTCCCCTTGCCTTAGTATATCCGGAGATAAAGATCCACGATCCTGAAGTAGTAAAAAAATCGTACCCGGATTATTGGAAAGAGATGAAAAATATGGGTTTTGATATCACTATTGAACATTAATACAAAATGATATCATAAGGTAAACGCATTTGTACACCTTTGTATTTCATTATGTTTTTTAATTGCTTGTAGTTTTCATACGTATCGCCCAACTCTTTTTTCAACTTACGCTCTATCACTTCATCTTTCCCTGCAACATTATTAATGAACTCTTCTAAGGGTTCTTTCAGTTTAGGAAGCTCCAAAAGGTCATATTCTTTCAATTCTGCTTTATCAGCAGCAAGCGCGATAGCATCTTTTAACCCACCAAACTCGTCTACTAAACCAATTTTTTTCGC
>CAZCJN010000029.1:0-20232 GCA_964498865.1 uncultured Bacteroidia bacterium
TTAATAATTGATTTATGTATTTTAAAATTCAACTTTAAATTCAACACGCCTGTTTTTAGCTCTTCCCTTTGGAGTTTTATTGTCTTCAATAGGTTGGGTTGCTCCGTAGCCATTTGCAGTCATACGTGCTTCTCCTATGCCGTGAGTAGAAAGGTATTTCTTAACAGCATCCGCTCGCTTTTGAGAAAGTAGCAGATTTTTATTACTGTCTCCTTGGTTATCCGTGTGGCCGTTTATCACCAGCATGTAACTTGGATTGTTTTTCATTACCTCCACAACATTATTGAGTATAGGAAAAGAAGTTTTTATAATAATATCTTTTCCGGATTCAAACTGAATGCCTGTTAAGGCTTGAGCAAAAACTTTTTTTGTTTCTTCACTTATTTCCGGGCAGCCATTATTGGCTATACTACCTGCAATACTTGGGCATTTGTCTTCACTATCTGTTAGGCCATCATTATCCATGTCAGGGCAGCCTTTGTTTGCTAATGTTCCTTTTTGCATAGGACATTTATCTTCCGGATCAATGATTCCGTCATCATCTTGATCAGGGCATCCGTTTAAATTTGATTTGCCTGCAACTGTTGGGCAATTATCTTTAGCATCACTGATACCATCGTTATCTGAATCCGGACAGCCATTTAAGTTAGCAAGTCCTGCAACGTCGGCGCATGCATCTTGTTCATCAACTATGCCATCTCCATCTTTATCCGGGCAACCATTGCCCGATACTACTCCTGCTATAGCAGGGCATTTATCCAGATAATCAGCAATACCGTCTTTGTCTTTGTCTAAAGGACACCCGGCAACATCTACCTTTATATTGGCAGGGGTATCCTTGCATTTGTCTTTTTTATTACTAACTCCATCTTTATCATCGTCTTTCTTATCAAAGCTGAAGTTGATTGATATATTGTGAAATAAAAATTCATCCATGGAATTATGATGAGGGGCAGAGGCTCCATCATATCCATCAGTAAGCGCAAAGTGATAAGTAGATTGAAGAGTTAATGCGACATTTTTACACAGGTTGAAACGAAAACCAGCCCCTAGCGGGAAGTTAAAATTGGTAGGTGTTTGTTTGGGATAAAGGGTTTTGTTAATGTAAACCGCGTCTCCAATTCCGAACTGTATGAATGGAGCTATAAAAGATTGTTCTGCTAATAACTTTCCGTTATTGAATTTATATTTGAATAGGAAATCAAAATCAATTAACCTTCCTTGAAAAGCTAAATTTTTATTTGCATAGTCTAATACACCGGCTGTACCTATCACGGAGAAATCGAAAGAAGGAGTTAGGTAACGGCTCAACGATAATCCACCTGTAAGGTGCAGTTTATCTAAATTATAAAAATTACTTCCCAGATCACCACGATAGCGGTAAGTTCCCCCATGAAACCCAAGCCCCCACTTTTTTTCAGCAGTTTGTGCATATCCTAATGAGACAATACATAAGAATGCGATGGATATCCAATATTTTTTTTTCATTATTTTGAAGTTAAAGTAGATATAACTAGAATTTGTATGTAAAGCCTATACTCAATACTTGTTTAAATTGAGTACGAGGTCCTGTTGCATCTACAACACCGTCATTGTTGTTGTCAACAGCAATCATAATGTCATCGTCATACAGCAAATGAGTTGATAAAGTGGCAGCTATGTATTTATTTACTTTGAATCCAAAAATTGTTTCCCAGCTTACATCTATGTTTTGCGGGTTATGTACGTAGTTAGAAAATAAATCCAATTTAGATAATAATGAAACGCTTTTATCTTGAAAAAATGTATTGTTGTAGACCATTCTTACGTATCCCCCAAATTCATTTCTAACTTTTTTTCCATGTTCCAAAAGCGTACCTGAATTATCATAACTGGCAGGATCAACACCAAAAGCGCCGGCATCGGCAAGAAGTTGCTGATTTACAATGGTAACTTTTGCAGTAGCGGGAGCTATAAATGCAGAGAAATGACTATTTGGTTTATAATCCATCCCTAAGGCACCTAATAAATAAGCAGGAGCTAAAAATGTTGATATTTCCACACTATCATTCGGATAATTATAGCCGGGTGTCATCTGTGTTTTGAAATTTATAAGTGCAGCATAATACCAATGCTTAGAGGCATTTCTTCCGTATTTAGAAGTGAAATCTATTTTATCATCCGTTTTTATAAACTTGTTATTTTTTCCTTGTTGTAATAATCCATATCCGAGATCAAGCATATTATCCCAGGCTGAATTTTTATTTTTATAATTAGAGAATACGCTTATAAGTCCATTTATAGAAAGTGAGTTTTGTCCTCCTGCAGACCAGTTATTGAAAGATGATTGTGAAAAATTTATTCCAATAACAGCACCTCTTTTCCAACCGGCTATGGTATCCATTGATTTATTGAGAAGGGTTTTTTCTGCTTCGGTTGTTTGAGAAAAAGATAACTGAAGGGAAATAAGGATGACAGCAAGAAATGAAATAATTTTTTTCATGATCAAAATTTTAGGTGTATGGTGGCGAAAGTATCAAAATAATTATAGATGCATATATAATTTAATTATGGCATCATAAAGGAAAAAATAATTAAACGATCAGTAACCCTATTTAAACTCTTTTTCTATAATTTCAATTAGTATTTCCTGAGTAAGAGGCTTGTTTTTAAATTCTCTTATTTCTTTTGAAAATTCTTCTCTTGCCATCTTTTCATCATTAGAGTTTAAGGAACTAGTCAGCATAACAATTACAATCGGTTTTCCACCATCAAGTATTTTTTTCTCCACGCTTCGGGAATCAAAATGCTTATTGCTTTTTTATAATTATAAGCAACCAATACAGTATGTGCCTCTGATGCAATGATCTCTTTTCCGTTTTCTTCTTTGGTGATAAGATAACTTAAATCGAAGCTTTTGTTCCCCATCCTGGAACATTTGGTGTAGGTATGTATCTTATCAGTTAAAAGTATAGGGTGTTTGTAATCAACAGTTGCCTTAGCCAAAATTAACCCTTTATCTACCCAGTCAATTTCTTTTCCCAATATTTCATTAAAATATGAGTACGTGCAATTTCAAGATAGGTGAAATGATTGGCGTTATTTACATGACGAAAGGCGTCTATGTCTTTTATGTTTTAAGGTCTTCGGTAAATTTATTTCCAAAGTCGCGCCAGGTTTGATCATAATAGGCCTGTAATTGACAATCTGTTTTTTCGGAAAAGATATAATTCCATCGTAGAAGAGCATTATTACCACGTGCAATAACAGGTATACTATCACTTTCTGGATTAGGTCTTCCATAATAACTGTTTGCTAATAAGCTAAGCTTATTTTTCTCTGAGGAATACCAGTCAATTCGCAAACCACCTTTAACCATTTTCCATTCATCTTCTACTTCAAGGCCGTTTGTGTCAAGTACACTTCCCATTTGAAAACCGGTTGCAAAAACCCGGTAAGAAATATCTTTTGTAATTTTTCCTCCATAACGTATACTACCGCTGCCTTGCATATTACTTCCATAGGCTGTTTCGGCAAAAAAACCTTTTGCATCGGTACCGGTTTTTGTAATAATGTTGATCACTCCATTAACAGCATTTGCTCCCCATAATGTTCCACCCGGGCCACTTATAACTTCTATTCGGTCTACATCTTCTAATAAAACATTTTGAACATCCCAAAATACCCCCGCATACATAGGTGTATAAATAGTACGGCCATCCATAAGTACAAGTAATTTATTTGCAAGAACATTGCTAAACCCACGAGCACTTATGGCCCATTGGCTGGAGTTAACCTGGGCAACCTGTAAATTGGCAGCAAGCTTTAAAGCCTCCGGTAGTGTTTTTACACCCGATCGGCGAATGTCTTCGTAGGTAATTACCTGTATGGCAGAAGCAACCTCAGTTAGTTTTTCAGGACGTTTTGAAACCGAGGTTACCTCGATACTCATAAGATCTTCGAGGCTGAGTTTTTTTAAATTATGTGGAAAAAGCGTACTGTCAGTTGTTTGAGCATGGATAAAGTTGGACAGTACTAAGACTAAAAAAAGTGAAAATAACTTAAGTAGGATACAAGAAATATTTACTTTTTTCATTTGTTATGGCGTTATTAAACCAATTACATAGATAAATATTTTTTTGTTAATAAATTGATATCCATAGTATTACAAGTAAAAATATATATTATTTTAGACTAAGCAAATAAACTTATCCATTTTTTTGTCATAATCTTACATTTCATTTTTTAAAATAAAACAATGAATACTGAAATAGAAATCCTATTAGTGGAAGATAATCCTGGCGATGCAGAATTAACTATTCGGGCATTTAAAAAAAATAATTTGTTGAACCCGTTATTGCATGTGAAAGATGGCGCAGAAGCTCTGGAATATATCTTCTGTATGGGTAAATATGCAAATAGGAATATAAATGTTAAACCCAAAATTATATTGCTGGATCTACATATGCCGAAAGTGGATGGTATTGAGGTTTTACGAAGGATTAAGTCTGACGAACGTACTAAAATGATTCCTGTTATAGTCCTTACCTCTTCTAAAGAGAGCCCTGATGTTCAAACTTGTTATCAATTGGGGGCTAATAGTTTTATTGTAAAACCTGTTGGCTTTGAGAATTTTACAAAATCTGTATATGAATTGGGGTTGTATTGGTTGCTTCTTAATCATCAGAAATAGTGGCATGCACGAGATCATGCTATCTTTTAAACTAAATGCCCTCCGTTTTTTAACTCATCTTTGCACCTTTTGCAGTAAGTTAAAGGTGTAATTCAGTAATTCTACAATTTTATACTACAATATTTCTAATTTTGCACACCTTATACGTTTATTCTTTTATAGGATTATATCAGGTGATGGTTTAAAATAAAAACTCAGGAAAATAACCCCTGTTTCCTGGGATGAAAAAATTAATAGTTCGGGTGGTAGCGCAGCCCGGTAGCGCACTCGCTTGGGGTGCGAGAGGTCGCAAGTTCAAATCTTGTCCACCCGACTTTACGTTTATGAAAAAATATTTGTTGATACTCTCCCTTTTTTTCGCTGCGGTAAATGTATTTGCTCAATCCGAGAAGTTCACCATTGGTGGTTATGTAAAAGAAGAAGCCAGCGGAGAGATTTCTATCGGTGCTTTGGTTTATTTGCAAAAAAAGAATTCCGATGAAAAAAGAATGGGTATCGCTACTAATCAATATGGATACTACTCTATAACACTTGAGAAAGGCATTTATCAACTTACCGTTTCTTACATTGGTTTTGAAGATTATTCCCGTGAGATTAAATTAGACAAAGATGTGCATTTGAACATTTTAATAAGAGAGAAAGGGATAATGAAGCAAGAGGTTGAAATTATTGGAACTAAACCCGATCAGAATGTTAAGAGTACCGATATGGGTGTTATGAAGGTAGATATGGCCACTGTAAAAGCTTTGCCCGCATTTATGGGCGAAACAGATATTTTAAAAACCATTCAACTTTTACCGGGAGTACAATCTGCCGGCGAGGGGAACTCAGGATTTTATGTGAGAGGAGGAGGACAAGATCAAAATCTGGTTTTGTTGGATGAGGCAACTGTATACAATACCGGACATTTGTTTGGCTTCTTCTCTATTTTTAACGGAGATGCCATACGGAATGTTGAACTTATTAAAGGGAATATGCCAGCTCAATATGGCGGAAGGCTTTCTTCGGTACTGGATATTTCTATGAAGGAAGGGAACAACCAGGAATTTCATGGTGAAGGGGGTATAGGATTGATCTCTTCACGACTCACATTAGAAGGACCCCTTAAAAAAAATATCAGTTCATTTATGGTTTCAGCCCGAAGAACATATATAGATGTTCTTACAAAACCTTTTATTAAAGGCGCATTTAAAGGATCGGGTTATTATTTTTATGATGTAAATATGAAAGCCAACTATCGTTTTTCCGATAGAGATAGATTGTTCTTAAGTGGGTATTTCGGCAGAGATGTTTTTTCTTATAGCAATACGGAGAATTCTAATTCGGCATTTAAGGTGGATATTCCCTGGGGAAATGCTACTACTACACTTCGATGGAATCATTTGATCAATCAAAAATTATTTGTAAACACTTCGGTTATTTTCAGCGATTATCAATTTGAATTTGGTGCAACACAGAGTCAATTTGATTTTCGTTTGTTTTCCGGTATTCGTGATTGGAACGGAAAAGTAGATTTCAGTTATTTTCCCAAAGCCAGCCACAGTATTAAATTTGGAGCCAATTATATCTACCATACATTTACTCCCAGTCATGCGAGTGCCAAATCTGGCGATGTAGATTTTAATTTAGGAGGCATCATTAAATTATACGCACACGATGCGGCTCTTTATTTTTCCGATGATTTTGATGTTACCAGTAAAATTAAAATTCACGCAGGTTTACGGTATTCTTACTTTATGCAAGTAGGCCCCTTTAAACGATATATAAAAAACCATCTTAACCAAATAATTGATACCATTCAATATGCTAACGGTGATAACATTGCTCATTATGGAGGACTTGAACCAAGAGCATCTGCAAGAATAGAGCTCAGTAAAACTTCATCTGTTAAATTTGGTTTTGCACAGAATTACCAATACATTCATTTAGCCTCTATTTCTACCGCGTCTCTACCTACAGATGTATGGATGCCAAGTACTTCAATCATTAAGCCTCAATTTAGTACTCAATATGCAGCCGGATATTTCAGAAACTTTAAAGACAATGCATATGAAGCATCGGTAGAAGTATATTATAAGGATATGCGCCGTTTAGTAGATTATAAAGAGGGTGCTTTGCCTGATGATAACGTAAATGACAATGTGGACAATGCCTTTACTTTTGGAAGAGGATGGTCGTACGGAGCAGAATTCTTTGTTAAGAAGCGTACCGGCAAATTTAACGGTTGGGTAGGCTATACGTTGAGTTGGACATGGCGCCAATTCGATTCTATTAATTTTGGAAATGTATTTCCTGCAAAATACGATCGCAGACACGATATATCGGTTGCACTTACTTATGAATTAAATAAACGATGGACATTCGGTTCTGTTTTTGTTTTTGCTACAGGCAATAACGCTACGTTACCTCAATCGTGGTACTTGATAGAGAATCAAATGGTAGAAGAATACGGAGAGCGTAATTCCTATCGCATGTCTCCTTATCATCGCCTTGACTTTTCTGCCACGTATACACCTGACAGAACAAAAAATATAGCAAAGAGGAGAGAAAAATGGGAGCAGAAAATGAAAGATAAAGGGATAGATACAAAAGAATTAACCATGCCTAAACATTGGTATTCAAACATACAAAGCAGTTGGAATTTTTCTGTGTATAATGCCTACAATCGTCATAATCCGTTTTTTATTTATTTTCAAAATGAAGGGAATATATTCGAAGGAACCATGAAAGTTAAAGCGATGCAAGTTTCCTTGTTTCCTTTACTTCCTTCTGTAACCTGGAATTTTAAATTTTAATGTATGATAGAAAGAAATAAAAAATATCAATTGGTTTTTATTTTATTTTTTTTATTGTTGGCATTTTACTCGTGTCAAAAAGAGATTGAGGTTAGTATTCCTTTTAATGAAAAAAAGATAGTAGTGGATGGCAGGATAGAACAAGGCATACCGCCTTATGTCATCCTTACACAGAACATGCCTTACTTCGGCACTACTGATTTAAATGCCATAGAGAATGCGTTTATTCATAATGCAGTTGTCAAAGTCTCGGATGGTGTTCATGAAGTTATTTTAGACGAGTATTATTCTCAATCCTATCCTGATTCATTAAAAGAGCTTTTTGCTTCTATTACAGGAATAGATTCAAATATTGTTAAGAATTTTAATTTCTCTGTTTATACTACAATCAATTTCAGCATACTCGGAAAAATAGGAAATACTTATTCTTTAACCATAACTACAAATGGCCAAGAATTAAGTTCTGTTACTACTATCAATCATCCTGTTCCAATCGATAGTTTGTGGTATAAATATGAAAAGGTGACTTCAAAAGGTGATTCTTTAGGTTATGTGTGGGGGCATTTTACAGAACCAGGGAATGAATATAACTCTTACCGTTGGTTAGCTAAAAGAGTTGGCAAAGATATTTCCTATGTGCCGCCTATGGGAGCTGCTTTTAACGATAAATATATAAATGGACAAAGCTTTGATTTCTTTTATAATCGTGGACGCATGCCTAATTCACAGGCACCTGATGATTATAATGAAGAAGCAGGGTACTTTAAAAAAGGAGATACAGTTGCTATAAAACTATGTTCAATTGATGATAAAGTCTATAAATTTTACCGCAGCCTGGATATTGTACAGAATAATAACGGCAATCCATTTTCCTCCCCTGCATCAGTAGAATCGAACATTGAACCCAGATCTAAAGCGCTGGGTGTTTGGTGTGGATATGGGGTATACGCGGATACATTAATTTTTAAATAAATACTTTTATGAGTCAGACAATTAAATGTTTAATTATTGGATCCGGACCTGCAGGATATACAGCTGCCATTTATGCTGCAAGAGCCGATTTAAAACCTGTAATGATTGCAGGCATGGAACCTGGAGGTCAGCTAATGACCACAACCGAAGTAGATAATTTTCCCGGCTACCCTAAGGGGATTCAAGGCCCCGAAATGATGGAGGATCTAAGAAAACAGGCAGAACGTTTTGGAACAGTGGTACGATATGAATTTGCATCTTCAGTAGATTTTTCTTCACGACCATTTAAAGTAGTGGTAAACGAAAAAGAAACATTGTTGGCAGAATCAATAATTATTGCTACAGGCGCAACCGCTAAGTGGTTAGAACTTGAATCAGAACAGCGTTTAAGGAAAATTAGCGGAGGTGTTTCTGCATGCGCTGTATGCGATGGTTTCTTTTTTAAAGGACAAGATGTTGCAATTGTTGGAGGGGGTGATACAGCAGCCGAAGAGGCTACTTACTTGGCAAAATTATGCCGCAAAGTATATATGCTTGTAAGAAAAGATTTCTTAAGAGCATCTAAAGCCATGCAGCACAGGGTAGAAACAACCCCCAATATAGAGCTTTTGTATAATCATGAAACTGTAGAAGTATTAGGTGAAACAGGTGTTAGTGGTGCGCTTATTCGCAATATTAAAACCAAACAAGAAAGAAAAATAGATATTACCGGATTTTTTGTTGCTATAGGCCATCAACCTAATACATCCATTTTTAAAGGCCAAATCAGCTTAGACGAACAAGGCTATATAAAAACCATTCCCGGCACTACTAAGACAAATGTTGAAGGTGTTTTTGCCTGTGGAGATGTGCAGGATAAAACCTATCGGCAAGCCATTACTGCTGCCGGAAGCGGATGCATGTCTGCTTTGGATGCAGAGCGTTGGTTAGCTGCAAATGGAGTACATTAATATTTCTATATTATGTTCTTTTTCATGTCCCTTATCATCACTACAAATAATTGAAGTAATGAATGAGAGCCTCTGCAATTCTCCTTATGGGTGATGAATTGATCCTCTGTTAATATCAAATTTTCTTTATGAACATACGCTAATCGCGTATGTTTTTCTTTTAATAAAACATGAGAATTATACCCTGAATCTTGTTTTTTTACTCCTTTCCAAAGCATATTTATTGTATATTCATTTTTCAAAGTAATATTTAATCTGGTATATAAAAAATGGCATCGGTAGCGCAACAAACCTCCTTACAAGATCACTTAAAACAGCTTTTCGGATTCAATAAATTTAAAGGAGAACAAGAGAAGATCATTCAAACAATTCTTAGTGGACGAGATACGTTTGTAATTATGCCGACTGGTGGTGGCAAATCATTATGTTACCAATTACCTGCATTAATAAGTGAAGGAACTGCTATTGTTGTTTCTCCGCTTATTGCATTAATGAAAAATCAGGTTGATCTTATCAGAGGTTTTGGTACGAAAGATAATATTGCACACTTTTTAAACTCATCCTTATCGAAGGCAGAGATAATAAAAGTAAAGCAGGAGCTGACAGATGGCAGCACTAAAATACTCTATGTAGCACCTGAATCACTTGCAAAAGAAGCGAACGTAGAGTTTTTTAAGAATATAAAAATTTCATTTATTGCTATTGATGAAGCGCATTGTATTTCGGAATGGGGACATGATTTTCGACCGGAGTACCGCCGTATTCGTTCGCTCATAGATCAAATAGGAAGAGTACCCATTATAGCACTTACAGCAACTGCAACTCCTAAAGTTCAGCAAGACATACTTAAAAACTTAAATGTCCCGGAAGCGGCTGTGTTTAAAGCTTCTTTTAATCGCCCTAATCTATACTACGAAGTACGTTCAAAGGCAGATGCGCAAAAGCAGATTATAAAGTACATAAGGAAAAATCAGGGTAAGTCGGGGATTATCTATTGCCTTAGCAGGAAACAAACGGAGGCAATTGCCAATATGCTTAATGTAAATGGCATTCGTGCTTTGCCCTACCATGCAGGCCTTGAAAAAGATATCCGTGCTAAAACCCAAGATCAGTTTTTAATGGAGGAAATAGAAGTGATATGCGCTACAATTGCTTTTGGAATGGGAATAGACAAACCGGATGTACGTTTTGTAATGCATTATGATATTCCGAAATCATTAGAAGGGTATTACCAGGAAACAGGTAGATCAGGTAGGGATGGAGGAGAAGGCAGATGTATCGCTTTTTATAGCGAGGCGGATGTTCAGAAGCTGGAAAAATTTTTAAAGAGTAAGCCGGTAGCAGAACAGGAGATAAATAAACAGCTTATCCAGGAGGTGGTAACCTATTCCGAATCATCGGTATGCCGAAGAAAAACTTTATTGCATTATTTTGGAGAACAATACCATGAAGAAAATTGCAATAATTGTGATAATTGCCTTCATCCAAAGAAAAAATTTGAAGGTAAAGACGATGTAGTATTATTGCTTAAGTCTATTATTGAAATGAAAGAGAAGTTTAAAGCTGTACATATTGTGCATGTTCTTATGGGGACGCTTACTTCTTTCATTAAACAATACAAACATCATGAATTAGCCATTTTTGGTGCAGGGGCAGAGGATGATAAAAATGAAAAATATTGGAATGCTGTGATCAGGCAAGCACATGTTGTCGGATTGCTTTCTAAAGACGTAGATAATTATGGATTACTGAAAGTAACTAAAGAAGGAAGGAAATTTTTGGATAAACCTACCTCTTTCATGCTTACTAAAGACCATGATTTTGAAAAATCAAATGAAGATGACGATGATGAAATAGTAGCAAGTGGAAATGGAGGAACTGCTTTAGATGAAACGCTATACACCATGCTTAAGGAGCTTGTGAAACAAGTAGCTAAGAAGCACAATTTACCTCCTTATGTTATTTTTTCTGAACACTCCTTATCTGAGATGGCAACCAGTTATCCTATAACAGTTGAAGAGGTTTCTAAAATATCAGGAGTAGGTCCTGGTAAAGCACAACGCTATGGAGATGCTTTTGCAAAAACAATAGCTAAGTACGTTAAGGAGAATGAGATAGAACGCGATCAAGATCTGATAGTGAAGTCTGTTGCAAATAAATCAGCTTTAAAAGTTTCATTAATACAAGCGATTGACAGGAAATTAGGTTTAGATGCTATTGCAGAGTCTAAAGGATTATCATTAAAAGCATTGATCGGTGAGCTGGAAAGTATTGTTGCATCCGGTACCCGACTTAATATTGCCAACTACGTGAATGAGGTGGTAGATGAAGATAAACAGGATGATATTTATGAATATTTACGTGAGTCTGAAGTCGATTCTATTGCTGAAGCATTAAAAGAGCTAGGAGAAGATCAATATACAGAAGAAGAGGTTCGCCTTGTAAGAATTAAATTTATTTCCGAGTTTGGTAATTAATCTTTCTTTTACAGAAAATAAAAAAACCTTAGATATTTCTTCTAAGGTTTTTTTATTGAAACAATTCTTTGTTTATGCTACGGTTAACTCCCTTCTTGAGGTAGCAAGTGAGAATTCTTTCTTAAGATTATTTACATAGTTTAATTCTTCCCAAGGGAATAATTTAACTTTTACTTTTTTCTCATTCTTTTTTCCTGCGTTAAACACCTTAGTTACTTCTACTGTTTCTCTGCCCATGTGTCCGTAAGAAGCAGTTTCAGAATAAATAGGAGAACGTAAGTTAAAGCGTTGTTCAATAGAGTAGGGGCGCATGTCAAATACTTTTAAGATGCGTTTTGCAATTTCTCCATCCGACAGACTTACTTTTGCAGTTCCATAGGTATCGATAAATAATCCAACAGGTTGTGCAACGCCTATGGCATAGGCTACTTGTACTAACACTTCGTCGCATAAACCTGCGGCGACCATATTTTTAGCAATATGGCGAGTGGCATATGCTGCTGATCGATCCACTTTAGAAGGATCTTTTCCGGAGAAAGCACCACCTCCGTGAGCACCTTTTCCTCCGTAGGTATCTACAATGATCTTTCTTCCTGTTAAACCTGTATCGCCGTGCGGGCCGCCAATTACAAATTTTCCGGTTGGATTAACGTGATAAGTTATTTTATTGCTGAATAATGCTTGTATACGTTTAGGTAATTTTTTCATAACACGAGGAATCAGAATAGTAATCACATCCTCTTTAATTTTTGCAAGCATTTTATCATCATTATCAAAATCATCATGCTGAGTAGAGATAACGATAGTATCGATTCTTACAGGTTGATTATTATCGTCATACTCGATGGTTACTTGAGACTTAGCGTCCGGACGAAGGTATTTCATTTGTTTGCCTTCTCTGCGTAAAGCAGAAAGCTCACGAAGTAAAGTATGTGCCAGCTCTAACGGAAGAGGCATGTAATTATCGGTTTCACGAGATGCGTACCCAAACATCATTCCTTGATCTCCAGCACCCTGTTCTTCTTTCTTCTTGCGTACTACCCCTTGGTTGATATCAGGGCTTTGTTCGTGAATAGCCGAAAATACTCCGCACGAATTGGCCTCAAACATATATTCCGATTTTGTATAACCAATTTTACGAATTACTTCTCGTGCCACTTCCTGAACATCCAGATAAGCATCTGACTTCACTTCTCCAGCAAGAACTACTTGTCCTGTTGTTACAAGTGTTTCACAAGCTACTTTCGATTGAGGATCGTAAGCAAGAAAATGATCAATTAGTGCATCTGAAATTTGGTCGGCAACTTTGTCCGGGTGACCTTCTGATACTGATTCGGAAGTAAATAGATAGGGCATATTGTAGATTTATTTATAAGTTAAACTATATTGAAAAAACTTGAATGCGAAATTAAGATATTTTTTTAGTAGGTAGTTGAGAATTTAGCAGCTCAATATAGTTATCTTGTATTTGAATGTCACTTAGCCAGCTCCTTAAAAATATCTTCTAATTTTTGCTCTTCTTTATGAATAGTGAGGACGGCAAGGTTATTTTTAACGGCAAAGTTGAATAGGTCAGTACGAATATCTTTATCTCCTATAGCAGTAATTTGCCATGTATTTCCTGAGCTGTTTTTTGCATCTGATACCCCTTCAATAGCCGTTAATGCGGATCGGGTGGTAACGCCATTGAATTCAACTGTTACAATAGCCTGATTTGAATAGGACTGTTTGAGTTCAGCAGTAGGCTTGTCGGCGACAATGGTTCCTTTACTGATGATGATGACACGGTCGCACATGGCTTCTACTTCCTGCATAATGTGGGTGCTGAGCATGACAGTTTTCTCTTGCCCTATTTTTTTAATTACATTTCTTATCTCTACCAATTGAATGGGATCAAGACCGGAAGTAGGTTCATCTAAAATTAAAACCTTAGGATCATGGATAAGCGCTTGCGCCAAACCTACCCTTTGCTTATAACCTTTAGAAAGGGCGCCAATTTTTTTTCTTTGTTCTACTTCAAGGCCTGTGATGCTTATTATTTCTTTTATTCTTTTTGTAATGTTGTTGAGTGCATGCAGGGATGCGACAAAAGACAAATATTCCTTCACATACATATCGTAATAAAGAGGATTGTTTTCAGCTAAATAACCTACGTTTTTTCTTACATCCAACGAATCTTCATTTACGTCAAAGCCACATACACTTGCTCTGCCCGATGTTTGAGGCAAAAAGCAAGTGAGTATCTTCATTGTAGTAGATTTACCTGCACCGTTTGGACCCAAAAAACCAACTACCTCTCCTGAATTTACATGGAAGGAAATATTGTTAAGCGCTTTTTGTGTACCGTATTCTTTTGTTATGTTTTCTACAACAATAGACATATATCAACTTAATTTTATACGAATATACAAATATGGTTGTTGTTTCTTTTTTGAGTTTCCCTACTTGCTTTCGTTCTACGCTCATCCTTTTTTTAACTTTACTTTGTGAAAGGTATAGTCATTAAATCTACGGGCAATTGGTATGCTGTTTTAAGCAACGATGGGCAAACAATTAACTGCCGCATTAAAGGGCGTTTGCGTATAGATGGCTACAAAAGTACCAACCCCATTGCAGTAGGGGATAGGGTGATCTTTGAAAAAGAGGTTGCTGTTCAAGACAATGAAATTATTAACGGGGTGATAAGCGAGGTAGAGGAGAGAAAGAACTGTATCATTCGTAAATCAAAAAACTTAAGCAAGCAATCGCATATACTGGCTACAAACATTGACATGGCTATGTTGGTGGTAACATTAGCAATTCCTAAAACTTCTTTTGGATTTATAGACAGATTCTTAGCAACAGCAGAAGCATATCGTATTCCTTCAGTAATTATTTTTAATAAGGCTGATATTTTTGAAAGCGATGAATACATGAAGCAAGATCTGCAATCTACCATGCAGATATATGAGAATATAGGATATAAATGTTTTAGTGTGTGCTCTGTTAGCATGGATAAACATGTGAAAGATGAAATTATTTCTTTGTTGAAGAATAATATTACTTTGATTTCGGGTCACTCCGGCGTGGGTAAATCTACCTTTATAAATGCCATAGAACCTTCGTTAGATTTAAGAACACAAAACCTTTCAGATGCGCATTTAAAAGGAATGCATACCACCACCTTTACTGAAATGCATGCATTGAGTGGGGGAGGATTTATCATTGATACTCCGGGTATAAAAGAATTCAGTGTCATCAACATGGATAAGAGTGAGATTTTTCATTTTTTTCCTGAGATTTTTAAAATATCTGCCGAATGTAAATTCAGTAATTGCTTACATATAAACGAGCCTAAATGTGCAGTGATCGAAGCTGTAAGTAAAAATATTATTTCTCCCACCCGTTATCATTCATATCTCAGTATAATGAATGGAGAAGAAGTGATAAAGGAGTACGATGATTAATAATTGAGAATTTGAGTTGTTATAATCAGAAATTATTTTTTGTACTTTTTGTTAAACCAACCTATTCCTATTAACACAATTCCAATAATAAAAAAAATCAATTGCAGATAATAGAATGTTCTCACTAATAGAATTTGTATGATAATCCATCCTAAAAGAATAACTCCTTGTGCTATTAATAAGTATGCATAGCTACGAAATTTGAAAATTAATCCTAGTAATACAAAAAAACTGAATAGGCCATTTGCTGTAAAAAGTATAATTCCAGGTATAAGATAGTCGTTGAAAGGACTATGTTTTAATAGATCAAGAGGAAGTTGTAAACTACTCCCGTCCGGATTGATGATGAGGAGCCATCCCCCATAAATTGCACCTATACCATTGAACAATAAAATAAGTGTGGCAAGTATATTTAACAGTGTTTTCATTTATTGTTCTATATTGTATTTAACCTCATCAAGTTTGAAAGTTCCATAACACAGATTCTTCTCTGGATATGTGTAAATTGCTTCAGCATAACCGGCAAGCCTGTACCCGTTTATCTCCTTATATTCTTTTAATGGAGTAGACCAGGGTAGGTTTTTTCCTGCATCTGCTGCATACCTATCATTTGAAATGAAATTTATCAATTCTCCTTTTTCATTGAAATAAAGCCATGCATAAATGGTGATACCGTTATTTGTAAAAGATGCTTTTACTTTGTTATCGTCCGTTTCTAACCACTTAATTCGGGGGTCGATCAATGTGGCAGGTGCCATGCAACACATGTCGTTAAAAAAAGTAACTGTTTCTGCTATTCCCATTTCTTCACCATCCATATATTGTACTTTGATCAATGATAATAATCGGATGTCCATAAAAGCATTTCCGTTATTGAAGCAATGGTAGCCGGCAACAGGCAACTGCTTCATTATTGCTTTCATGAAAAATAAACGAGTAGGTGTTTTCATGAAGTTATATTGCTCCGAAGAAAATTCCATCCATTCAGATTGTTCATTTTTTCTAATACCGCCGCTGAATGTAATTTTGAAGTTATTCACTTTAGGTTTTCCAATAGAATGAGTATAGTAAAGGTATTTTTTAACCGGCTCAGGCAAATGTTGCAGATCTGTTTCGGTTAATAATGAATTTGAGAAATAGTCTTCTTGTTGCAAGTTCTTTTTTACTTCCATTTGGTATTGGCTATAGTAATTTGCGGTTGCATATCCAATGATTGATACAACCAGGATAATTATATTGGCAAGTGTTCCAAACTTTGCATCTTGCCAGAAGTAAATAATTAATGTTTGAGAAATTACCACCGAAACAACTCCGAATAACCACCAGTAATTATTTTTAAAGATGAATAGGGTGGTAGTGATTAAAAAGAGGATAAAAGAAAGCATCCACAATAAGCCGAGGGGTTTTGAGATAGGCTGTGTAAGTTGCTTTACTTCTGAGAGTTCAAATGCTTTTATAAAACCAAGCATATGAATGAGTCCATGAATGAATACGAGTATAAAAAATAGGATTCTCATTTTTTTCTTGCAACGACAAAACAGCTGCTCCCAAATGTGATTTTTTCTCCTTTTCTTATTTTATTTAGCTCGATGTTCCATATCCAATTCAAAAGTGTGTTTGCAATCCCTTTATGCTCTTTCTTGCGCTTATCAATACCATATGAATTTTTATTTAATCCTAGTTTACTAGGTATCGTTCTAAATAAAAATATAGCTATAGGTAAAATAGAAAATAGATAGGTGGAATATTCAATATTAAAGCCGGCAGTTCTCAACTTGTCTTTTATTTCTTTTAAAGAATACCTCCTGAAATGCCCGACATCGATATCTTCGTTTGACCATAAAGCAGTATAAGCAGGAACGGTTATAAAAACAACTCCTTTCTCTTTTAATGATTTGTTTATTGATTTTAAAAAGTCAATATCCTGCTCAATATGCTCCACAACATCAAATAACCCAATAGCAGAAATAGTATTTTCTTTGAGACGAGCCGATTCAAATGTCGAACAAATGATGTTCTTTAAACCTCTCTTTTTTGCATTTAAGCAACCGGAGTGACCCGGCTCAATCAGTACGGTAGGTGTACCATTTTTTTCGAGCCCTTCTGCTACAAAGCCATTACCCCCACCAACATCAAAAAAAAGATTATCAGGGGAATATTTCTTTACTGTTGCTATAATGCAATTATTCCTGTGTGTAAACCAAAAACTGTTCTCTTCAATTTGAAAATCTTTCTCGTTGCCGTCTTCGGGATATGAAACAGCATTTTTTTGTTTTGAGATCAGAAGATTCTCTTGATAGAAGAGATCTGCCGAATAATTTTCGTAATCCATTACTACTATTTTGTCTGGAATTATTCGACCTACATTTTCCAATTACCCACGTAGGTTACTTGCAGGTAATTGGAAGTTAAGTGATAAATAAGGTAAACTACTTACGAAAGAAGCAGCAATGTTTTTTATATGACTCCTAAAAGTTTTAAAATTAAAAGGATAAGTGCAATTACCAGTAAAAGGTAAATAAGGCCTCCCAATCCCCACCCGCCTGTTAATAGGGCGAGGAGCCATAAAACCAATAGGATTACTATAATGGTCCATATTAATCCCCCATTATTATTGTTGCCATTGTTTGCATCTGATAGATATTGAGTTCGTTCCGCTATGTTTTTAAGCTCCTCAGAAGAAGTGATGTGCTTTAATTTTATTTTTCCGGTTTGAGTAGGGGTATGTTTAACGGTAGAAGCGGTAAGATCTTTGGGAATGGTCTTTTCATTTTTTTGAGCAGGAGCGGTTTCAATACTAGTTGCAGGTATTGTAGTTTCAGCAATAGTTTTATCACTGGTGATTTCATTGACGATTAGCTTAGCATCTATTGATTGCTGCTCTTTTACAGATTCATTATTTTTTTTAGAATTAGCTATATCTACATAGTAGCCATTTCTGTAATGCCTTTTTTTAATAGAAACAGTTGATAGTTGTGTACTGCAAGAAGCAAGCAACATTCCGACAACTATAAATAGAACTAATGGATAGATTATTTTTTTCATAACATTTGTGTTTGGAGTTTATAAACTGTTGTTGTGTTAAATATATTATTTTTTAACCACTCTTTGAGTGATCACAAAACCTTCTATTTGCATACGTACTAAGTAAGTTCCTGAAGCAAGGTTACTAGTTTCAAAACTATGTGTGTACTCACCTTTTGTAGATCGTTCTTGAAAAGTACTTATTGTTTTCCCTTCCATACTAAGTAAGGTAATATTCACAGCTTAGGACAAGGATTAGGATATTTTGGAATTGGCTTTGTTGGTGGTGCATTGTCAGAATATATTACACCAGTTGGAGCATCAGCATTAGTAGGAGCAGGAAATGCTGCGTTAGGTGGATATATTAACAATGGGCGTGTGGATGCAAAAGAAGTTATAATGGGCGGAATATCCTCCGGTGTTATGAGCGTTGCAACTGCCGGAATAAGTAATGCAGTTTCTCCTTATGTAAGTAAATTTACATCTGGTATAGCAAGCCCTGTTGTAAAAGAGGCTGTAACAAAAGGTGTTGTTGGCTTAGGAGTAGGCGCTGCTAGCGGTGCTGGAGGTGCTGCAATGAGTGGTGAAGATATTGGGAGCGGCGCTTTAAATGGCGCTGCTTGGGGAGCAGGCATTGGTTTAGCTACCGGCGCGTATAGTGGATTTAGAGATGCGAAAGCACATGGTGTAAATCCGTGGACGGGAAAAAGTAATAATAGTCAACCAATTTTACCTAAGGATTTTCAGGGGATTAATGAAAAAACCAATGTAGAAAAGGATGGGAGACAATGGGAAATAAAACCAAGAATACAAGGTACAAGCGGAGATGGCGCAAGTTCTTATCATGTTATAGAAATTGTAGATGGCACTACAAACTCCGTAACACATATTGTTATCAAAGACGGAGTTATTATTCACCAACATCAAACCTATATTAGTATAGGTACAGGGAATCAACAACAATTTCCAGACAAATGGATAGATTTTCCAACAATTAATAAAATAAAAGACTAATGAATTTAAAATTATTAGAAAAAGAAATTCTCGATTATGCTTTAACTCAATTGCATAATAAAAACGATATTTTTCAAGACAAGCAAATATCCATAAAACAAGCACCTGAGATTAAAAAAGAAAATGATAGTTATAGTGAGGTTAGCTTTTCAATTTGGTCAGAAAAAAAAGGAATAGAAATAATTGAGTTTCCTATCTATGTTGATGGAAAACCCTTTTGCACTTTAGATCAAGCAAAAGAATGGATATATAATGATATAGAAAAATATTTAAAGTGAGCTTGAGCAAAAGCCCCAGCTAAGCGGCATCCGATAGCTATCGGATTACAATGCCGCTTCAAACATGGCTGAATTTTCAATTCAGCGTTTTGGATTGTATTTCATGCCAAGCCAGGAGGAACAATTACAAATTGTTTAATATTTTCAATCGGTATTGCAATCAAGCAAAGCGTATCATGAATATCAAAACAAAAATGATACGAATGAATAAACACTGATCAGCGGGGAATAGCAGTATTGCGATGGAAAACGACAAGATTTGCAGCTTCAAGCTGCGCAGATAGTTAGACGAAGGCGCTCCGAAGGAGTCCCCTTACCGGTTTATACAACCAAAACATCTTCGATCGTTTTTATACCGGCCACGAGAGCATTCCTCTTATAGGTGGAACAGGTGGAGGGCTTATTAATATGAACGGGCGCATGTACGATCCCTTCTTGGGCAGAATGCTTAGCCCTGATAACTATGTGCAGGCAGCAGGGAATACTCAGAACTATAATCGCTATTCCTATTGTCTCAATAATCCTCTTAAATTTACAGATCCAAGTGGAGATAATTTTTGGCATTGGACTTTTGGAAACCATAGCCTATTTCAGAAAGTAGCTA
>CAZCJN010000030.1:0-9942 GCA_964498865.1 uncultured Bacteroidia bacterium
CTTCAGCGACTTGTGTTTCTTGAAGCTTTTCTTGCGGAGGCGGAATTTCATCTTCCGGGATTTCTTCTTCGGTAACTACAGGAGGAGTAAATTTAATTGTTTCCATCACCGGCGGCGGCGGCGGCGGAGGAGGAGGAGGAGGAGGTTCTGTTTTATCAAGAGGAGGAGGAGCTAAATCTACAACCACATCTATTGGTATTTCTGTTTCTTCTGAATGAGAAGAAATAAGGTTTACTGCAAAAGGCACTGCAAATACCAATGAAATGGAGATTGCAGAATAAAGCAGGGCTTTAGACAAGGACCTTCCGTAGTTTCTTCGTATTTGATAGGCTCCGTATGTTTTGTTACGGGTTTCAAATACTATGTCGTTACGTTCGACAGATACAATATTTGACCAATCTTTTCCCATAGTATTTACATTCAAAAAGTTATTTGTACAACCCAAACGAATTATTTTTTATAAATCGCAGTGTTTCCAAATGACTTGTGTTATTTAAAAAACTTTAATATCTCTTTTTCTGCAGGTGAAATATCAACTAATGCATATTTTCCTACATCTGCTAAAGTCAATTCATCTAAAATATCTACCATTCCTTTGTATTTTGCTTTGTCATCCATCTTCACAATTACGAACATTGCTTTTTTGTCCCCTTTGATGCCTACCGCTAAGCGTTTATAAGTTGTATCTGCAATTTGATTAGAAATAAGTTTTGCTTTTAGTTCCTTAATTTGATTGATGACATCCTGATTCCTATCTCTCAAAATTTTTCTGATACCTATTCGAGAAAAATCGGTTGTTTTTATGATAGATGTTTCCGGTTTAAATACTCCGAAGTAGTAATAAATTTTATCTTTTCTATCGGTTAAAAGCAAAGTGAGGGCTGTTTTGTCCTGAACCTTCATGTTATTGGTGGTATCTTTGGGCTTAACAGGCATATTAATCTCCATCGTTTTTGGCTTACTGAACTGGGTCGTAAGTACGAAGAAGGTAAGTAAAAGAAACCCTAAGTCCACCATGGGAGTCATATCCACATTCACCGAATGTTTCTTTGCTCTTTTTTTTCCTTTGCCGTGGCCACCGCCACCGCCTTCCATTATTTGTGCCATCGTTATCTTCTATTCGTTTGTACTTAGTTTTTGTTCCAATAAACAAATTACTCTGCTTGCTCGGTTTCCATATTTGTAATCAAGTTAAAACTGTTTAGGTTTCTTTCTTGAAAGACTTGTATGACGCGTTTGATAGCTTTGTAGTTGGTTTGTCCATCGGCTTTAATTGCAATGCGACACCAGTTTTCTTTTGGGATGTTATTGTTTTGTTGAAATACTTGCTTCGCATTCCACCCATAGGCAATCCAATCTCCTAATTGATTATTAATAGAATCAAGAGGGACTCCATTTGATTCAGCATCCAATTTTAATCTGGTTTTTTCATCGCCCCGTATGTAGGCTTGCAATTTATCCATGGGTACCCCAAACTCGGTCATGAGGCTAAAGCGTTTCACGTCATCTTCCGAGAAGGTTACTTTGTATTTAGTTCCCATATCAGTTAATAAACTTTTTCTTACTTCTCTTCCATCCAAAGCAAAAAACACTCTGCCTGCGGTATCAACTGTTACTTGCATCACATTTTCAGGAAGAATTTTATCTGAATGAGAAGAAGGGGGAGAAATCATAACAGCTTCGTTCTGGCGGAATTTAGCTGTAAGCATGAAGAATGTAACTAAAAGGAATGCCAAGTCCACCATGGGAGTCATGTCAAGTGATGGGGCACTTTTGGATATCTTTATTTTAGGCATAGCAGAATTACAGTTTGCAATTTAATAGTTGGCTATCAATTGAAAAATGATTATTTATTTTTAGTGGCAAATGTTTGAACTATGCTGTATCCGGCTTCATCAATAGCATGAGTAAGTCCGTCTACTTTTGCACTAAAGAAATTGTATAGTATAATCGCTAATGTAGAACCAAGGATTCCGAAGAAGGTATTGATAAGCGCTTCTGAAATACCGGTTGCTAGTGCTACTGTATCAGGGGCTCCTGCTTGTGCCATTGCACTGAATGCACGGATCATCCCTACAACCGTTCCGATAAGACCAATAAGTACGGCAATAGATGCGCAGGTAGAAAGGATTACAAGATTTTTAGACATCATAGGTAATTCCAATGCTGTCGATTCTTCCAAACCTTTTTGTATAGCAGCAATTTTTCTTTCTTTATCCATAGAAGAATCGTTTTGAACACGAGCATATTCACTCAATCCTGAGCGAACTACATTCGCAATAGAACCTTTTTGTTTATCACATTCAGCAATTGCTTCTGTTATTTGGTTGTTCGAAATTAAATTGCGTATATTTTGAATAAAGCCATGAACACTTCCTTTTCCACCTACTTTTCCTAAGGTGATTAAACGTTCGATAGTAAATGCAATTACAATAAGGTTAACTGCAATAAGGAACGGAACGATAATTCCTCCTTTAAACATGATGCCCATAATGTTAAGAGGATGTTTGCTGTTATCACCTTCTTCGAAGTTAGCACCGTTTCCTAATACAAATAGGAATAGGGCCCAACCGATTGCAACGGCAGTAACGATAATAATGGTGTTGCTCATTGCACTACTTTTGTTCTTACTCATAGCTTTATAAAATTTAAGGGTTTTGTTTATTGAACATTTTACCAGCGTAACAACAAAAACTAAATACAGCTATCATGATTAATTTTTGGAGTGTCCGCAGGTGTTTTTAAAAACGCCCAAACATATAAAAAATTTCATCACCAACAGCAGCATTTAGTAAATGGTTGTCTATATAAGTAACTGGTCTTTTTTGATATTATGGATTGTTCTTTTTCTCTTTCTTCCAGGCACGTAGAATAGGGATAAATGTTATAACTATTAATCCTATTACAATCCACTCTGCATTGTCTTTTACCCAATTTATTCTACCTAGGTAATAGCCTAATATTGAAAGAGATCCGATCCAGAGAATGCCTCCAACTAATGTGTAGATGAAGAAGGTTTTAAAGTTCATATTAATCACTCCGGCTAAAATGGGCGCAAAGGTTCTTATGATTGGTAAGAATCGCCCTAACACAAGTGATTGGCCGCCATTTCTATCATAAAATGATTTAGTAATCTCCAAGTATTTTTTTTTGAAAATCAAATTATCATCCTTTGTAAAAAGCGAAGGCCCTATTTTTTTTCCAAAATAATATCCGGTTATGTTACCGATTATTGCTGCTAATGTTAAAGAAGAAGTTAGCGTTACAATATCTATCTCCATTAGCTGAGGTTCTGTGGCGCAGATTAGACCGGAAATAAAAACAAGGGAATCTCCCGGAAGAAAGAACCCGATCATAAGTCCTGTTTCAGCAAAAATTACAAACACTAGCAAAGTAAGCCCACCATAACGAATAATGGATTCCGGATCAGTTAATTCTTTAATAAATTCCCATATATCATGCATAAATAATGTAAATCAATAAAGAGTTGCTGTTTTTATATTTGGGTAGATAGCTTCTCAACTAATTGTTTTCCGAGTGTTTCTATACTGAGGTTATATTGATCGATATAATTCCATGTAAATTTCTTTGTCGATTTCCAAATATTCCTTACAGGTTGGTCTTCATCATTATTAATTGAGATAGTACCTTTTTTTATTTCTTGGTTTTCTTTGAGTACTCGGTAGGTTACAGTAAGATTTTGGGTTTGTGGGTATATTGCTTCCAGGCCATATGTAATGTATCCGAAAATTAAAATAATGGCATTCCCTGTATTTCGGTACATAAAACTATTAGGGATCTTTTGTATTGAGATTTCTATCTGATTTCCATGAAGCTTCTCCTTTAAACTTATTTCATTGGCATAATTTACAATAGAGGACATAAGTGTATTCGCAGGGATGCTCGGATGGAGGACACATTTTATGGTATTTTCCCATTGCCAGTATAGCACTGCCGGAATAAATTGAGATTTTATTTTTTTTGCCATTACTAGAGAGTCATTATATACTAAATCATCTATTTTGATTTGTATATAATCACAAGCAACAGTATTTTTTTTGAGATCTTTTACAGCAACTTTTTGATATACAAAACTGCTATACTTTTTTGTACCGACACAACTTATAATCAACGTGCTTACAAGTAGAATTAGAAATAATTTTTTCACAACAGTATTTTAAAATAGATAACTATCTTAGTTCAATTTCATCTATATTTTCATTAATTACATCTTTGTTCCCTGTACTTAAAACCAATTCTTTTTCCCATTTTGATACTACAACGGTTGCAACCGCATTTCCTACAACATTCGTGGCAGAACGGGCCATATCAAATATTTGATCTATACCGAGTAGTAGCAATAAACCTTCCGTTGGAATGTTAAATGTAGAAAGCATGCCTGCAATTACCACCAAGGATGCACGAGGTATCCCTGCCATGCCTTTACTGGTAACGAGCAATATTAACATCATCTTTATTTGATCTCCTGTAGAAAGCGGTATGCCATAGGCTTGTGCAATGAACATGGTGGCAAAGGTCATATACATAATAGATCCATCTAGATTAAAAGAATACCCTAGCGGCAGAACAAAACTTACAATTCTATTCGGACAGCCAAAACGTTCTAGTGACTCTATTGTTTTAGGCATGGCTGACTCTGAGCTGGCGGTACTGAATGCCAATAAAATCGGCTCTTGTAAAATGCGTAATAGTTTTAAAAATGGAACACGTATAGCAATACAAATTCCCATTAATACCACAAAGACAAAAACAATCAGTCCCCCGTAAAAGCAGGCAATTAAATATATATACCCGCTTAAAATACCTATTCCTTGTTTGGCTACAACTGCAGCAATGGCTCCAAAAACTCCCAGTGGTGCAAAGGCCATTACATAGTTAGTTACTTTGAACATGATATGAGAAATAGAGTCGAAAAAGTCCACAACTATTTTTCCTTTATTTCCCAAAGAAGCAGTAGCTACGCCAAAGAATAAAGAAAATACTACGATAGGCAGTATTTCATTATTTGCCATAACAGCAACAATGCTTTCAGGGAAAATATGAGATATAATTGTTTTGCTATCGTGAACCCCGGCAGTTATTCCTGTTTCGGCATCTTGAGAAGGTATCGCAAGAGCCATCATTTTGCCCGGCTCAAAAATATTCACAATTAATAATCCAAGTGCCAAGGCTATTAATGTTGCAAAAGTGAAATAAGAAATAGTTTTTATACCAATCCTGCCAACAGATTTAAAATCACCCACTTTAGCTATACCCACCACCAGTACAGAGAATACTAATGGAGCAATTATCATCTTTATAAGACGTAAAAAAATATCGCTAAGAACTTTAAAAACACTGCTTATGTCGGGAAAGAAATGACCTACCAAGATCCCAATGAACATCCCCAAGAAAATTTGAGTGACCAGGTTAGGATATTTTACTTTCATGCGCAATTTTTATTGTGCACGAATGTATGAAAAATAGTTTGTGAAAAGCCTACAGAAGGTTGATCAATAGATCCGGGAATAACCCGAAAATAAGTGTGAGTAAAGCAGCTATAATAAGTGTAATTTTCACATTCCAATTCATTGTAGTACTACTTAATGAATCGGTAGACTCTTTTATTGTGGGTGTGCTATACGTAGCAATGATGATTTTGAAATAATAATAAACACCAATAAGAGAACCGAGCACTGCAAAAAGTACTACCCATAAGTACCCGTTTTGCAAGGCCGAAGCAAATAGATAATATTTTCCAAAGAATCCTGCCATGGGCGGAATCCCGGCAAGAGAAAGCATGAAAATAGTCATGGCAAATGCAGCCAATGGGTTCTTCTTTGATAGTCCTTTAAAAGATTCAAGTGTTATTTCATTGGCTTCTTGTTCAGGAGCATTTTGTTCCATTGCATTCAAAATAGCAAAAGCGCCGATTGTTGAGATACAGTATGCAACAGAATAAAATAAAATGGTACCGGCAGATAGATTATTCATGGCTACAATCGCAAGCATAAGATACCCTGCATGAGAAATGCTAGAATAGGCCAACATGCGTTTAATATTGTTTTGGTAAACAGCAGTTATATTTCCTAATAGGATAGTAGCACAAGTTAATAAGGCTGCGGTATTCATCCAAACTTCATTCATGTTTGCGAACGAAGAGAATAATCTGAAAAAAGCAGCAAAGGCTGAGGTTTTTACTACAAATGACATGAATGCCGTTACAGGAGTAGGAGCACCTTCATATACATCTGGTGTCCAAAAGTGAAATGGAACAATAGCTGCTTTAAAAGCAATACCCACAAATAATAGGATGATACTTACCTGAAGTAAACTCGATGCATGCACTGTATTTTCAGGTGATGATAAATAGACATAGATTAACGATAGATCAAAGGTGCCACAAGCACCATACAGTAAGGCAATTCCAAAAAGTAGGATAGCGGAAGCAAAAGCTCCCATTAAAAAATATTTTAAAGACGATTCGTTAGACGTAAGACTTTCTTTTTTACTTCCTGCTAAAACATAGAGAGGAATAGAAAGTATTTCTATTCCCATAAATAGCATTACCAAATTAGAATAAGAAACGATAATTACAGCACCAATTAATGAGAAGATGAAAAGAGAAGATTTGTCAGTAAAATACTCTTGATCAGAAAAAAAACTAAGTGAAGAGAAAAACCAAAGCAAAACTGTGCCACATAAGACAATGCTGAATGTTAATGCAAAATTATCGAATGTAAGCATGTTATGGTAGTAGTGTATGTTGGTATTCCAATCATACACAGCCGCGCCAATAGCGCCCAGCAGGCCAATAAAAATAACAGGGAACAAAAATTTCTTTAAACGAAAAATTTCTGCAAGCAATGCGAATGCTCCTATACCTGAAAGTAGTAGTATCGTTTTCATATACTTTAATTATCCTGTACCATAAAATGTTTTCCGGATTTTATCGGTTGCATTTTACTATTCATTACCAAAGTCATTTTATTTGTTCCACTAATTTGATGATTGCAGGTTGTGCAATATCAAGTATTGGCTGAGGATAAACCCCCATAACAAAAATTAATATGACTATAGGAATTAGTACTGCTTTTTCGTTGAGTGATAGATCGGTAAAGTTTGCGGTAAGTGAGTTGGTTTCACCTAACATAGTTCCTTGGTAACTGCGTAACATATATACCGCACCTAAAATAATAGTAAGCCCTGCAAAAGCTGCTATCCATGCATTGTATTGATACAAACCATTTATAAGAAGGAATTCACCAATGAATCCATTGGTAATAGGTAATGCAACGCTGCCTAGCATAATGATCATAAAAGTAGTAGCAAAGGCCGGCGCAACGTTTCTTATTCCGCCTAATGAAGCAATTTCTCTTGTTTGGGTGCGATTGAAAAAAATATCGGCAACAAAAAATAATCCTACCACATTAATACCGTGTGCAAGCATTTGCATAAGTCCACCTGTTAGTCCTTGAAGGTTAAGTGAAAATATGCCGGCGGAAATTAATCCTACGTGAGCAATTGATGAAAAAGCAATAAGGCGTTTAAAATCCTTTTGCATAATTGCAATAACAGATGCATAAATAATTCCTATTACAGAAATAATAATAGCAGTATTACCCCATTGTTGAATACCGGCAGGAACTAAGGGCAGTAACCAACGCATAAGTCCGTATGTTCCCATTTTTAACATGATGCCTGAAAGAAGCATAGTGCCTTGAGTGGGTGCTGTTACATACGTATCGGGCTGCCAAGTGTGGAAAGGAAATACGGGCATTTTAATAGCAAACGCTATGAACATTGCCCAAAATAACCAACCTTGTTCTTTTGCTGAAAGATTTTGACCGGCTGTATAAAGAGCATGTATATCAAAAGTCCTGGAAACAGCAGTGCCGTTTTCAAGGATTACGTTATCAGTATGTAGATAAACATAGATAAGGCCTACCAACATGAATAAGCTACCGGTAAGGGTGTAAACAAAAAACTTGAAAGTTATTTTAGAATTGTTTGGACTGCTGCCCCAACGTAAGCAAATGAACCAAATAGGAATAAGTGCAAGTTCCCAAAAAATATAGAATAAGAATCCATCCATGGCAGTAAAAACTCCTACCAAAGCCGATTGCATAATGAGTATTAATGAATAAAAAGTGTTCGCATTTTCTATCTTTCTGCTAAATGAAGAAAGAACAATAAGAGGTACTAATACATTCGTTAGTAGAACCAGTAAAATGCTGATTCCATCCATTGCTATACTAAAATGAATTCCGAGTGATTTCACCCATTCAATATTTAACGCAAATTGTTCTTCGGAATTATGCTGAAATTGTGTAAGTGTAAAAACAATAATACACAATTGAATAAGAGATGCAAGTAATGTAATTTGCTTTGCATTCTTTTCATTGGATAGAGAAACCAATAAACCTGCGAGTAACGGAAATCCTATAAGTAGTACTGTTAGCATAAATTCCAAAAATCAAATTATAATAACACTGTTTTTTAAAATCAATACTGTTAATTAAATAACAATATCAATATAAGTCCTATCACCATAGCAAAAACATAAAACCCAATGCGTCCTGTTTGAATTAATCTTATATACGAACTAGAAGTTTTAACACTTTCGCCAATGTAATTTACAATTCTGTCAATAATAGTTACCTCTATATATCTATGCATTTTTTCAGATAGCCAATTTATGGGTTTCATGAAAAGTGCTGCATATAATTCATCTACGTAATATTTGTTATAAATAGTTTTTTGAACAGGGTTAATGATAGTACTGTCTGCACGTGGGACCGTATTCTTTTTAACAAAGTTTATCCATGCTAAATAAATAGTGAGTGCTACTGCTCCAATAGTTACCCCCATAAGTGTAAGTTCGGTAGAATGAGAAAGATGATGACTAAACATTCTATAGTTGGAATTTACAAATACCGGTTCAAGAAATGAATGAAGGATATGATTGCCACCCAATACTTCCGGAATGCCAATAAATCCTGCTACAACCGAAAGAATTGCTAAGACAACAAGAGGGATAGTCATGCTCTTCGGAGATTCATGTAAGTGGTGATGTTGTTCCTCTGTTCCTCTGAACTTTCCATAAAAAGTGAGGTAGAATAAACGGAACATATAAAATGCAGTCAGTAATGAACCCAATACACCCAAAAACCAAAAGAATTTATTATAACCAAATGCATGAGCAAGGATTTCATCTTTGGAAAAGAAACCTGCAAACGGAGGAATACCAGCAATAGCAACTGTGCCAATCAGAAAAGTGTAATAGGTAATTGGTAAATGTTTTTTTAATCCTCCCATATAACGTATGTCTTGTTCACCGCTCATGGCATGTATTACACTACCCGCCCCTAAGAATAATAATGCTTTGAAAAATGCATGTGTCATAACATGAAAAACAGCACCTGTATAAGCACCTACTCCCAGTGCTAAAAACATATATCCTAACTGACTTACAGTGGAGTAAGCAAGTACCTTTTTAATATCATTCTGGAATAATCCAATAGTAGCTGCAAAAATGGCTGTGAATAAACCAATACCGGCAACTATATCCATTGTTAAAGGAGCTAGCGTGAATAAGATATTTGATCTTGCAATCATATAAATACCTGCGGTTACCATGGTAGCTGCATGAATTAATGCGGATACAGGAGTAGGTCCTGCCATGGCATCAGGTAGCCATGTGTATAGGGGGATTTGTGCACTTTTACCGGTTGCACCCACAAAGAGTAAGAGTGTTATGGTTATGATAATTGCTGTTCCGGATGCGAATGAATTGGCTACATCAAATACTTCGTGATAGCGAATACTTCCGAAAGTGGTGTAGATAAGGATAACACCCAAGATAAATCCTAAGTCTCCAACACGGTTCATTATAAAAGCTTTGTTGGCTGCTTTGTTGTAATCGGTATTCTTAAACCAAAA
>CAZCJN010000030.1:10042-17643 GCA_964498865.1 uncultured Bacteroidia bacterium
GTTCCGCAGCCTATGAGTGCAACTGTATTTTTCGACAGGTTCTTTCCAAACAATCCAAGCAATACAAATCCTAATAGAGGAAATGTTGGAATTAACCAAACTAAGTTTGTCAGCATACTTTTTTATATCTATCTACTTAGTAAAAAGAAATAGAGTTTCTACTTCTCTTTTTAAGTAATTACTATCCTTTCAATTTATTCAATACATCAACATCAGTTGATTGTGTATTTCGGTACACCATCACCAGTATAGCTAAACCTACAGCTACCTCAGCTGCAGCTACTACCATTACAAAGAATACAAATACCTGAGCTGCTGCATCGTTCCAATAATTGGAAAAAGCGACGAGCAAAAGGTTCACTGCATTTAACATTAATTCAACCGACATCATAATGATCAATGCATTTCTTCTGAAGAGTACCCCAAGCACTCCAATACAAAATAAAACTGTACTAAGAATGATGTATTGGTTGATATGTATGGTTTCTGCAGTGTTCATTTTATTTTTTCTTTCCTAACATTACGGCACCTACCATGGCCGACAAAAATAGTATAGATGCAACTTCAAAAGGTAAAAGAAATTGAGTGAACAATACTTTTCCTAAATTTTCTACCAAACCTAAATTGGTATTTGAAGGCGCAGGAGGTAGTAATAGCTCTGTTCCTTTTAATGCACCTGTCATAGTAACTAATAATAAACCAGCAGCAACTACAGCTGCAATTTTTATATATACACTCTTGTGGGGTTCAGTTTCCCGGTTGAGGTTTAAAAACATAATAACAAATAAGAATAGTACCATAATGGCTCCTGCATATACAATGATCTGCACAGCAAATAAAAATTGTGCATTTAAAAGAATGTAATGACCCGCAATTGAAAAGAATGTAATAACCAGATACAAAACACTATGAATGGGGTTTTTCTCAAATATGACCATGAGTCCGCTCAGAATAGCAAGAAAAGAAAGAAAATAAAATAAATAAGTTGTCATAATCTGTTATGCTGGAGGGATTTATTTTTTTTAAACTCTAAAACTTCTTTTGTTTGTCTTTTTGATACATCAATTCGTTTGTCCGCATCTGTTGGTTCTACTAATAGATCTTTTCCATAAACAAAACGGTTGCGTACCGAATCAGAGGGTACAATTCTATCTGTGAGGAAGATCGCTTCTTTGGGGCAGGCTTCTTCACAGTCGCCACAAAAAATACAACGCAGCATATTTATCTCATAAACTGCTGCGTATTTTTCTTCTCTATATAATTTTTCTTCGCCCTTTTTTCGCTCTGCTGCCGTCATGGTAATGGCTTCGGCAGGACAAGCAACAGCGCACAGTCCGCAAGCCGTACAACGCTCAGCGCCATTTTCATCACGCTTAAGTACATGCATTCCTCTGTAGATAGGAGCAAACTCACGTTTTACTTCCGGATAATTAATAGTAGCTTTTTTCCTGAAAAAATGCCCGAGCGTAATTATTAATCCGTTTATAATGGCAGGAAGATACATGCGCTCCATGAGCGTCATTTCCTTATTGGAAACCTGTTTGCTTCTATTAGTTAATGTTTGCATATATCCTTCCGCATCCTCCCATAAGGCAGGATTTTGAATTCAACTTCTTCTTTTTATCACCTCCATTTTCTCCTTCCTTTATTAGGAAGGTAGAGAAGGGGGCATTAAATTTTTCCGGTCAACCACATTACCACTCCTGTAATAGCTATATTCAGGATTGCCAGTGGTATTAATCCTTTCCATCCTAAGTTCATTAGTTGATCGTAACGGAAACGTGGTAACGTCCAACGTACCCAAATGAAAAGGAATACAAAGAAAAATATTTTCGTAAATAAAAATACGGTTCCAATGATGGTAAGAATATTAGGGTCGTGTATAAACCTGCCAATGAATGGCATATTATATCCGCCAAAATAAAAAGTAGATATTACTGCCGATGAAATGAACATGTTAACATATTCGGCAAAAAGATAAAACCCTAGTTTCATAGAGGAATACTCGGTATGGTAACCGCCTACTAACTCCGATTCGCATTCCGGTAAATCAAAAGGTGCACGATTGGTTTCTGCAAAAGCACATATAATAAATATGAGACAACCTAGGGGTTGGTAAAGAACATTCCAATGCCAGCCTGTTTGTTGCATGGCTATTTCTCTTGTACTTAATGTTCCTGTCATCATTACAAGTGCAATGATGCTTAGTCCCATAGCAAGCTCGTACGAAATCATTTGTGAAGAAGCACGAAGCGCTCCTAATAAAGCATATTTATTATTGGATGCCCAACCGCCAATCATGATTCCATAAACACCTACTGAAGCTACACCAAGTAAATAAAGTATTCCAATGTTTATGTCTGTAATTTGTAAAGGATAAGCAGTGCCGTTGATCGTAATATCACCTCCCCAGGGTATGACAGCTCCTGTCATGCAGGCAACAAGCATAGCAAGCGATGGTCCAAGTATGAAAAGGAATTTATTTGATACATCCGGGATCATTTCTTCCTTCATGAACATTTTTACTCCGTCGGCAAGTGGTTGAAGAATTCCAAATGGACCGGCACGATTAGGTCCCAGTCTATCTTGCAAAAAAGCAGCCACCTTTCTTTCTGCATAGGTAGAATACATGGCCACGAGCAGTGATATGCCGAATACCGCTAAAACCAAGATTAATTTATATATCAAATATGTAGTCATTCTGTTCCTTTTCTACTGATTATTAGGATTTAATGCTCCTTCCCCTAATTCAACTTTCTTTCCCATTAGTTCCATTCTGTGTTTTTCTGTCTCTAGTTTCAGTTTTCCTAATTCATAATGATTGGCTGATATTACGGAATGACGATCGATATGACTTGGCCCGTCAATTACCCAGTCGCTTGTTTTTTTATGATCGAAACGACATGCATTGCATATCCATGCTGCTGTTCCGTCTGCCGACAGCTCTACTTCTCCGTATTTATCTTTTCTTGCTGTTACGCGCAATACTTCATCACCCTTATACCATAAACGTACGTTTCCGCAACAACTCTTACACTCACGGTGAGCGTCAACAGGTTTTGTGAACCATACGCGACTTTTAAAGCGGAAGGTTTTATCGGTAAGTGCACCCACCGGGCAAACATCGATCATGTTCCCGCTCATTTCATTATCTACTGCCTGCTGTATATAGGTAGATATTTCTGCAACATCCCCTCTGTTTACAACGCCATGTACACGACCGGGACACAGTTGTTCTGCAACTTTTACGCAGCGATAGCAAAGTATGCACCGTGTCATGTGCAGTTTTATTTTCTCGCCTATATCTATTTTTTCAAAAGTTCTTCGTGGAAATTCGTAACGTGTATTTACTTTGCCGTGTTCATAACCCAAATCTTGTAGATGGCATTCACCGGCTTGATCACATATTGGGCAATCGAGCGGATGGTTGATTAATAAGAATTCCACTACTCCTGCTCTTGCTTCCAGAATTTCGGGCGAGGTAATATTCTTTACCTCCATACCATCCATTACTGTTGTGCGGCAAGAGGCTACCGGTTTAGGCATAGGGCGTGGATCTTTTTCCGATCCTTTGCTCACTTGTACTAAACATGTTCTGCAATAACCGCCCGATGTTTTCAGTTTTGAATAATAACACATAGCAGGCGGAACAATTTCTCCCCCTATCATGCGTGCAGCATTCAAGATAGTTGTTCCTTCAGGAACTTCTATGGTATGTCCGTCGATAGTTACTTTAGGCATATTGACAATAAGAGCATAAGTACTTCAATTCAAAAGTCAAAATAAACAGCAAAATTATTTTTTTAAGTTAATAATAATTGTTGCTAATACTTTGCATATCTCACTTAATTCTTTTTTATGTGTTTCTAATATTTCAAAATTAATCTGTTGATACCCCTCTTTTATTATATCCATCCAATAGTCGGTTTCATTGGCAGAGCGTAGAGCTATTTCATAATAACGTATCAGCTCCTTTTTTGTACTGCTTGCTTTTCCTTCTCTAACATTCGCTCCAACCGATGTCCCGCTCCTTAATAATTGTTTGACAAGAACAAAATCAACATTCTTCTTTTTAAATTCTTCACACAACTTTATGACATAAACTGCAAACTTTTGGGTTCTTATTTTTATGTCTTTTTCGTATTGCAACTTTTTTGACTTAAGCTCTTAGGCACTTATTATATTATTTAGTCTATAATAATGCTTTACGTCTTTTATATTTTTTCCTTTATTAACGTACTCTTCAAATTCACTGCGGAAGTGGCGTATAGCAGCAGCTACAGGCCATGCGGCAGCTTCACCTAATGGACAAATTGTTTTTCCTTCAATCTTACTTTGTATGTCCCATAGCAGATCAATGTCTGCCATAGTAGCATGCCCATTTAAAAATTTATGCAGCACTTTCTCCATCCATCCTGTTCCTTCGCGGCAAGGTGAACATTGTCCGCAAGATTCATGATGGTAAAAACGAGTAAAGTTCCAAAGATTTTTTACAATGCTTGTATCTTCATCCATTACAATAAATCCACCTGAACCTAACATAGTTCCGGTTTGAAAGCCACCATCTGATAAAGATTCATAGGTCATCAGGCGAGGTTCGCCTTTAGCTGTTTTTAATATTAACTCCGTAGGTAGAATGGGAACAGATGAACCACCGGCAACCACTGCTTTTAATTTTTTTCCATTGCGTATTCCTCCGCAGTATTGCTCAGAATAAATAAATTCTTCAACAGGAACGCCTAATTCAATTTCATAAACGCCGGGTTTATTAATATGACCGCTGGCAGAAATAAGTTTTGTACCGGTAGATTTTCCTATACCTATTTTTGCATATTCATCGCCCCCCATATTTACAATAGGTACAACTGCAGCAATAGATTCTACATTGTTTACTACAGTAGGGCGGTCCCATGCTCCTTTTACGGCAGGGAAGGGAGGTTTAATTCTTGGGTTACCTCTTTTTCCTTCCAGCGATTCTATAAGCGCGGTTTCTTCTCCACAAATATAGGCACCTGCACCGCAATGAACATATAAATCCAAGTCATAACCACTTCCTAAAATATTTTTTCCAAGATATCCTGCATCGTATGCTTCTTGTATAGCTTTTTCAAGTATATGAAAAACATACATCATTTCACCTCTTATATATATGTAGGATGTATTAGATCCTAATGCAAAGGAAGAGACGATCATGCCCTCAATTAAAATATGAGGCTTTTTCTCCATTAAAAAACGATCTTTAAATGTGCCAGGTTCCGATTCATCGGCATTGCAAACTAAATGGCGGGGCACTCCGGGAGGTTTCGCAATGAAACTCCATTTCATTCCGGTAGGAAATCCTGCACCTCCTCGTCCACGTAAACCGGATTTTTTTACCTCTTCCACAATGTCTTCAGGCTTCATCTTAAGTGCTTTTTCCAAAGCACTATATCCCCCACAGGCCTTATAACCTTCAAGGGTATTAATTCCTGGTTTATCGAGGTCGTTTATAAGTAACTGCCTTCCCATTATTGTTTAATATCCGAATGATTCGTAATTCGTTCTTTTCTCCAGTGTGCTATTTGTTCTCCTTTCTTTTTATAGTCTTCTAATATAGTATCACATTTTTCAAAGGTTAGATTTTCATGATATGTTTCACCAATCTGCATCATAGGAGCAGTTCCGCAAGAAGCAAGACATTCAACGGTTTTAAGGGTAAACATGCCATCGGGGGTGGTTTCTCCTTCTTTTATTCCTAATTTTTTTTCTATGAACTTAACAAGATCCTCGGCACCTAATAACCAGCAAGGTCCGGTTCTGCAAACTTCAATTACACATTTTCCAACCGGTTTTAGGTTGAACATGGAGTAAAAGGAGGCTACTTCATACACTTCAATAGGTTGAATTTTGAGAACACTTGCCACATAATCCATTGTTTCTACGCTCAACCACCCATCAAATTCTGCTTGAGCAATGTGTAAGACCGGGAGAATAGCCGATTTATGCTTTCCATCGGGATAACGCTTCATTATTTTTTGAGCAAGCGAAAGGGCTTCGTCAGAAAATTTTATGTTTTTCTTATTTGAGTATTTGGAACCAGAAGAGTTCGTATGCATAAATTTATTCTGCTACATTCTAAGAGCCGCAAATTTATTTATTTATTCCTGATAGAAGTAACATTTTTTACACAACAATCCCTTATAATTATAATGATACTTATATATTTGCTCTTCACTTCAAACACATCACCATGGAAGATTCAAATAAAGAAAGAAAAAAGTCAATTAGTCAGGTAGGGGGTCTCATGTTTGTTGGATGTATGTTCATCGGTATGGCTGCCGGTTGGTATATGGGTAAAATGACCATTGGTATGTTTGCCGGTATGGGAGTTGGTTTTATTATGATGGCTGTAGTTTATATGTCTGAAGCAAATAAAAAATAATTTATGCAAAACGATAGAATAGAGAGTAGCAAAGCACCGGAGCCTGTAGGATTATATCCTCATGCAAGGCGGGTGGGTAATCTGTTGTTTCTTTCAGGAGTGGGGCCTCGTGAAAAAGGCATAAAAAAAATACCCGGTGTAGAATTAAATGAGAAAGGGGAAATTATTTCTTATGATATTGAAGCACAGTGCCATTCTGTTTTTAAGAATGTGAAATACATTTTAGAAGAGGCCGGAAGCAGTTGGGATAAGATTGTTGATGTAACGGTTTTCCTTACTAATATGAAAAATGATTTTTCTAAATACAATTATTTATGGGCAGAATACTTTAAAAAGAACTCTCCCTGTCGTACTACAATTGAGATTAATTGCCTGCCGACCCCTATTGCCATTGAATTGAAAGTAATAGCCACTGTTTAGGCAAATTATATTTTTATCTTTGATGGGCATAAATGAAAAATTGCTTTACTAATTATATTAAAATGCCAGTGCTTATTCATATTATACAGATTATTATTAATACAATTAATTCAACCCGCAGGTTCACTGTTTTGAAATAAAAAAACAAACAATATGTTAAAAGCCCTGCCACAAGCAGGGCTTTTTAATTTATCATCCATATGTATAAAGAATACAAATCCCTCAATCTCCCACAAATAGCAAAAGAAACCCTCGAGTGGTGGGAAAAAGAAAAAGTTTTTGAAAAAAGTGTTTCATCGAGGGAAGGGAAGCAGCCTTTTGTGTTTTATGAGGGCCCTCCATCGGCAAATGGAATGCCCGGCATTCACCACGTTATGGCACGAACCATTAAAGATATTTTTTGCCGATACCAAACCTTAAAAGGTAAACAAGTAAAACGTAAAGCAGGTTGGGATACGCATGGACTCCCCATTGAACTTGCTGTTGAAAAAACCTTAGGTATTACTAAAGAGGATATCGGTAAGAAGATATCTATTGAAGATTATAATAAAGCTTGTCGTAAAGAGGTGATGAAGTACCAGGATAAATGGGAAGAAGTTACCCGCCTTATGGGCTATTGGGTAGATATGAAAAACCCCTACATCACTTATGAAAATGATTATATAGAAAGTGTTTGGTGGCTCTTAAAAAAACTATACGATAAAAAATTATTATACAAGGGTTATACTATTCAGCCCTATTCACCGGCTGCCGGAACAGG
>CAZCJN010000030.1:17743-20037 GCA_964498865.1 uncultured Bacteroidia bacterium
TTGGTGAAGATATAGCCACGTTTAAAGGGAAAGATCTCGCAGGAATTCAATACGAACAATTATTGCCTTTTGTGCAACTCAAAGACGGGGATGCATTCAAAGTTGTTCTTGGAGATTTTGTTACTACCGAAGACGGAACAGGTATTGTACATATTGCGCCCAGCTTTGGTGCGGATGACTTTAAAGTAGCAAAACAGAATGGCATAGGTTCGCTTACTTTGGTTGATAAGCGCGGAAAATTTCTGCCTGAAGTTAAAGACGATGTTTTTTTATACGGAGATGAATATGTAAAAGAAGCCTACTTAAGTGATTCTGAGAAAAAAGCAGAGTTTGAAAAGCAAAAAAAGATTTTAGAATCAAACGGCAAGATAAAGGAACTGAAAGAGTATTTAAGCGTTGATGAAAGAATTGTTTTAAAGCTTCAGGAAGAAGGAAAGCTTTTCAAAAAAGAAAAATACGAGCACAGTTATCCTCATTGCTGGAGAACAGATAAACCTATCTTGTATTATCCCCTCGATTCCTGGTTTGTTAAAGTAACAGAATACAAGAACAGGATGGTGGAACTCAACAAAACAATTAATTGGAAGCCGGAGCACACAGGAACAGGAAGGTTCGGAGAATGGTTGAATAACTTGCAGGACTGGAATCTTTCCCGTTCTCGCTTTTGGGGAATACCGCTTCCGGTTTGGAGGACAGAAGATAATACAGAAGAAAAATGCATTGGTTCTATAGAAGAATTGAAAAAAGAAATTGAGAAAGCAAAAAAAGCAGGATTGCAGACTGATTTTAAAACGGAAGGGATGGATTTTGACTTACACAAACCCTATATCGACAGATTAGTTTTGATCTCTGACTCAGGAAAGAAAATGTACCGTGAGTCGGATCTGATAGATGTTTGGTTTGATAGCGGTGCTATGCCTTATGCACAGTGGCATTATCCGTTTGAGAATAAAGAAATGATAGAAAAAGGAAATGCTTTCCCTGCTGATTTTATTGCGGAAGGAGTAGACCAAACGCGTGGTTGGTTTTATACCCTTCATGCCATTTCCACACTCTGCTTTGATTCCGTTGCCTATAAAACAGTGGTAAGTAATGGTCTTGTGCTTGATAAGAACGGAAACAAAATGAGCAAACGATTAGGTAATGCTGTTGATCCCTTTGAAACCATACACAAATATGGCCCTGACCCTGTACGTTGGTACATGGTAACCAATGCTGACCCTTGGGATAATTTAAAATTCGATATAGAAGGAGTAGCTGAAAAACAGCGTAGCTTTTTTGGTACATTATATAATACCTATACTTTTTTTGCTTTGTATGCCAATATCGATGGATTTGTTTATAAAGAAAAAGAAATACCTCTTCAAGAACGTTCAGAAATAGACCGATGGATATTATCGGAATTAAATTCTTTGATTAAGACCGTTGATGCTTATTATAATGAGTATGAACCTACAAAAGCA
Organism: uncultured Bacteroidia bacterium; assembly: GCA_964498865.1. Lineage (GTDB taxonomy): Bacteria > Bacteroidota > Bacteroidia > Palsa-948 > Palsa-948 > Palsa-948. Next base: position 19,207 of record CAZCJN010000030.1, read on the forward strand.
GGTCGTGCTATAGAGTATTTTATCGATGAGCATTTGAGCAACTGGTATGTTCGTTTATGTCGCAGGCGTTTCTGGAAAGGTGATTATACTACAGACAAAATATCGGCCTACCAAACCTTATATAAGTGCTTAGAAGTGATTGCGCAAATAGCATCGCCTATTGCACCCTTCTTTTGCGAAAAACTATTTAAAGATCTGAACGATATTACCAAGAAACAAAGTGTAGAGAGTGTTCATCTCAGTTTTTTTCCTAAATCGGAAGAGGTGCATATAGATAAAGCATTGGAAGAAAGAATGGAAATGGCTCAGAAGATATCTTCCATGATTTTATCTATCCGAAAAAAGGAAAACATAAAAGTTCGGCAGCCGCTTACCAAAATACAAATACCTATTTTGGATGAGGCATATAAAAAGAAGATAGAGGCAGTTAAAGACCTTATTCTATCTGAAGTGAACGTAAAGCAAATAGAATTTGTAGATGAGTCTAAAACGCGCATCGTGAAGAACCTAAAGCTGAATTTTAAAACGCTTGGCAAGAAATGCGGTAAGGACATGAAGGCTGTTCAATCTCATGCCAATGAAAATGCTGCATCTATCATTTCTTCTATTGAAAGAACAGGTAAATATAATGTGATGGTTGACGGCAATACATACGTTTTGGAGAATGAAGACGTTGAGATAATACCCGTTGATATTCCTGGATGGAAAGTGGCTAATTCCGGAGCCATAACGGTTGCTTTAGATGTTACCATAACTACCGAATTATTGGATGAAGGGATAGCCCGGGAGATCGTTAATCGCCTTCAAAACCTGCGAAAAGAAAAGAATTTT
>CAZCJN010000031.1:0-14039 GCA_964498865.1 uncultured Bacteroidia bacterium
CCAGTACCCGCTAAGCCTGCCTTGTCGGCAGACAGGCTTATGCTTAGTGGGTAAGTAATGAAATAAGTTTTACTTATTTTTAGCAATAAATAATCTTGTATAAATTTACCTGAAGCCGACATACTCAAAAAGAACTTGTATATTTTGAAAGAGAACTTTCACAACAACCTAGCTCGCCCCTAAATCAAAGTGTGGAGATATTGTAAAGCGTTAAAACTTTATCTGTTGAAATATTTCGTTAGGTAATATTACTCAATAGAAGGTTTGGCTTTACCTCCTACCCGACCAAACAAGGTTCCGATTTTTTCCACGACCTTTTTAATAAGATCGAAATACAAGGCTACCACTAAAGATAAGGTCATGAACCATATTACTATGTTGTTCACCCAATAAGTGTCTATGTATTTTCCAAATAATATTTTGCGGGGTGCATAAAAATGCGCGCGAAGAAACTGATTGGGGGGTGGATCAAGAAAGACAGGATCTGCACGTTGAATCAATTCTCCATTATATTCCAATATTTTATCAAGGTTATTCGCATTCTTTACCAGATCAGAAAGCGCCTCATTGAAATACTCATTTTTATTTTGAAGAAATTTCTCTCTGTCTATATCTGTTTTATTCAGGTTTGATATAACAACATCCTTTGCATCGCTGGAGGCGTTGTACATTTTTATATAATACTTTTGCAACTGATCGAAATAAGTATGTGTTTTTGCTGCTACTTCTGCATTAAAATTCTCATAGGTCAATTGTTCTAGAACAGTAAACTTCATTTTCCGGTTTGCCTTCATCTCTTTTGCTACTTCATCATGAACCAGGCGTAAATCGGCAGTAATCTCCTCTTTGGATTTAGGGTCGTTATAATTGGTAAGTGATTTATCAATTTTCCCTTTTAATTTAGATATCCAATAATTCTTCTTAAAATCCGAAATAGACATTTTTTTATCGTAGTGATAAAATTGCTTTTCAAACTTATTTGTTTTGAATTGGTTTACCGCCAATGCTTCGAATGCCCAACGAGAGGTCATCACCTCTCCTGCAATGGGCACATTTTTTTGTGTGGTGATAACAGGGTTTAGTTTATCAAATGGAACGATAACTCCGCTCAATAATAATTGGGGTATAAGAAGCACTGGAATGACTATGTAAACAGTTATCACCGAATTAAAGCTCGATGAAATATTCAACCCTAATACATTGGCGAAACAAGCCGTTGTAAAAAGTACAAACCAATAATCGGTATACATAGCTTTAATTCCCAACATAGTATTGGCAATAAATGTGAACATAAGCATCTGTATTGCAGACAGGACAAAAAGAATAGCAATTTTAGAAAACAAGTAACTTCCCCTACTCAGATTAAGAAATTTCTCACGTTTTAATATTTTTCTGTCTTTGATAATTTCTTCAGCACTCACCATTAATCCTATAAAAAGTGCTACCACCACCGACATAAAAAGGTAAGCAGTCATATTTTCATTTTCACGAAAAATATAACCGATCTTATTAGAAGTATCTGTATTATAAAACTTAACCATGAAAGCAAGCACAATGGCCAGCAACGGTGCTTGCAGAAAGTTAATAGCCAGGTATTGCTTGTTGGCAAACTTAGATAGCACATCGCGTGTAACAAAAACGCTAAACTGCTTAAACTTATTAGGTATTGTTAGAGCAGTGGTAACTGCATCGGACTCTTCATGATGTTTTTCTAATTTGCTTTCAATCTTTTCTACATAGTGTGCATTCCATTCTTCGGGGGAAATCTTTCTGCTTCTTGTAAGGTTTCCATACTCATCCAATACTTTTGATTCTATAATATTAAAGATCTGTTCCGGGTTTACATTACCACACTCGTGACACTCGCTTTCATCGCTCTTAACGTGGTGTATAATCTGTTTAAAATAGATAATAGCATCGACAGGGTTGCCATAATAGATAGGATATCCGCCTACATCTAAAATGATCATTTTGTCGAACATTTTAAAAATATCTGAAGAGGGCTGATGAATAACAACAAATAAGAGCTTACCCTTTCTTGCCAGCTCTTTCAGCAAATCCATAATATTCTCCGAATCGCGCGATGATAAACCTGATGTAGGTTCATCAACAAAAAGTACCGATGGCTCACGGATTAGCTCTAGCGCAATATTCAAACGTTTACGTTGACCTCCCGAAATTGTTTTTTCAAGTGGCGTACCTACTTTCAGGTCTTTTGCTTCATGCAATCCCAAATCGTGTAAAACACTGTTTACTTTTTCTGTTATATCTATATCGTTAAGGTGTGCAAAGCAAAGTTTGGCGTTATAAAATAAATTCTGGAAGACAGTAAGTTCTTCAATCAACAGATCATCCTGAGGGACCATCCCAATCACCCCTTCTATTTTTTCTTTTTCCGTATGAATGTTTACTCCGTTTATAAGCACATGGCCTCTGCTTGGTCTTTCATTTCCGTTAAGTACGTTCAACAAAGTAGATTTTCCCGCACCACTACCACCCATAATGCCTATAAGTTTACCGGATTCTTCATAGATATTTACATTTCTTAACCCTATTTTTCCGACTGGAAACTTATATTCTTCAATTTCGGCAATAAAGGATGTTTTTACTTTAGAAGTATCTGCCAGGAAGTGTCCGATAATGTCACTATAATAAACAGGATGAACACGAGGGCTGCGTATAGATGACCCTTCGGTAAGAATATAAAGTCGGTTAGGTGAAATGATCTGACCATTAAGATACAAGACATCTGTTCCAAAATACTTCATCACATACATGCCCACGCCGGGCATTTGCAGAACTCGAATTTGTCCTTTCAGGTGAACAGATTGTATATGTTTTACAGAAGTATTGGGAGCAGATTTTCCATTATCTATAAGCAAAAGATGGGAAGATTCAGACACTACATCTTTTGAACTTCGAACAAAATCCAATATACGCAAAAACTCATCTTGCTGAATGTTAAACGCTTCAGAAACCGTAGAAACAAACTCATACTCTTGTTCAGAAATTTCATTATTGGAATAGATAAATTCAATTAAACGGACCAATACAACCATCTTTTGCTTCTGTTCGAGCTCGGTATTGATCTGCGTACATATTTTTAGGATTTTTACGGAACCTAAAGAGGTTCTTTTTGCTGCTCCTTCTTTCTTCTGGGATATCTTGTGGTGCTCTTCAAAATAAGTATCAAAAATCTTCAGGTATTGCTCAACCATTTCTTGGTTCAGCAACTGTTTAAGAAAAGAGTGTACGATATTACGCCCGGTGTTAGTAACGCCATCTTCCTTTGCGATGATGGCAAACATCTGCATTAAGGCTTTTAATATCCGTTCACTCATAGATTATACACTGTTCTGCTTTAAACTAAAAAGTATTACAAACGCTAAAAAGCGCGTTTTGGTTACACATATAATAAAGAAAATAAGCCGGAGGTCTAACTTAATACAAAAACAGGGTGATAATTATTGCTTAAAACCTATAAGTACTACTGCACAACCCGATTGCGTTCCGGTTGCTAAGGAAGCTTCGAGGATAACGTCTAAGGTAGAACTGATTTTAAAATCCCAGAAAGGTGAATTTTGGTGCTCTTTGTTTGTAAAAATCAAATTTCTTTGTTCGTCAAATAGAGAAAAGACAAGGTTACCATCCTTTAAACCAGAACAGCCAGCTATTCGATAGGTACTGCCACCAAAAAAAGTAGCATGGAATTCTGCATTTTGATCAGAAAGAAGAAGCGCACGATATTGTTGCCCGTCTGACAGATAAGGCGACAACATATGTTTGGAACAAATCGAGGCAATAGTATCGCACTGCGCTAACAAACCATTACCTGAATTCTCTAAAAAACAAGGAAGAGTAAAAAGTAAGAAAGTAAAAAGTAAAAATAATTTTTTCATGGCTTTTATTTTTTCACTTAGTGAAGTTATGTAATTACATAGTTACGCAGGGTTGCCACTTTCTCCGAAATGGATTCTGAAACTTCGGAAGGCATTGCAACATCCGTTACACAATTAATGGTTGTTGTTTTAGTTGCTTCATCAGTTACAGATTGTCTGTATTGATAAACAAATTTTACTTTATCGTAATCCGATTTTAAATCGTTAAGCATGTTTAAAAGGTCAGCATATTCACTACCTCCCCCACTATTTTGCGATAATAAGGAGATAAGATTATTAAGCGTGCTTTTCTGCTCCGCTATTCTACGTGCCACATCCAAATTTGTTTTACTTTTTTGCACATTTAATGCAAAATGAAGAGTTTCTATCCATCCGCCGGCAAGAATAAGCGCCGCTTCTTCGTTTCTTTCATTATTTTTTAAAAAATCATTACTTGATCGGTAAGCATCCGAAACCAAGGAGAGTACGGAGTCTTTAATTCCTACATTTTTCACAAATCGGTCAATAAGAGTTTTGTCAAAAACAGATACAAGTCCCAAATCAGTTGCCAGTTTATTGGTAGTATTAAAATAACCTAACGCATCTTGGGTCTGATCATACAAAGTGCAGTATCCCAGATCGGCACCGTAAACACCAAGATTAAGGCATTTTTTAAATTTTGTTGAGTAGGCCGATAATTTATCAGGCGTATTTAAAATACCTTTATCATATCTGGCACCGCTCTTTTGAATAAGCACTGCAGTTTGAATAGGTGAAGGAATGACAAATACTTTTCCACTTATACCAAGTGCCACATTTCCGGAGTCGATCATTTTTTCGATGATGTTATCTACCTTTTGTGCTTCTTCATCATTGCTTCCGCACGAGGAAACTATAATTAAAAGCGTTAATAAAGCAGATAGTGCGATAGTGGAGGAAGACAAACGCATGACTTGTTTCATTTTTTCTTGGTAATTATTTATAGTGATTTATAATATTACCTTTCAAAAGTAATATTTTTTACAATTTAAACACTACCTTCTTAAATTCAATCGATCTTATCAAACCTTCCTTTTTTCTCAACGGCTTCTTTCACCTCGAGTTTTTTACCTTTCAGCTCTTTCCCGTTGAGCGTCTCAATGGCTTTTAATGCATCAGCCTTTTTTGCAAACTCAATAAATCCAAATCCTTTAGAAGACCAATCAGCCCGGTCATAAATAATTTTTGTAGAAAGTATTTCTCCATAAACAGCAAATATGCTTTCCAACTGCAATTCATTAATATCGGAGTGAATGTTTTTTACAAAGAGTTTCATATCAACTGAAATATTAAAAGTTATATGTATTTACCATTGAATAAATTTATATCCCCTTACGCTATAAAATAAAATAAACAGATAACAAGGAATCATAATCATATAGGCTGACTGATGGCCAATGGAAGCAACATCAGCTAACTTTCCATAAAGAAGCGGGAGCGTAGCTCCTCCGGCAATGGCCATAATCAGTAAAGCTGAGCCTGTTTCTGTAAACTTTCCTAATCCTTTAATTGCAAGTGGCCAAATAGCCGGCCACATAAGTGCATTAGCAAGGCCAAGTAAAGCAATGCATAGAACAGACCAATAACCACTTGTAAGCAATATTGCTATGCTTAATAAAACTCCAACAACAGCCGATACAGCAAGCGCCTTTGATTGTGAAATATATTTAGGAATGCATACAATACCTATAACATATCCAATGACCATGGAAGTTAAAGTATATGCTGTAAAATTTTTGGCTTCAGAAAGAGGGATACCTTGTGATTGCCCGTAGGTACCAATGGTATCCCCGGCTATTACCTCTACTCCCACATAAAAAAACAAAGCGATAACACCCAGTACTAGATTAGGGAATTGCAATACAGAAGTTTTAGTAGTTGCGTCTGCTCCATGTTGATCAGTTGAAGAAGATGGACTCATTTCAATTTCAGGCAAAGCAGAGAAACGAACCATTAAAGCAAGTAATACCAAAACGCCGGCCATGATGGAATAGGGTGCAATCACACGTGAAGCCAATTCATCCAAACGAACTGCTTTAGCGGCTTGGTCTAGCTGTTGTAATTCTTTCACCAACGTATCTGCATCAGCAAGTACAATAGCGCTTAATATAATAGGAGCAAGCACGCCGGCTACTTTATTACAAATCCCCATCATGCTGATTCGTGCTGCTGCACTTTCTATATTTCCCACAATGGTTATATATGGATTAGATGCTGTTTGAAGAATAGAAAGTCCGGTACCTATAATAAAAAGGCCAACCAAAAACAATTCATATGCACGCATATTAGCGGCAGGAATAAAACACAAAGCCCCCACACACATGACCAGCAAACCAAGCATCATTCCCTTTTTGAGCCCTGTTATTTTCAGTAACCATGAAGAAGGCAAAGCCATAACAAAATAAGATATGTAAAATGCAAAAGCTACTAGTAAGGATTGAAAGGTATTCAGCTCGCATGCAATTTTCAAATATTGTATGAGCGTGCCATTCAACCAGGTAACGAATCCGAAAACAAAAAACAGAACTCCGAGAATGATTATCGGAACTAAATTAGATTTTGATGTTTGTGTCATCCTTTATGTTTTTCTATGAATCGTATTCCTAAGTTATCAAGTTCTGCAAGTACAGGTATATAAATTTCTTTTGCAGTTGGTACTTGTACCCCTGTAAGTGCTATTCTTCCATTTAAAATAAGTTTGGTTGCAATACCCAATGGCAAGCCTACTGTTTTGGACATAGCCGTATTAACCTGATCATCTCCAATAACAACAAGCGAAGAAGTTATTCCCTTTACTTTTTTAGGCTGCTTAGGGAGTATGTATTCAAATTCATGCTGCATCACTACCATGTCCTTATCTTTTGATTTCAAATTCCACTTTTTCATAAGCAGATCAAGCAGAATTTCTGCAGGAGAGACATTTTGCAATCCTATCTTTTGGCTCTTAAATATTCCCAACCAATCTAACTTTTTTATTACAGGTGAATTTTCTTTTTCTCTCAGAAAAATGGCCATGCGCTTTTTAAGTCCGGTTTTACTTTTTAGTGATGGTGTGAATGCATCTGTAAAATCTGCGTAAGAAAGATTCTTTGCGTTCGAAATTTTAAAACTATCGTCGGTAATACCCAATTGAATTAATGCATTCCATGCTTTGCAAAAACCGCTTGCACGCAATGTTCCTCTATACATATTCTGCACATCTTTCAGCCCATATACATTTATATAAGAAAGAGAATCTCTGTTCGCATACGCATCAAATTTACCCAAGCCACCCACACTTACCGTTTCAAGGCTGGAAAATAATCTTGTATAAGGAATATATTTCACTTTTCCATTTTCCATGTATTGTGCAGCTATTCCGGTAGCATCGCCCCCTTGTCCTGCCATTACTACAGCACGTGGATTCCAGGTAAATTTATATCCCCATGGATTATCATTTGATTCAGGCGCAACCAATCCCCCACAATAAGATTTGAATGTGATCACCTTGCCCCCTTGTTCATGTACTTCATCAATTACCTTCATTGCAGAAAGATGATCAATGCCCGGATCTAACCCTATTTCATTTAAAAAGATAACCCCCATTCTTTTTGCTTCTGCATCCAGCTCTTTCATTTGTTTAGAAACATAACTGGCTGTTACCATATTTTTTTTCTGAACTAAACATTCTTTAGCAACTGATAAATGCATAGTTGCCGGAAGCATAGAAATTACCAAATCAACTTTCGCTATTTCATTTTTTAATTGCCCTGCATTATTAATATCAAAAGCAATTGCACGAGCATTTTCATGTTTACCGGTTTTTTGAGAAGCTAACTCAGCTGATAAATCAGCAACGGTAAGTTTCCAATTTTCAGAAAATGATTTATCAAGTAAGTACTTAATTAATGTAGAAGCCGAACGCCCCGCACCTATAAGAAGAATATTTTTCATACGAAGTAAAGCGAAGGTATAAGTTTTTACAAATTCAAGTTCTTAGATATATAATTAAACCTTAAGTAAAGTAATATAGCTGCAATGGTGAGAGCTAACGTAAGTCCGAACCAAATGCCTTGTATGCCCAGTTTAAAAACAAAGGCAAAAAGATAACATATAGGCAAGCCAACGAGCCAATAAGTAATGAATGTGATCCAAGTTGGGATGGTAATATCCTGCATGCCCCTTAACACACCTAATCCAACTACCTGAATGCCGTCTGAAATCTGAAACAACGCCGCGATTAGTAAAAGTGATGAAACCATCATTTGTACATCTAATTCATGATTAAAAATAGTTGGTAGTAAAAAACGCAGCAATACAAACATCATGGCAAAAAATGTCTGGAACATAACTGCTAATCCAAAGGCGCTGAATGCTGCTTTTCTAAGATTGATCCTACTTTTTGATCCCAGTTGATTCCCTACCCGCACACTTCCGGCAGCACTGATACCGCTTGCAATGATATAAGTAACCGATGCCAACTGAAGTGCTATTTGATGTGCTGCTTGTTCTTTTTTACCGATCCATCCTATCATTACCAAGGCAAATGCAAAGGCACTGACCTCAAACAACCATTGCAAACCGGAAGCAGCCCCCACTTTAAATATTTTCTTCATTCGTGAAAACGAAATGGCTTTAAATAAAAAACTTTCTTTGTAGACTTTGAACTCTTTATTATAGTATACATATAAAAACATCATAAGTGCCATTATCACCCTTGTTACAAAACTTGCCCAACAAGATCCTTGAACACCCATAGAGGGGAAACCCCACTTGCCGTATATTAAAATATAGTTTAAGAGAATGTTCAATAAGTTGGAGAGTACCGTAACGTACATGGCAAAACGGGTAAAAGAAAGTCCTTCTGCAAATTGTTTGAGTGCAGAAAAAAAAGCAAGAGGGATCATTCCCAAAATCATTACATTAAGAAAGGGAATGGCCAATGTAACCACATCTGCCGGTTGATTTAGCAAATGAAGAACTGGTGAAGCCAGCACAAGAAATAAAAACAGTAAGCTATTGACTATTACATTTACGATAATAGCATGACTTAATAAATGTTTTTTTTCACTTAGATTACCGGCACTATCTGCTTCCGCAACAAACGGCGTAACTCCAAAAGAAACACCCATTCCAAAAACAAGTACCAAAAAATAAAAACCATTTGCAAGTGATACTGCCGCCTGAGCTGTGGTAGCGCTGTAACCCGTCATACTTTCTTGTATACCACCTACCATGGCCAAATCAACAACACCTACCATTACATTGCCCACATTACTTAAGCATACAGGCCAGGCAAGCATTAATGTTTTTCTAAAATGAGAAAGCCATCCTTCTGTGCTGGTTAAAGTTATTTTTTCAGTAATCATATATCTAATAATCTGTATACTCTTGAAACATGGTTTGTAAAAAACTTTTTCCTTCTTTTTCTAATCTCATCCTTGCCTCTTCAGAAGCTGTTTTCTGTATAAGGAAGTTTTTACTATTGTGTGAATACACTAAAGATTGACCAGGCGGACGAACAAATCCGAATCCATCAAACGTTTCATAAAAAGCAAATGCCTGAGCATGTGGATTAAAAAGATTCTTGCTCCATGTATATTTTTCAGAAGAAACTCCTAGTTGATTTAAAAGTGTAGCAGCCAGATCTAACTGAGAACTTATCTTCTTATACCTATATCCTTTAAATTCATCTTTAATAACACTACCCCAGAACATCATTGGGATTTTTCTATACTCAGGTTGGAATTGCGACCATTGCTTAGGGGAACGATGACTATGATCAGCAACAAAAACAAACAAGGTGTTATTAAACCAAGATTCTTTTTTTGATCGTTGGATAAATTCATACAATTGCTTATCGGCATACCGAACTGAGTTTACATATTCATTTTCATCACCTCCCCAAGAAACTTTTTCATCCTTTGCCATTGGCATGTCATAGGGAGAATGACTACTCGTTGTAAACATAGCCGCAAAGAAAGGTTGCTTTTCATTCTTTAACTCATTTAACTGCCTTGCATATAGATACTCATCGTGAACACCTAATTTTCCACGAGGAATGCTTTCATCGAAATCTTTTCCTTCAAGTATCTTATCAAAATCATTATAATACATATATGCTTTTATATTGCCATAGCTCAACTGTCCGCCAAATAAAAAAGAAGAGCTGTATCCTAGTTTATGAAATTCATTATTCAAACAAGGCAGGTGAGCATATTTTCCGGGCTGGCCAATAATAGATGTAGCAGCAGGCAAAGCAGGGAAAGCACTGAAAATAGCAGTCATCCCTTGATCGGATAGATCTCCACTGGCATACAAACTATCAAACATGATTCCGCTCGCTCCTAATCTGTCGAAATAAACCGCAGCACTATCCCCTCCTAACGATCCCACTATATCTGCCGACCAACTTTCTAGAATCACCAATACTACATTTGGTTTTGGGATTTTTAAAAAATGAATGGTAGTATCTTTTTGTACGTTATAAAGCTCTGTTACTGTTTTCCGAGCCTCTTCTAAAGAATAAAAAATATATGGATTTCCTTCCATGTTCGTACGGTTCTCCCAAATGCTTTGCCCTAAATTCCACCCGGAATTAACTGCTGCCAGATTTAATATATTGTGTTTAGAAAAATACGCATCGCTCTGCTGAATAGGTATTTGTTGCCAGCCACCGCGTAATCCTAAAAAAAGAAGTAGTGGACAAATAATCAAATAAATAAATATGCCACTAATATTTTTAAAGGAATATTTTTTTTGTCTCCCTACTTCCCAAATGGGTTTTATAACATTTATTTTATCATATAGCATTACTCCCAGCCATGTCAATAATACAACTGCTAAAAAACCAAACAACAAAAATTTATTAGAGACAGAATTGAAGGCCTCTGAAGGGTGTTCAAGAAATTTAAGTCCTTTAATATTCAACTTTGTTCCCCACTCATCATATGTTTCCAAATCAGCTATAGCAATTATTGAAAAAACAATAATCATAATGATTATATACAGTTTATGAATTATGGCAACTAATGAAGTGGTAAATAACGCATAGACGGGAAGCATTATAAAACTGAATGCGAGCAAATAAGCTGCCATGGATGTATCGAGATATAATGCATGATAAAAAGTTAGTGTAATTTGAAAAAAGGATATAGATTTTAATTCCGATATATTATAAAGCAGAAAAACAAAACGCCCTATAAAGAAAAATGCAAGCCAAAACAAGTATTGGCGAAAAAAAGCTATACATAAACGCTTTAACATAGGCTGCAAATGTAAGGGATAACGATCAATATAGATTTGTTTTACATTTGTCTTCGCATGTTAAAGAAAAAAAATATTCTCATGATTGCCGGAATTTCCGGTGCTATGTGTGTTGCATTAGGTGCAATGGGTGCACATGCTTTAAAAGATAAAATCACTATGGAGAATATGCAAACATTTGAAACAGCTGTTAAATATCAGTTCTATCACACACTTGCATTAATGTTACTTGTTCTTCTTTCAGAAAAAATATCATCAAAGTTTTTACATCTATCTTCAATCTTATTTATAATAGGTATAATCCTTTTTTCATTTTCATTGTATTTCTTAGCACTTCGTTCATTAATAGGCATTATGCCAGATGAAATGAAGTGGGTGGGTGCTATTACCCCATTTGGTGGGCTATCCTTTATAGTGGCATGGTTAATGCTTTCTTATTCTGCCCTAAGTATTAAAAAAAATTAATTTTTATGAAAGCAATTATTTATACGAGCTTTTTGCTGGTGTTGTTATTTTTTGCAGGTTCATGTAAAAGCAAAAAAAACACTGGTGCTATAGACGGTAAACCTGAAAAATCAACTATTGTTTCTAACCAAACCGGAAGCAATACAACCCAGGTAAATACCTCTACTCCTTATCGTGTTATTGTATCTTTTATAAGTATAGGAGAAGGTATTGACCATTCAATAAAAGGTGAATTTGAAAAATTAATTTCTTCTCACTCTCCCAAAATTAACTATGAAGCTATCCATTGGGGCCGTGAGGGTGAAGTAGATTACTGCTTAAATCTGTTAGAATTACCTGAAAAAGAGCAATCTGATTTTGTTAATAAAATCAAGAAATTACTAACAACCTCAAAATTTGTAAATATTTTAGAAAATAAACCATGTATTCATAAACAATAAGGATTTATTTACATCTTCCTTTGGTGGGTTTTATTACTTTTGCGGCAATTTAATAGAACCCTTTATGAGTGAATCAAATAAGAGCCAATGGCTCACTACTATCGGCATTAGCAAGTCTCAAGCATTATGGAATCCCTCTGCCTCTGACCTCATACAAGAAACTCTCAACCTCAAACAAGGCTCTCTTACAGATACAGGAGCCCTATCAATAGATACCGGAGAATTTACAGGACGATCCCCAAAAGATAAATTTACTGTTTGCGATAACAACACCAAGGATACTATATGGTGGGGAGATGTAAATTTTAAGTTCGATCCGGAAAAATTCGATGCCTTATATAATAAGGTGACCCACTATCTTTCTGGAAAAAAGATATATGTACGCGATTCTTTTGCATGTGCAGATAAAAACTACAGATTATCAATTCGCACATTAACAGAATTCCCATGGTCAAATTTATTTACAAATAATCTTTTCATTCGCCCGTCAAAAGAAGAATTAGATTCATTTAATCCCGAATGGACCATCATTAATGCACCCGGATTTAAAGCTGATTCAAAAACCGACGGAACAAGACAACATAACTTCACCATACTTAACATCACTAAAAAAATAATTTTAATTGGTGGTAGTGGTTATACCGGTGAAATAAAGAAAAGTATTTTCACGCTGCTTAATTATATTCTTCCACATGAAAAAGGCGTTCTTTCCATGCATTGCTCTGCCAATGTTGGCAAAGCGGGAGATACAGCTATATTCTTTGGATTAAGTGGAACAGGAAAAACAACGCTATCAGCTGATCCTAACCGTGGACTTATTGGTGATGATGAACATGGATGGGCAGATAAAACCATTTTCAATTTTGAAGGTGGTTGCTATGCAAAATGCGTGAATCTTTCTCCGGAAAAAGAACCGGAAATATACAAAGCTATTCATGAAGGAGCTCTCTTGGAAAATGTTCGCTTTTTTCCCGGTACTAAAAAAGTAAATTTTGATGATATTTCTGTTACAGAAAATACGCGCGTTGCTTACCCTATCCATTTTATAGATAATGCGGTGGTACCTTCTGTAGGAGGCATTCCAAAAAATATTTTCTTTTTAACTTGTGATGCATTTGGTGTACTCCCTCCTATTTCAAAGTTAACAACAGGGCAAGCCATGTATCATTTCATTTCAGGGTATACTGCAAAAGTAGCAGGTACAGAAATGGGAATAACAGAACCTACTCTTACTTTCTCAGCTTGTTTCGGAAAAGCATTTCTACCATTACATCCTACGAAGTATGCCGAACTTTTAGGAAAAAAATTAAATGAAAATAAAAATATTAATGTTTGGCTGGTAAATACCGGTTGGACAGGCGGAGTTTATGGTATTGGTAACAGAATAAAACTTTCTTACACCCGCGCCCTTATCACAGCTGCATTAAACGGAGAACTGGAAAAAGTAAAGTTTGAAACCTTACCGGTTTTTAATCTTAATATACCCACTACTTGTTCTAATATACCAACTGAAATCTTAAACCCAAGAAATACCTGGAAAGACAAAAATGCATATGACTCAAAAGCAAATGAGCTTGCAAAAAGCTTTATTAAAAATTTTGAACAGTATGCAAATGCTGCCAATGACGAAATTCTTCAGGCAGCACCTCGAGCTATTGTTAACGCTTAAGTGAAAAATTGGCTAATACGTCCATAGAAGAAAAAGGTTTCAAAAAAATCTTATTCTTAAACGGGGAATATTTTATAGAATTTCCTACTGAATATTTTTTATTTACATTTGTGACAATAGCCAATTACTAATGCGGAGATTAATTTTACTAACTCTTCTTTTTTCTTTTATTTGTATTTGTGCAGATGCCCAGGTTAAGCGCAAAAGCAAACGCCCCAAGTTCGTCCGAAAGAAACCAGCTTACCGTTACGAAATGGTTGGTTCATTAGGTGTAGGAAATTTTTTAGGTGAATTAGGAGGGGC
>CAZCJN010000031.1:14139-19514 GCA_964498865.1 uncultured Bacteroidia bacterium
AAACAACTTTATTGTTTTGGCGGCGGCGGCGGAGTATATTTTAATCCCAGAGGAAAATATACAGATGGTAGTTGGTATAATCTCCATCAGTATCAAACAGAAGGGGTTAACTATTCCAGAATAACAGGAGTGCTATTAGTAGGAGGAGGATTTAAATATGCCGTAAACCGATACTGGGGTCTAGGATTTGAAATGGGAATGCGTAAAACATTTACAGATTACATCGATGATGTAAGCAAAGGCTATGCAGATCCAGCTTTATTCGCAAGCAATCCCAAAGCTGCTTATTTTGCTAATCCCGGTAAAGACTACTTCCCGATAGTTGGCGAGCAAAGAGGCGACCCCACTGATAAAGATGCGTACATGTTTGCCACATTTACTGTGAACTATAAAATAATGTACCGTAAGCGTTCCCGCTCGAAATTCTAAAAGAGTTTATCATTCTTTTTGGAAGAATATTAACATTCAAATTGCATGCTCGGATTTCTCCTCGTTAAGAATAAACTTATCTATGAGAAAGTGTATAATATAAATGAATGGAGTTAAAAGAATAGCAATGATCAGTTTGCCTGAGTAATTCGTTAATCCTACATTTATGTAATTATCAAGAGAAATTTTTCCGGGCAATAAAAAACCTATGCCCAAAACAATAAATGAATCTATTAGCTGAGACACAACCGTAGATCCTGTAGCTCGGAGCCAAAGCATTTTATTTCCCGTTCTCGATTTAAAAAACCAAAATACCATTACGTCTATTATTTGCGAAACTAAAAAAGCAGTAATACTTCCGGCAATGATCCACATAGATTGTCCAAATACATTCCTAAATGCGTCATCCTGAACAGGAGAAAAACTTGCTGCCGGAACTCCCATAGCAAAAAACAAAACAAGAAAAGCATATAAAATCATGCAAGATGTGATAACAGAAAGCTTTCTAACTCCTTGCTTTCCGAAATATTCATTTATCAAATCGGTAGACAAAAAAACAATAGGCCATGGCAATATCCCAATACTGAATTTAAAACTGAATCCTAGCAAATGAATGTCAATAAGCTTCCCTCCTATCATTTCTGCAACAATTGCATTCGTTACAAAAAACATCGCAAGGATTAAATACAATGTTTCCCGTTTTGATTTAAATGTCATAAGAAATGTATTTTTGAGTTATAGAAACAAATGTATGCGCATTTTTAATATACGGGTTTATGGTTTGGTAATGAATAACAAGAAAGAAATCCTTGTATCGGATGAATTTATTTGTGAAAAAGAAATAACCAAATTTCCTGGAGGAGGGCTCCTATGGGGAGAGGGAATTGCTGACTGCCTGAAACGAGAATTCAAAGAAGAATTAAATTGCGAGGTAGAAACAATTAATCATTTTTATACAACTGATTTCTTCCAGCTATCTGCCTTTAATGAGCAACATCAAATAATCAGCATTTATTATTTAGTAACACTAGAAAATCCAGATGATTTAATAAAACACAATCAGTTCTGGTTATTGGAAGATGCAGCACATCCGTTCAAAACAAAAGACAAGAGTAATCATCAGTCATTAAGATGGATCAACATTTCAAAAATAAATGAAGGGGATTTTACATTTCCCATTGATAAAAAAGTTGCCAATTTGCTTAAAGAATCCTATTCAAAATCTTCGTAAAGAAGGTATTTTTTTCTTACCTCTTTAAATTTCTTAAGTCCCTCTGCCCATGTAGCACGAATTTCTATTTCTGATCTATCCTGCGTGATCTGTTTCATTAATTGTTCACTTCCTGCAAGGCGGGTAAAGAAAGAATTAAAAAATGTTTCTTTATTTTTCGATTCCTTATATAAATTAATTATCCAAAATAAATTTAACTGACAGGCGTATTTCGTATAGGAAATACCCAATAAAGAAACATCAAACCCACTACATTCTTTTCCATTATAAAGGGGATTTTCACTCGCACCTTTTACAGGACGAGGCGTAAACTTAATGCTACCACCAGGTAAATCAGGGTAACCAAATTGCTGAAATGGTTTATCAGTTCCTCTTCCAACACTTACAATAGTGCCCTCAAACAAACACAAGGAGGGATATAAATATACCGATGACATATTGGGGAGATTAGGTGATGGGCGTATAGGAAGCTCATACAGGTCACTATGCTTATATTTTTCTACTGTTATCACTTCCAGTTTACATTGAACGCCATGAGCCAGCCATTTTTCTCCATTGATCATTTTCCCATATTCTCCTATTGTCATGCCATGTACAATAGGAATAGGATGCATTCCTACAAAAGATTTGTATAGCGTATCCAGTATAGGACCATCTATGTAGTAACCATTTGGATTAGGCCTGTCGAGTATAATAAGCTGTTTATTATTCTCTGCACATGCTTCCATTACATAATGTAATGTAGATATGTAGGTATAAAATCGTGCGCCTACATCTTGAAGATCAAATACAACAAGGTCAACTCCTGTTAAATCTTCCGCTTTAGGTTTATTATTCTTTCCATATAGAGAAACTACTGTTAATCCTGTTTTTTTATCTACTCCGGTATTTATTTTGCCTCCGGCTTCTACATCTCCTCTAAAACCATGTTCAGGAGCAAATATTTTTTTCAGTTTAACTTTGGCTTTTAACAATGTATCGACTAAATGAGTATTTCTTACCATCGAAGCAGGGTGAGCAACAACAGCAATATTTTTATTTTTTACCAGTGGAAGATATACTTCCATCCTTTCTGCGCCTACTTTTAAATCACTGGCCCTTTTATCTTGCAACGCAATAGGTTTATATTGTGCAAAAACAGAAGTAGGAAGAAGGATAGGAAGAAGAAAGAATAAAATAAAGATTTTATGTTTACCTGAATGAAACATACTACAAAAAGTTAACTGCATACTAAATTCGTATTTTCGTACATAACAAATGAACTTAGAATATTACATATCAAAAAAAATATTCTCCAATAATAAAGGCTTTTCAAAGCCTATTGTAAATATAGCTATTCTGGGTATTTCTCTTGGAATAGCGGTTATGATACTTACACTTGCCATTGTCTCAGGTTTTCAAAAAGAGATTCGTGAAAAGGTGATCAGCTTTGGATCGCATATTCAAATAACCAGCTACGACAATAACGATTCGTACGAAGGCTCTCCCATCAATCGTGATCAGCCTTTTCTTGCTGAACTAAGTAAAAACCAGGGAATACGACACATACAATGTTTTGCTACAAAGGCAGGTATTATTAAAACAAAAACAGAATTGCAAGGAGTAGTGGTCAAAGGCATAGGGAGCGATTTTGATTGGGATTTTTTCAAAAAAAATATTATCAGTGGCACCCCGTTAACTATATCGGATAGTGCAAAGTCAGATAAAATTCTTATCTCAAAATATCAATCAGAAAAATTAAAATTAAATCTGAACGATACCATTATTGTTTATTTTATACAAAACCAACAACAAAGAGCAAGACGATTTTCCATATGTGGTATTTATGAAACAGGTTTGGGAGAAATGTTCGATCAGATCTATGTAATAGCTGATATTGCACATATTCAAAAGTTAAATGGATGGGATGCCGGCTCCATTGCCGGATTTGAAATCATCATTAATGACTATAAAAAAATAGACGAGGTTACAGAGTTTGTAAATGAAACCATAGGCTATGACTTTTTAGCACGAAGTATAAAGGAAGTAAATCGCCCTATTTTCTCCTGGTTAGATGCGCAAGATATTAACGCAGTTGTAGTGATCTCTCTAATGGCATTAGTTTCTGCTATTAATATGATCTCTGCCTTGCTTGTATTAATATTAGAACGCACCAATATGATTGGGATTTTAAAAGCACTCGGAATGAGCAATTGGGGAGTCCGGAAAATATTTTTATATAACTCTTCTTTCTTAATATTAAAAGGAATGATCATTGGAAATATAGCAGGGCTTGCATTTTGTTTGCTACAAAAACAATTTCATTTAGTATCACTCGATGAAGCCACCTACTACCTCTCCTCTATTCCTATTCACTTAAATATTTTACACGTATTATTCTTGAACATAACCACATTTACACTTTGCATGATCTCATTGATACTTCCTTCTTATATCATCACTTATATCAGTCCAATCAAAGCCATGAAGTTTGCATGATGAAAAAACAAAAAGGCAATGATTTTTTTCAATTAGTGTATGAAGTAGCCCGGCATATTCCTAAAGGAAAAATTACGTCGTATGGCGCCATTGCCAAATATTTAGGCTCAGCGCGCTCATCACGTATGGTAGGTTGGGCAATGAACGGATCTCATACACAGAAGAAATATGTACCTGCACACAGAGTAGTAAATCGTAATGGAGAATTAACAGGCAAACACCATTTCGGGCATCCTAAACTAATGCAACAAATGCTGGAAAAGGAAGGAATAAAAGTGAAGAAAGATAAAATTGTAAACTTTCAAAAGTATTTTTGGGATCCGGCAGTAGAACTTGCTTTATAATTAAATATCCGGAGTATAACATCAATACTGATGAAAATACCAGATAACATACAACTCATAGAAGGAGAAATAGCTGATTACTATTTGGATAGCGATGGCATTTTGTATTCATACTCAAAAAACCCAAAGCGTACAGTAGAAAATATCAAGAACAATGTGGCATTGGTCAAACAAATAACCAATAATAAAAGGGTCCCCCTCTTAATTTATTTATCCGATTCGCCAATTCCCGATAAAGACACAAGAAACTTCTCGACAGAACAATTACCCATTATTTATTCAGCAATGGCTATGGTTTCCAAACCTGGATTATCAAAATTGATTATGAACTTACTCTTCAGCCTGAAAACACCACCGATACCGATGAAATCATTTACAGATGATAAACAAGCTAAAGAATGGTTGAAACAATATTTATAGGCTATTTTATGCAGACCTTCCATTTATTTTCTCATACACACAAAAAGAGAAAGGAAATTTATTTTTAGCATCTGCCTGCATGTCTTTTTGAGAAACAAGTTCCCACTTTGTTTTATCTATTATTGGAAAAAAAGCATCTCCATCAAAAGAATGGTGTATGTGTGTTACATAAAGCCTATCCGCATTATGAATGGTTTGCTTGTATACATCAGCCCCTCCGATGATAAACACTTCACTTTCTTTGTTTGCCCGTGCTATTTTTAGTCCTTCTTCAATAGAGTTGGTAACTATACAATCAGGAGCAGTGAATGATTGTTGCCTGGTCACCACAATATTCGTTCTGCCATCAAGAGGCCGGTATTTTAAAGGGATAGAATCATAATTTTTTCTACCCATTATCACGCAATGCCCCATAGTAGTATCACGGAAATACTTCATATCGGTTGGTAAATGCCAGGGCAGATCGTTACTCT
>CAZCJN010000032.1:0-19026 GCA_964498865.1 uncultured Bacteroidia bacterium
TTGTGCAAATGAGCTTACTGAATTAAAATGTAATAAAAGAGCCATTCTGGAGCCGTTGGTAATTCTACTTTCTTCTTTTGCTCCTCATATTGCGGAAGAACTTTGGGAAAAGTTAGGTCATAAAGAAAGCATTTCGTTTGCACCGTTTCCCCAATATAATGAAGCCTTTACCATAGATGATTCATTTGCTTACCCGGTTTCATTTAATGGAAAAATGAGGTTTAATCTGGAACTTTCTTTGAGCCTTTCTCCTGCAGAAATAGAAAAAGAAGTAATGGCATTTGAACAAACATTAAAATACCTCGAAGGGAAACAACCTAAAAAGGTAATAGTAGTACCTAAAAAGATCGTCAATATTGTAATATAATTTGCTTATTTATACTAAAATGAATGGCACGTCGTTTGCTTGGGTATAGGTTATAAATGAAGCACTTCAAATACATTTTACCGGCAATCTTTTTATTATTTGTTTGCTTTGCTTTTACAAGCAGGCAACAACCAAGTCTTGATTTTATTTCAAAAAATACTCCGCATGATACGTTACGTACTATTAATAATGAAGCATTTAAAAGAGGGGAGAAAATAAAATACCGATTGCATTATGGATTCATTAATGCAGGTGAAGCAACCCTGCAGGTAATGGAAGAAAATAAAGAGATTGGCGGAAGAAGTACTTATCATATAATTGGCTTAGGTTATTCCAATAGTTCTTTTGATTGGTTCTATAAAGTGCGCGATAGGTATGAATCGTATATAGATGAAAAGGCAATATTGCCTTGGCTTTTTATCAGAAGGGTAAATGAAGGAGGATATATCATTAATCAAAATCAAATATATAATCACTATAAAAATACAGTTGATAGCGATGGTAAAGTGATGGATGTGCAAGAAGGAGTACAAGATATGATCTCTGCATTTTATTATGCACGGACTATTGATTTTTCAAATGCCAAGGAAGGGGAAGTTTTTGAATTTCCTTGTTTTGTAGACAATGAAGTGTGGCCTTTACAAATGCGATTTGTTGGCCGAGAAGTAATTAAATCGGATGTTGGTAGAATACGGTGTATGAAATTTCGACCTGTTGTTCAAAAAGGCAGGGTTTTTAAAAAAGAAGAAGACCTTACGGCATGGATTTCGGATGATAAAAATAAGGTTCCCATCAGAGCAGAAGCTAAAGTATTGGTAGGTTCTATTAAAATGGATATAACGGAATGCTCCGGCCTTGCAAATCCACTGGCGCTGGTGATTAAATAGCAACTATGTTTGATTAATTGCATTTATACCTGTCATTAATAGTGTCTTTCTTCCTTTCTAATTCTCACTTCTTCATTGTTTTGTTATTTGTATTTTCGTTTATCATATTCACTACTCTATTTTTTATGTTATGGAATTAACAACAGAGATTACAGAACGCATTCATAAGTTGGATGAGAAATATCAGGCCATGGGGCAAACGCTTACCAACTATTTAGATGGCTTGTTAATTTCTAATTACCTTACTTATTGGGATTATACACACGTTGACAAGCTGCTTACATTACAAAATCCTAAAACCGATTTTCCGGATGAGTTTATTTTTATTGTTTATCACCAGATTACGGAATTGTATTTCCGGCTCTCACTTCATGAATTGGACCAGATTTCCAATAATGGAAAAATAATTTTACCGAACGGAGAAGATAGAGGTTGGAATAAAGCCATAGATGCTAAATTTTTTATTGAACGTCTTACACGCGTTAACCGGTACTTCGAAGCATTGACTAAGTCATTTGATATAATGGTGGACGGTATGGAACCTAAACAGTTTCTAACTTACCGCATGGCTTTGCTACCTGCCAGCGGTTTCCAAAGCGCACAATATCGTTTAATTGAAATATCGTGTACTGATTTTATTTGCTTAGTTGAAAAGGAAGTGCGCACTAAGTTTGAGGGTAAAAACTCCTCAATTGAAGAAATGTACGAACATATTTATTGGAAACAAGGTGCCACTGAATTAGCAACAGGAAAAAAGACACTTACATTAAAGCAGTTTGAAAAAAAGTATTCCTCCCAATTTATTCAGCATGCAAAAGAATATAAAGCGAAAAATATGTGGGCGAAGTACAAAACTCTTAGTGAAACAGATCAAAAGAATCCTGATTTGATAAATGCACTCCGACAGTTGGATGTAAATGTGAATGTAAACTGGCCTTTGGTACATTATAAGTCAGCAGTGCGTTATTTGCAACAGAGTGATAAGGATGTGCCTGCAACTGGGGGGACTAATTGGCAAAAATATTTACCCCCTCGCTTTCAAAAAAGAATTTTTTATCCTCAACTTTGGAGTAAAAAAGAATTGGATGAGTGGGGTAAGCAATGGGTGGAATCAGCAGTCAAGAAAAATTAATTCATGGCAAATAAAGTAGTATCGTTTATCATTAAGTTACCGCCGGTTGATTTTCTTATAAAAGCGTCTAAACGAATTGTATTACCCGGCTTTGAAGGACTATCGGTTTATGAAGTTGCTCATTTTTTTATTGAAGGCTTAACGGAAGGAACTCTTACTATGCGCGCCTCGGCTGTTTCTTTTAATTTTTTCCTTACAATTTTTCCTTCTATCATATTTATATTTACACTCATTCCCTATATACCAATCGATAATTTTCAGGAGAAATTATTGGATTTGATGAAGAACTTTATGCCACATAATGCATATGAGGCTACAGAAGAAACTATAGAAGATATTGTTACCAATCAGCGAGGTGGATTATTGTCGATTGGTTTTTTGTCAGCTTTATACTTTTCTACTAGTGGATTTAATGCTTTAATTACCGCTTTTAATAATACCTATCACCAGGTAGAAAGCCGTACAGCATTCCAGCAGAGGCTGATCTCTATTTTATTAGTATTTATTTCTATACTTTTAATTACAACTGCCATTGCTTTGATCCTTATTTCAGAAATAATTTTAAATGGAATTTTTGCAGACGGAGGATTTGCGTTTTATCTAATTCAGATTGGTCGGTGGGTAATCGTATTTGCTTTGTTTTATTTTCTTATTGCATTCACCTACTATCTTGCACCATCGGCAAAAGTGAGATGGAGATTTGCCTCAGCCGGTTCTATGTTTGCAACTATATTATCTATCATAACCTCCTTAGGGTTTGCCTATTATGTAAATAATTTTGGCAACTATAATAAACTATATGGCTCTATAGGAACGCTTATAGTTATTCTTCTATGGCTTTATTTTAATTCCTTAGTTCTGCTTATTGGTTTTGATCTCAATGCCAGTATTCATAAGGCAAAACATGATAAACATTCCCGAACAAATATTGGTTAATTGTGAATGCTCGTTTTAAACCACTTTCTATCTTCAAAAAACGCATCAGTAGTTTTTTTACTCCACAATCGATAGAAAAAAGTAAAAGTGAAGTAAGTTCTATGGTGGAAGTGGTCTGTTGCAAGGGGAAGTATATGCTTGACTCTGGTAGGGCTAATTATTCTTTTGGTGGACTGCATTCCATTATGCAGCAAGTCTTTTCAAAATTTGAAATTAGAGACAGAGAAATAAAAAATGTTTTACTCTTAGGTTTTGGGGCAGGTAGTATAGCAAGTATTTTACAAAAGGAATACAAGAAGAAATTAAAAATTATAGGTGTGGAAAAAGATCCTGTTGTCGTTGACTTAGCAAGAAAATATTTTTCTTTAGGAAAGTTCAAAGACCTAGAGCTCTATACCGAAGATGCATTTGATTTTGTTCGTAATTGCAATAATAAGTTCGACATGATCGTCATGGATGTATTTGTAGATGTGAATGTTCCGGATAAATTTCTTGAAAAGGAATTCATCTCTTCATTGGGGGACCTGCTTTCTGTAAGAGGAATCTTGTTTTTTAATCTCGTCGTGTATACTGAAAGAATTCGGGATAAGGGAAACGTATTATTTAACCATATGAATGAATTAATAGGCCAAACAGATTGGATGCGCCTCAATGAGCACCCTACTGAAAATTGGATATTTGTTACGGATAAAACTAAAAAGCCAGAATCGTCTTTCTTAGAATAGCTATACACTCCATCAGCTGATCTTTAGTAATTACTAATGGGGGAGCTAAACGAATGGTATCGCCATGAGTGGGTTTTGCAAGAAGTCCGTTTTCTTTTAACTGCATACATAGTTCCCAGGCAGTTTTATTTTTTCTTTCTTTAATTACAATTGCTGCAAATAAACCTTTCCCGCGAACAGTAGTTATAATGTCATTTCTTTCGGCTTGTAGTTTTTTAAGCTCAGCCAGTAAGAGATTTCCTAAGCGGTATGAATTGTCATATAAATCTTCTTCATCGAAAACTTGAAGAGAAGCAATGGCTACCTTACAAGCAAGTGGATTACCTCCGTAGGTAGAGCCATGCTCACCGGGTTTTATGCAAAGCATTATTTCATCATCAGCAAGAACAGCAGATACCGGAATAGTTCCTCCGGAAAGGGCTTTGCCTAAGATTAAAATATCAGCATGTACATTTTCATGATCGCAGCAAAGACGTTTTCCACTTCGGCCTAAGCCGCTTTGAATTTCATCAGCCATAAAAAGAACATTTGCCTTTTTACATAACTCAAAACACGTTGCTAAATAGCCATCATTGGGAATATATACCCCTTTCTCTCCTTGTATAGGTTCAACTAAAAAGCCTGCAACATTTTTGTCTTGCAAGGCATTTGCCAATGCTTCTGTATCATTGTAGGGTATAGTAATAAAGCCGGGGGTGAAGGGGCCAAAATTATTTCTTGCATCTGGGTCAGTGGAAGCAGATACAATTGAAATTGTTCTTCCATGAAAGTTCCCTTCACATACTATAATTTTTGCCTCATAAGGCTGAATACCTTTTTTTTCGTATGCCCATTTACGACAAAGCTTTAAAGCAGTTTCCACAGCTTCTGCACCTGTGTTCATCGGTAATACTTTATTATAACCAAAATAAGTAGTAATAAATTTTTCATATTCACCTAATGATGAATTGTAAAAGGCTCGTGATGTAAGTGTAAGTTGAGAAGCTTGTTCTATTAATGCTTGTACAATTTTAGGATGACAGTGCCCTTGATTCACTGCTGAATAAGCCGAAAGAAAGTCATAATATCTGTTTCCATCCACATCCCAAACGAATACTCCTTCTCCTTTTTCAAGCACGACAGGTAAGGGATGATAATTATGAGCACCGTATTTATCTTCTAAATTAATCAGTATTTGTGATTGTGATTTTGCAAGCATTGTTTCCATGAATTTTAATGTATAAGATACTGCTAATATACGAAACATATCCTGCTAACTTTGTCTCGTGAAAACACACCAAATTTTTCAAAATATTGAGATTACCGATATAAGTACGGAAGGAAAAGGCATTGGCAGGGTAAATAATATAGTGTGTTTTATTGATAGAGCCCTCCCTGGTGATGTAGTGGATGTTGAGATAACAAAAAAGAAAAGCAACTACCGGGAAGGTAGAGTAATTCATTACCAAAAACGTTCAGAAAACAGGACTCAACCTATCTGCAAGCATTTCGGAACTTGTGGGGGGTGTAAATGGCAAGATCTAAGCTATACTACCCAATTATTTTATAAACAAAAGTATGTTACGGATGCATTGAGCCGAATAGGGCAACTTTCTTTTGAGACGGCTACCCAATTGCTTCCCATTATCTCTTCAAAAAATATTTTCAACTATAGAAATAAATTAGAATTTACCTTTTCTAATAAAAAATGGCTGACAAATGAAGAAATAAAAACAGTATTGGCTGATAATACAGGTTATCGTACCGATAAAAATACGCATGCTGCATTAGGTTTTCATATTCCTAAATTATTTGATAAGGTATTAGATATTCAAGAGTGTCATTTGCAAGATGATTTTTCAAATACTATTCGTTTAGAGGTAAAAAAATATGCATTGGAAAATGATTTGAGTTTTCATGATATACGTAAAAGAGAAGGTTTTTTAAGAAACTTAATAATTCGCAATACTTCTATTGGGCAATGGATGGTGGTAGTTATTTTTTTCTATGAAGATGAAAAAGCAATCAGTCAATTAATGAATCATTTGCAGAAAAAATTCTCACAAATAACCTCTTTGCAATATATAGTTAATACAAAGCCAAACGATACCATATTTGATCTGTCAGTAATAAGCTTTTCCGGAAAGGAATACATAGAAGAAGAATTGGAAGGATTAAAATTCAGAATTAGCCCTAAATCTTTTTTTCAAACCAATTCAACACAAGCCTACGAGCTTTATAAAATAACACGTGACTTTGCTGCCCTTTCAGGTAACGAAATAGTGTATGATTTATATACTGGTACCGGTACAATTGCCAATTTTGTAGCAAGCAAGGCTAAAAAAGTAGTAGGTATGGAATATGTTGCAGATGCTATTGAAGATGCCAAAATAAATTCTCAAATAAACAATATTTTTAATACACATTTTTTTGCCGGTGATATTAAGGATCTACTTAATGATAAAATGATCGCTGAATACGGCAAGCCAGAGGTGATCATAACTGATCCACCCCGTGCAGGCATGCATGAAGATATAGTGAGGAAGATGCTAGAAATCGCTCCTGAGAGAATTGTATATGTTTCATGTAATCCGGCGACCCAGGCACGGGATATTTCTATACTAAATGAAAAATATTCTGTTGAAAAAGTTCAGCCGGTGGATATGTTTCCGCACACAGCCCACGTAGAAAGTGTTGCTAAACTGATTAGAAAATAATTTTTTTTCATAGCTAAAAACCCCTTTAAAAAGGTTTGAGTGATTTTTGTAAAGAAAAAAATGTATTCCTTTGTAGTCCGTATTTGTGTTGGATTTAATTTATTTTCTATTTTCCAATCAATACTAATTAAATAGTTTTTTAAAGAAAATATGTCAAAAAACCTCGTTATAGTTGAGTCACCGGCAAAAGCAAGAACCATAGAAAAGTTTTTAGGCGATGATTTTGTTGTAAAATCAAGCATAGGGCACATTCGTGATTTGCCTAAAAAAGATATGGGGGTAAATGTGGAGGAGGGGTTTGAACCTTCCTACGAAGTATCTCCCGATAAAAAACAAGTGGTGGCTGAGCTTAAAAAAATAATGAAAACTGCTAAAACAGTTTGGTTAGCAACGGACGAGGATCGAGAAGGGGAAGCTATTGCTTGGCATTTGTGTGAAGCATTGGGCCTTGATTCGAAAAAGACAAGGAGGGTTGTTTATCATGAGATTACTAAAACAGCTATACAAGAAGCTCTTTCTAATCCAAGATTGATAGATGAAAATCTTGTGAATGCCCAGCAAGCCCGTCGTATTCTTGATAGGTTAGTGGGGTATGAACTATCTCCGGTATTGTGGAAGAAAGTTCGTCCTTCCCTTTCTGCAGGGCGTGTACAATCGGTTTCCGTTAAATTATTAGTTGAACGTGAACGTGAAATAAATGCTTTTGATATTAATTCCTTTTATAAAGTATCAGGTATATTTTCAGTTAAAGATGAAAGTGGAAAAATTACCTTATTCAAAGGTGAACATCCCACAAAATTAAAAACGGAAAAAGAAGCAAAAGCACTTCTTGAAAAATTAAACGGAGCAAATTTTTCAGTAAAAGACATTGAAAAGAAGCCTTCTAAACGAACACCAGCAGCTCCGTTTACTACATCTACGCTTCAACAGGAAGCTAGTAGAAAGTTAGGTTATTCTGTTTCTCAAACCATGCGCTTAGCACAAGGGTTGTACGAAGCAGGTAAGATTACCTATATGCGTACCGATTCGGTGACCTTATCGGGTTTTGCATTAAACGCTGCTAAAAATGAAATTAACCGACAATACGGAGATAATTACTGGAAGAAAAGAGAATATCATACTAAATCTGCCAACGCACAAGAAGCCCACGAAGCTATTCGACCTACATTTTTCAGCAATCGATCTGCTGATGTGGAAGATACGCAACAACAGAAATTATATGATTTAATTTGGAAGCGTGCCATTGCTTCTCAAATGGCGGATGCTCAACTTGAGAAAACAGTTATTACATTAGGTCAAGATAAATCGGACGATCAATTCATCGCAACCGGAGAAATAATTTTATTCGATGGATTCTTAAAAGTATACATGGAAGGGACGGATGAAGATGAATCTACCGGTGAAGAGAACGATGAAGGTATACTTCCTACAGTAAAAGTAGGGCAAGATATTGGAATGGAAGAAATATCGGCTGTGCAACGTTTTACCATGCCCCCGGCCCGATATACCGAGGCAAGCTTGGTAAAAAAATTAGAATCGTTAGGTATTGGCAGGCCATCTACCTATGCGCCGACTATTTCTACTATTATAAAAAGAAATTATGCTGCGAAAGAAGTAAGGGAAGGAAAAGAAAGAGAGTACAAGAAGTTCTTGTTAAAGAAGGAGAAAATTTCAGAAGAGACTTTAAAAGAGATAACCGGAGCAGAAAAAGGAAAACTATATCCTACGGATATTGGTATGGTAGTGAATGACTTTTTAGAAAAGTATTTCGCAGTTATAATGGATTATAATTTTACTGCAACGGTAGAAGAAGAATTTGATGCTATAGCACTTGGCACATTGTCTTGGAAGAAAATGCTGGAAAAGTTCTATAAACCATTCCATAAAACAGTATTAGAAACACAAGATAATTCCGAAAGACAAAGTGGAGAAAAAATCCTTGGTAAAGACCCCAAATCGGGTAAGACTGTTTTGGTGCGCATAGGAAGATTTGGACCCATGGCACAAATCGGCCATCAGGATGATGAAGAGAAACCGAAATATGCATCGCTCAGGAAAGGACAAAGCCTAGAGACCATTACTTTAGAAGATGCTCTTGATCTGTTTAAGCTGCCTCGTACACTTGGCTTATATGAAGGAGGTGAAGTAGTAGTAAGCATAGGTAGATTCGGCCCCTATATTAAGTACAAGGAAGAATTTGTTTCCTTGCCTAAAACAGAAGACCCCTATACCATCTCTCTCGAAAGAGTAATAGAAATTCTTACCGGCCCCAGATTGCCCAGGAAAGTAGGGGTATATGAAGGACAAGATATTATTGCCGCAAAAGGTTTTTTTGGTAATTATTTAAAATACGGCAACACAAATGCCTCTCTTCCAAAACAATTCGATCCCTTTACCATTGAGTTGGGTGATGCCATAGTGATAGTGAAATCTAAAATGGAAAAAGATGCTGCCAAGCACATTAAATCATGGGAGGAAGACAGGCGTGTAAAGGTTGTAATAGGAAGATGGGGAAAACCTGCTATACAGGCAGGTAAAAAGTTTTTTTCCATTCCTGCCGGAAAAGAGCCTGTTGACCTAACGCTTGAAGAATGTCTTGTGATTGCAGGAATAAAAAAAGCATCTAAGAAAAAAGTAAAAGACGATAAGCCAAAAGCTACAGCAACGAAGAAAGCACCTGTTAAAACTACCAAAGCAAAGGCTCCTACAAAAACTAAGAAGAAATAATTTTCTTTACTAGTATTAAAAACTATGTTAATAACTGATGTTGCTTTGCCAGTAAAGTAAAGTAACTCAATCTATTTTTGTATCTGTAAGGATACGTAAACAATAATTCTTTTTGTGGAAGACATATCACAATTTTTATCTCCTATAGAAATTGATACGGAGATTTATTCTCAAGAAAATTCCCTGGGTGCTTCCATTAAGAAGAACCTTCCGGAAAAACCTTTTCCCGATATTAAAGGGTATCATTTAGCTATTATTGGTGTTGAAGAAGAGCGCAGAGCTGTTAATAATGAAGGGAGTGGAAAAGCAGCGAATGCCCTTCGCCCGCATCTTTACAGCCTATTAAAAGGAAATTATAAAGCAAAGATTGTTGATCTTGGAAATATAAAACAAGGCCATGCAGTAAAGGATTCCTATTTTGCTATCACATCTGTTTGTCATGAACTGATGAAAAATAAAATTGTTCCTATTATTATTGGAGGAGGGCAAGACCTCACCTTCCCTATGTATAAAGCCTATGATAAGATAGAACCTACCATCAATTTGGTAGATATAGATGCCCGGTTTGATATTGGAGGTCCTGACTCGGAATTTAATTCAGCGGCCTACGTAGGTAAAATTATATTACATCAACCCAATATTCTTTTTAACTATAGTAATATTGGCTACCAAACACATTTTACAGCTCCTAAAGAAACAGATTTGTTCCGTAAACTTTATTTTGATGCATACCGTTTGGGAGAAGTGCGTGATGATATGGAACAAGTAGAACCCATTGTTCGCCACGCAGATTTGCTTTCTTTTGATATGAGTGCAATCCGCATGAGTGATGCGCCCGGTAATGGAAATGCATCTCCTAATGGATTTTATGGAGAAGAAGCTTGTCAAATTACCCGTTATGCAGGACTTAGTGATAAGCTTGGTGCTATTGGTTTTTTTGAATTTAATCCTGATTATGATTTGCGTGGGCAAACAGCCCAATTATTGGCGCAAATGATTTGGTATTTTATTGATGGATTTTATAAACGATATGAAGATTTTCCTTTCCGTAAAAAATCAGATTATTTAAAGTATCGTGTTTCTATTAAAGAGCATCAAAACGAGATAGTTTTTTATAAATCCAAGCGTTCCGATCGCTGGTGGATGGAAGTTCCCTACCCAACTCAAAAAAAGCTAAAATTTGAACGACAATGCTTGGTTCCCTGTTCATACAAAGACTATGAAGAGGCTACAAAAGAAGAAGTGCCTGACAGATGGTGGCAAACCTATCAAAAGCTTACCTAATTAATTGTTTTTCAATATACTAAAGTTAAAACTTTCATTTTTTGATAGTTTTAGATTTATTAGTTTATTTGTGTAACCTTATTCCTTATTAATATTTGCTCTTTTTTAGGCAACTATCCTATAACCTTGCCGTCTTATTAACAGATGCGATGAACGAAATCAGAAAAGAGAATAACAGCAATGAGCAGATAAACCAGCTGATTGATGGGTGTATAAAAGGCGACCGCAACAGCCAACAAGTTCTTTACAAGATGTTTTATGGTAAAATGCTAGGAGTTTGTATGAGGTATGTAAAAGACCAGGATGAAGCCAAAGATTTGCTTCAGGAAGGTTTTATCAAGGTTTTTGGTCATATTTCTGATTTTGAAAAAAGTGGAACACTGGAAGGATGGATCAGAAGGATAATGGTAAATACTTCGATTGATTTCTATCGAAAAAATAAAAAAAACATTCTAAAAGTAGATTCAGATTACCTGGAAACAAAAGTTGAAAATATTGAAGATGAAAATGATGCAAATGAATATAATGGCCTTCAACCCAAAGATATCATGGATGCAGTACAAAAACTAACTCCTGTATATAGAACAATATTTAATATGTACGTAGTAGATGGATATACACATAAACAAATCGCAGAACAACTAGGTATTAACGAAGGAACATCAAAATCGAATTACTTTAAAGCAAAAGCCAACATAAGAAAATTACTTGCAGATAAAATAAAAGGAGTACACCAATAATAATGAAAGACAAGTTTGAAAATAATATAAAAACATTACTCGACTCTTACGAAGCCGATTTCAACCCTGCTGATTGGGCAGATATGAATAAGCGTTTAGATTCAATAAAACCAGGTAAAAACAATGTTTCTAAACTGGTAAAAAATTTATTGATAGCCGCATCTGCCATCCTTGTTGCCGGAGTAGCCTATTATATGAATATTCCAAAGGGTACAAATGAACTAAAAACTAATACCGATAAAGGCATCTTAACTTCACCCCTTACAAAAGAAACTACTCAACCTTCTATTCAACAGGGTGAACGTAATAGAGAACAGCAGGCCATTGCTCAAGAAGATAAAATCACTAAAGAGGTTTCTTTTAATGATAAAGTAGCCATAGATAAAACTCAAAAAGAGGTAAAAAGTATAAATCCTAATCAAGAAAACAAAGTTTCTAAACAAACCCCAACTACTAATCAGAATATTGTTTTACAACCAGAAACACAATCTACTTCATCTCCTGTTGTTGCTCTCCAACAACCTGTATCTGAGCCTCAAGATAAAGCTCCCGTATTAAGCGCATCTTTTAGTGCCAATACAAATAAGGCATGCGAAGGTGCGCCTATACAGTTTACAGTTAAAGAAGGCAATAAGGATAACTCCTACAAATGGTATTTTGGAGACGGGGAAACGTCGGTTGAACCCAATCCCACACATATATATAAATCAAAAGGTAATTATACTGTTCGCTTAAAAGTTACTGATAAAACAAGGAAGTCTGATGAGCAGAAAAATATTATAAATGTTGTAGAGGCACCTTCCATAGCAATAAATTTTAATACTTCTGAAGATAGTCGTACGTTTAACTTTGAATCAGATGCAGACAGAAACACGGAAGTGAAATGGGATTTTGGAGATGCTAAAATATCAACGGAAGAAAACCCTGTTCATTCATATGCTAAGTATGGTTCCTATAAAGTAACCTTAACTGCGAAGAATTCTGTTGGTTGCACTTCGATACTTACGAAAGATATAAAAGTTGAAAATATAGTTAAGCTCTTTGCTCCTAATGCTTTTAGCCCCGATGGTGATAATTTAAATGATACCTGGATCCCTGAGATAAGTGGAGAGTATAATGTTGTGATTTCGATTCAGGATATGAATGGAAATATTGTATACACAACAGCAAATGGAACTCCGTGGGATGGAATAAGTATTAAAACAGGTGAGAAAGTAAAAGAAGGAAATATGTTTACATGGACAGCAATTATTAAGGACAAGCAAGGAAATATTTCTAGAGATAAAGGTAACATTACAATAAAATAAAATTTTTAAAATGAAAAAGGTCATAGCTTCTATTGTTGTTTTTTTTATGGCTTTCATTTCTGCTTTTAGTCAGACTAATAGAGCAGATAAGCAAGGCCATTTAGATCCCTTCGCTGCTTGCTCCGGTTTGGGAGTAGAGAGTGGCTCGTGGGGAGCTTGGCAATCTACTGACGGGTATTTAAAGTATGGTAACCCGGGACCTGTTTTTTTTGCAGCTACTAACCCACAAGCTCCTAAGTATACTATTGTAACTGGTAATGCGGTAGATGCTTGTAGTCAAAATAATTTGGGTAATCCTACTATACCTGTTGTATGCCCCGGTTTTGGAAATGCATCTATAAGATTAGGTGAAGTGAGGGTAAATGGCTTAGGTGGTGGGGGATGTACTAATTCCGGTGTGTATCCGCCTGCAGGTGCAGGTGCATTCGGAAATGGATGTACGGAGAAATTAACCTATCCCTTTACAGTTAGTATTAATGACACTAATTTTATTTATGCCTATGCACTTGTGATAGAAAATCCACCTGACGGGCATCTAATGCATGAAGCTCCGTTTGCAGAAATATATATGCTTGATCAAAATGGAGATACAGTGCCATGTAGCCATAAAAAATATACTGCTGATTTAAATGGAGGCGTTAGCCCAGGTTTTTATCCTGCTTCATGCCCAGGCGCAGTAACTGGCAGTACTGTGTCTTATAGGCCATGGACAATAGAAGGCATTAACCTGAAATCCTATGTCGGACAAAATCTTACTGTCGTTATTGTAAATTCAGATTGTGCTAAGGGCGGTCACTTCTGTTATTCTTATTGGGATTTTTCATGTGGAGTTTTGAGTACTAATCCTGCTTCCTATTGCATTGGCAGTTCCGTAAGCATTACTGCTCCATCTAATCCGCTTATTAATTATACCTATCAGTGGTATAAAAACGATGTGCCTTATAATCCTAACGGCACTTCGCAAACTATTATACCTTTCCCGGTGCCGGGTGATACATTTGTGGTAGAAGTAAAACAACCTTCAGGGTGTAATTTCAAAGTAGTATATGTTCCTACTCCTATGACCATCACACCTAACTTTACTTTTAATGCAG
The DNA here is from genome assembly GCA_964498865.1 of uncultured Bacteroidia bacterium. GTDB lineage: Bacteria > Bacteroidota > Bacteroidia > Palsa-948 > Palsa-948 > Palsa-948. The sequence continues at coordinate 13,896 of CAZCJN010000032.1, forward strand.
TAGGTGGTTGTGGAAGTGGAATATATAATTTTCAAGATATAAGTACATCAGCTCCAAGTGGCGCTTCCATGGTTTCTTGGAATTGGAGTTTTCCGGGTGGAACCCCTTCTTCATCTACTGTACAAAATCCAACTAATATTTCATATCCTCCGGGAACTTATACTGCAAGTTTGGTAGTTACTTCTCAAAACGGGTGTGAAGATACTATTCAGAAATCGTTTACGTTTACGGCAGATCCGCCTCCCGTTGCTGCAGCAACTACATCACCGGTATGTTTCAACCAAACCCCAACTGTTTTTCAGGATCATTCGACAGGGACTACAGCCATTACTCAATGGTTATGGAACTTTGGTGATGGTAACAGTTCAACTCAACAAAATCCATCTCACACTTTTGGAAGTGCAGGAACATTTTCTGTTACATTAGCGGTTATAGATGCATCCGGATGCAAGGACACTGTTCCACTTGTTGCAATAGTTAATCCTTTACCAACGCCTAATTTTACATCTGTGCCCGTTTGCTTGGGCGACACCACTTGTTTTACAGATCAATCCACTATTTCAAAGGGGTCTATTGTTTCATGGAATTGGAATTTTGATGATCCTGCATCTGGTACTAACAATATTTCCAATATTCAAAGTCCTTGTCATGTCTATTCAGGATCTGGGCCATATTCGGTAGTATTAACTGTAATTTCTGATAGTGGTTGCAGCAATACACTCACACTACCCGTTACCACACTTCCGCCACCTAGTGCAGCCTTTACTATGCCAAATTCCTGCATAGGATCAGCTACAACTTTCGTAAACAGCTCTACTTCTTCTACAAGTACAGATCCAATAAATAACTGGGTATGGCTATTTGGCGATGGAAGCACATCCAATGTACAAAACCCTACTCACTTTTATTCAAATTCCGGAACTTATACCGCTACATTAGTTGTAACTACCCAAGCCGGATGTAAGGATACAACTACAAAGACGGTTACTTTATATCGTCCCCCTGTAGTTGCTTATTCCGATTCTGCTGAAGGATGTGCACCATTATGCGCAAAGTTTAATGATTTATCAGTTGCAACAGATGGCACAATTGCCTCTTGGAATTGGAGCTTTCCGGGTGGCAACCCTTCAAGTTCAACCGCATCGTCTCCTACTATTTGTTGGAACACCCCGGGAGTTTATGATGCCCAATTAATTGTTACTAATTCGTATGGCTGTAAAGATACATTAGCTACTCCTAGGTATATACATGTGTTTCCTTGGCCCAATGCAAATTTTGGCGTAGCACCGGATGTGGCACCTTCAGATAATCCATTATTTTCTTTCTCTTATTTGTGGACTACAGACGTTGTAAAATGGAATTGGAATTTTGGTGATGGCAGTCCTTTTGATAATACGCATACAGATCCTATACACTCCTATTCTGCTATCGCCACTCAAAATGACTTTTACAAGTTCAATGTATGTTTAAATGTTCAGAATACATACGGCTGTTGGGATACTATATGCAGACCTGTGGAAATACTACCCGAATTTGAATTTTACATTCCCAATAGCTTTACTCCCAATACTGAAGGACCGGCTGCTAATGAAAACTTCTTTGGTAAATGCCGTGGTGTAAAAGAGTATCAGATTTGGGTATTTGACAGATGGGGCAATTTGCTATGGGATTGTCACGTAAAAGGAAAAAATACAGATTATGACATACCCGGTAAAGATGGTTTGTCTGCGGAATGTAAATGGGATGGAAAGATTCATAATGCAGGTCCTGATCTTAATCATAGAAGCGATAATCTTGTACAAGAAGATGTGTACGTATGGAAAGTTAAATTAACTGATATATTTAATAAAAAACATACATATATTGGCCATGTTTCATCTGTAAGGTAAACTTGAGTGAATTTGTTAATGATTTGCTTATAAAATTTATTGGAAGAGATAAAGGTAACATTACAATAAAATAAAATTTTTAAAATGAAAAAGGTCATAGCTTCTATTGTTGTTTTTTTTATGGCTTTCATTTCTGCTTTTAGTCAGACTAATAGAGCAGATAAGCAAGGCCATTTAGATCCCTTCGCTGCTTGCTCCGGTTTGGGAGTAGAGAGTGGCTCGTGGGGAGCTTGGCAATCTACTGACGGGTATTTAAAGTATGGTAACCCGGGACCTGTTTTTTTTGCAGCTACTAACCCACAAGCTCCTAAGTATACTATTGTAACTGGTAATGCGGTAGATGCTTGTAGTCAAAATAATTTGGGTAATCCTACTATACCTGTTGTATGCCCCGGTTTTGGAAATGCATCTATAAGATTAGGTGAAGTGAGGGTAAATGGCTTAGGTGGTGGGGGATGTACTAATTCCGGTGTGTATCCGCCTGCAGGTGCAGGTGCATTCGGAAATGGATGTACGGAGAAATTAACCTATCCCTTTACAGTTAGTATTAATGACACTAATTTTATTTATGCCTATGCACTTGTGATAGAAAATCCACCTGACGGGCATCTAATGCATGAAGCTCCGGCAGCCGAAATATATATCCTGGATCAAAATGGAGATATAGTGCCATGTAGCCATAAAAAATATACTGCTGATTTAAATGGAGGGGTTAGCCCAGGTTTTTATCCTGCTTCATGTCCTGGAGTTGCAAATGATGCAAGTTCTGTTTCATATAAACCATGGACTCTTGAAGGGATCAACCTAACAAAATACATCGGGCAAAACCTAACAGTAGTGATTACAAATACAGATTGTGCGAAAGGTGGTCACTTCTGTTATTCTTATTGGGATTTTTCATGTGGAGTTTTTGAAACCACACCAGGATCTTATTGTGTTGGTCAACAGGTTACCATTACTGCGCCCAGCGATCCTCTTATCAACTATGATTATCAATGGCATAAAAATGGAACAGCTATACCTCCTCCTATAGGTGACAAACAGGTTATTACACCCTATCCTGTACCGGGTGATACGTTTTTGGTAGACGTTATACAGCCATCAGGTTGTAATTTTAAAGTAGTATATGTTCCTACTCCTTTATCAGTTGGTGCTAATTTTACCTACACTACAACTTGTGGATCAGGTACAGTAGACTTTGCTGATTCCGCAGTTGTAGTACCAGGCGTAACGGTGACGAATTGGAGTTGGACTTTTCAAAACGGTACACCTTCTACCTATAACGGGCAAAACCCTACTCCCATATCTTTCCCTCCGGGAACGCATTCTGCTACGCTTATCACTACTTCACAGGCAGGGTGTAGAGATACGGTCATTAAATCTCTAACAATTGGCACTTCTGCACAAGCTGCTTTTTCAAGTATTCCTGTTTGTGAGGGTTTAGCAACACAATTTACTAACTCCTCCATACCGGTTCCCGGTGATCCGATTATTTCTCACACATGGAGTTTTCCCTTCGGCAGTCCTGCTTCCTCTACGGCGGCTAATCCTGCTCCTGTAACTTATCCGGCAGGTACCTATACAGCAACACTTACTCTAATAACACAACAAGGGTGTACCTCTACAGTATCCCAGCCTGTTGTTGTAAATCCATTACCTGTAGCGAATCTCAGTGGAACTAATGTTTGCTTCAATCAAAAAGCAACTGTATTTCAAGACCTCTCTACTGCTAATAATTCCATTGCTGATTGGAAATGGGATTTTGGGGATGGGAATGCAGATGTAGTGCAAAATCCATCACATACATACAGTGCACCCGGTACTTATTCGGTTACATTAAGTGTCGAAAATAATTTTGGATGTAAAGACACCAATACTACTACGGTGGTAGTACATCCATTACCTGTTCCTGATTTTATTTCCTTACCCGTATGTTTGGGAGATACAACTTGTTTTACGGATCAATCTTCTGTAACACCCGGAAGTATTGTCGGTTGGAATTGGAATTTTGGTGATCCTGCTTCGGGCATGAATAATAATCTTTCTAATCTTCAAAACCCATGCCATATATATAAAGGAGCAGGGCCTTATACTGTTTTGCTTACAGTAACTTCTGACAGTGGCTGCCAGCTTTCTAAATCATTACCGGTATCTACTGTCCCTGCGCCGAATGCTCTGTTTACAGTACCTAATGCATGTTTTGATATAACCAAATCAACCAGCTTTTTAGATTTATCAACCCCATCTGGTAGCCTTGATCCAATTGTTAATTGGTTCTGGATGTTTGGCGACGGAACCACATCAAATGCACAAAATCCTGTGCATACCTATACGAGTTCAGGAACTTATACTTCCACACTTGTGATTACAACCACAGCCGGTTGTATGGATACGATTACCGGAAGAGTTACATTATATAATCCACCAATTGCTAACTACAGTGATTCAACAGATGGTTGCGCTCCTGTATGTACAAGTTTTCAAGACCTTTCTACATCTATTGATGGAACTATTTCTAATTGGAATTGGAGTTTTCCGGGAGGCAATCCAAGCATTTCTACATCAGCTTCTCCTACTGTTTGTTGGAACACACCGGGGACTTATGATGTGCAGTTGATGGTTACTTCAAGTTACGGATGTAAAGATACTCTTGCTACACCGCAGTATATAAAGGTGTATGCTTGGCCTAATGCAGATTTTTGTGTTGCACCTGACGTAGCACCTGCCACCAACCCTGAATTCTTATTTTGTGATTTGTGGACAAAAGATGTTATAAAATGGACGTGGGATTTTGGCGATGGTGTATTAGATAGCACTAGCACGGATCCTAAACATTCTTATAGTGCTACAGCCAATGGAAATGATTTTTATCATTATAATATTTGTTTAAATGTTCAAACTATTCATGGCTGTTGGGATACTATATGCAAGCCTATTGACATATTACCTGAATTTGAATTTTATATACCCAATTCCTTTACGCCTAATGGTGATAATAAAAATAAATTTTTCTTTGGAAAAAGCAGAGGGGTAAAAGATTATGAAATATGGATATTTGACAGATGGGGAAATTTGGTATGGGATTGTAGTATTCAAGGAAAAAATACCGATTGGGATAGACCTGGCCAAGATGGTATGTCAGCTGCTTGTAAATGGGATGGAATTGTAGAGAAAGGTGCTGGGGCTGATCTTAACAGCCATAGCGGAAACCTTGTACAAGAAGATGTTTATGTTTGGAAAGT
>CAZCJN010000033.1:0-7485 GCA_964498865.1 uncultured Bacteroidia bacterium
AGATCATTGTTGCTGATTACCCGACTTATGACGATACGGTAAAAACAGGCTTTCAGCGGATACTCTTTGTAAACAGAAGCATGCAAACTGTAGAAGAGCACAGTAAAGGAAAAATCAAATATTTTGAATATATAGACAAAATATTTGATTTTGTTAAACCCAAACAAGGTAATGCTTTAGTGATGGGTTTAGGTGGGGGATCTATCGCAAATAAGTTGGCGGAAAGTGGTTATTCTCCCAAAGTAGTAGAGCTAGATGCACGCATGGTGGAGTGTGCAAAAAACTATTTTAATTTATCTGATAAGGTGACTGTTTTTGAAGATGATGCCCGCCATTATCTTCAGACAGCAGACAAGGGAAACAATGATGTTATTGTGCTGGATGCTTTTGTAGGAGAAGTAAATCCGCATCATTTATTTACCAAAGAATTCTTTGGAATACTGAGAACTCATCTTAGCGATAGTGGAATGCTTGTTATTAATGGCAATGGCTTTTGGAATGGCGAAACAGGAAGAGGAATGCGATCTATTTGTAAAACCTTAACAGCTTCCGGATTTGATGTGCAAATAGTTCCTACCAATAGTTTTGAAGATTATAGAAATATATTATTTATAGCAAAAAAAAGTAAGAATTCTAGCGGTCGTGCTTTCAGTACGTCTATTGAATCTATTGATTTTTCGAAAGATATTATTCTTTGCGATGATAAACCTCAGCTGGAAATTTTAAACGCTCAGGCCAACAAGCGTTGGAGAGAGGGGTGTCTTAAGTATTTATTAGGTGGTTATTATTCCGGAAAAGATGTTTTGCTTTTCCGCTAAAACGATTCCTGGCTTACCTTAAAATAAGTAAGCGATTCGAATCGAGTTTAATAAAAATAAACAGGAGAATAGTAAATGCCCATAGCGAAGAACCTCCATAGCTGAAAAAGGGCAGGGGAATTCCTATTACAGGAGCCAGCCCTATGGTCATTCCAACATTCACTGTAACGTGAAAGAATAGGATGGAGGCCACCCCGTATCCATAGATTCTGCTAAAGGGTGATCGTTGTCGTTCGGCAATATAAATGATGCGTAGTATTAAGGCCAGGAATAATGCAATGACAAAAAAACTTCCTAGAAAACCCCACTCTTCACCCACGGTGCAAAAAATGAAGTCTGTGCTTTGTTCCGGTACAAAATCATATTTTGTTTGAGTGCCTTGCAAATAACCTTTTCCGAAAAAGCCACCGGAACCAATGGCTATTAAGCTTTGATTTACATTATAGCCTGCTTTTTTATTTACTTCTTTATCATCTTCTTTTCCGAGAAAAAAATTGATACGTGTTTTTTGATGAGGTTGAAGCTTGCTGAATATTTTATCAATCCCAAATACAGCCCCTGATCCTACAACCAGTAATGAAAAGATGATAAGTAAGCTTTGTTTTGCTTTCTTTTTGTTTCGGGTATTCATCCATGTAAAAATACCGATGGCTATTGCCACGACTGCCAACACAATAACCAGAACAGTTTTATTAACTAAAAGTGCTGATATCAGTAAAAGAGTTGTAAAAAAGCCTCCAAGTAAAATATTTCCGGAAAAACCTTCTCTGAATAAAACAAATATGAAAGCAATGTAAACAAGTGCTGTTCCGGTTTCTTTTTGAAGGATAATTATAATGGCAGGTAGAATGATAATTCCAAAGCAGACATATTTCGTTTGCATGTTACTTATACGGACATTGATACCGGAAAGGTATTTGGCGAGAGTAAGTGCTACGGCGAACTTTCCGAACTCGGCCGGCTGCAAACCAAAATCCCCGAACCGGAACCATGATTTACTTCCTGAGATTTCTGTTCCAAAAAATATTACAGAGATTAAAAGAAGAATGCACGCTATATATATTGGAAATGGAAATGCAGTAAAAAAATTGGCATCAATAATCAAAATAGAAAGTGCTATGATAATAGCACCGGCAATCCACAATAATTGCTTCCCATACTTCTGGGAAATATCTGTTATGTTGCTGTGTTCGTCATTATATACGGCAGCATAAATATTTAACCAACCCAATAATGTTAATACAAGAAACAGTACGGTCATTACCCAGTCTATGTTATCAAATATGCTTTTTTGTTGCCGTGACATATTTAGTTTTAAGTCGAATGTTTTAAATTCAAATTTTTTTAACTATCAATTCTTAATCGGTATTGCTTTATGAATTAAATCTCCATTTAACATTTTTTCTTCAATAGCTGGTCGTTTAATTGTATCGGTTAAATATTTTTCTATTAGTAAGCTGGCTATAGGAGCAGCCCAGGCTGCACCGAACCCTGCATTTTCTACTACTACCGAAATAGCAATTTTAGGATTTTCTCTTGGAGCAAAAGCAACAAAGACAGAATGATCTTTTCCGTGTGGATTTTGTGCTGTACCTGTTTTACCACAATAATCGATTCCTTCAATTTTTTGCATAGCTCCTGTCCCTTTTTCCATAACATCGGCCATACCTTCAATTATTATATCATAGTATTTGGGATCAATGGTAGTCACTCTTTTTCTTGTGAATTCAGGTTTTGTGAAAGTTTTTTTATCAATTGCCTTTACAGTATGTGGTGTATAGAAATGCCCTCTGTTGGCAATGATACACATGGTGTTTGCCATTTGTAGAGGTAAAATTCCTAATTCACCTTGGCCAATAGATAATGAAACAATGGTCGAGGATTTAAAGTCATTCTTTCCAAAAAATTTCCTTTTATAATAATCTACTGATGGTACGTTGCCTCTTAACTCATAGGGTAGATCTGAACCGAGTTGTATCCCTAACCCGAAGCTTAAGACGTGGTTTCTCCATACTTCATATCCTCTTTTTGTCGTTCCAAATTTGTTGGCATCTATAATGGCCCTAAATACGTAACAGAAATAAGAATTACAAGAAGTCGATATCGCTCCGATTAAATCACGTGGTGAACTGTGTATATGGCATTTTGGTTTTCCTCCCATTACAGGGTATCCTCCCCTACATGGATATAAATTTCCGGGATGTAACGTTTGTTCCTGAAGGCCTATTAACGAGTTGATTAATTTGAAGATGGATCCTGGAGGGTAAGAGGCCATGAGTGCTCTGTTGAAAAGTGGCTTGAGTGTATCTCTTTGCAGTGCTTTGTAATTTTTTGAAAGAACACTTCCCACCAATAAATTAGGGTCGTAGCCTGGGCTGGATATAAATGCAAGTATTTCTCCTGTAGCAGGTTCAATGGCAACAACACTTCCTACTTTATTGGCCATTAATCTTTCTCCATATTGCTGAATGCGTTTATCAATGGTACAGGTAATATCTTTTCCTGCGATAGCAGCGGTATCATAAATTCCATTCATATAGCTGCCCATAGGCCTGTTATGAACGTCGACTACTTCAATGTGTATCCCCTTTTTTCCTCTTAAAACTGTTTCGTAAGCTTTCTCCATACCGCTTATGCCTATGTAATCACCATCTTTGTAATATTTGCTGGTATCTGTAATTTTTTGTGATACCTCTCCAACATATCCTAATAAATGTGCTGCTACCGCTTCCGGGTATTTCCTTAATGTTCTTGGCTGTAGAAAGAAACCACTGAATCTGTATAATTTTTCCTGAAGAATGGCTGAATGTTCTACAGAGATTTCTTTTTCAAAAGCCGAAGGCTTTCTTGTAGAGTTAGGTGGAAGTTTTGCTTTTTCCATCCTCCTTAGAAAGGTAGGTCGATCTATGCCCAGTATGGAACAAAACTCTGTGGTGTCTAAATCTTTTACTTGTTTGGGAATTACCATTAAATCATATGCCGCCTGATTGTATACCAACTGTTTTCCATTGCGGTCGAAAATGTTACCGCGTGCAGGATAGTCGGTCATATATCTGAAGGCTTGATTCCGCGCTGTGAGTTTATACTGGTCGTCTATAATTTGTATATAGAAAAGCCGGCAAAGAAAAATAATAATGATAATAGTAAAAATAGCAATGACGGTATACTTTCTATCAGAAAAATGTTCGTTCATTTCTTGCTCAATAATTTTACCGCTTCTTTAAATACAAAGGTACATACTTGTCAGCCTAAAGCTATCAATATTATTTACTTTCTTCTTGCCGAGAAAAAAAACTGGCTAATGAAAATAAGTATAAGTGTAAATAAAGCACTTGATAATGATCTGAAGAAAGTTGAAAAGAAGTTAGAGAAACGGAAAGCTTCGAGGTAAAATAGAATAAGATGATGGATGAGCACTAAAAAGCCGGCATAGGTAAAAAACCAACCTATTCCAAATTGATGAATAGTAGGTTGTTGGTTAGAATCATAACCTTCCCGGGGTGCAATGAATCGTAGGATAGGTTGTCTTAAAAAAGCCATGAATACAGTTGCTGCGGCATGCATGCCTCCTGTATTTGAAAACATATCCATAGTGATACCAAGAAAGAAGGATAAAAATAATACGAGCCAATCAGGAGTCTGGAAAGGAAGCATTAAAATAAACAATATGTACAGGAAAGGATTAAGGTATCCGCTTAGTTGAATGTTATTGAGGATGAGTACCTGCAATAATATTAGAAAGAAAAAGCGAATAATATTTTTTAAAATGTCATTAATCATTTCAAAGATTTATTTTCCAGATTGAGTTGCTCTTCCTTCATTAGATTATTCACTACGTTAACGTATTTTAAGCGGCTGAAATCAGTAGAGAGCTTTATAGTTACGTCAAAAAAAGTATTTCCGGATATTTTTTCAAACTCATCAATAACTCCTACCTGTATACCTTCGGGGAAAATAGAAGAGTAGGCGCTGGTAACAATCGTGTCGCCTTTATTAATATTGAAGTTTGAAGGAATACGTTCTAGTTTTGCATGCCATTCATCCGCACCATCCCAGGTAAGGATCGAGTTCTCTCTGAATTTTTTTATGGTTACCGGAATACGAGTATTTTCATTGAGTACAGACATGATAGTTGAAAAATTATCAGATACGTCGCGTACAATACCTACTACACCTTCGCTGCAAATTACAGCTGACTCTTCTTTTATTCCGTAGTTTTTTCCTGCATTGATGGTAATGAAATTTTTTCTGCCGGTAGTCGCGTTGTTTACCACTTTTGCCACTACATACTCATATTGTAATCTGCGAAGGGAATCTTTTATAATGATTGTAGTTTTACTTTCTTTATTAAATGATTGTCTTAATAGGTTGTGTAAAGCTACATTTTCATAGGCCAATTTTTGATTTTCGGTTTTTAAATTAAAATAACCGGTTATGTTTGAGAATATTTCAAATATATTCCCGGAAATGTTATTGGATGAATTTAATACATGCGATCGATGAAAGTGATTGTTTTGAACAATGAATAGAACCGAAATGAATTCAAGAAAAAGAAAAAGTATGATGTAGTAATTTTTAGTAAGGAAGAGAAGTAAATTACGCATCTTTAATAATTCTAGGTTTTTGAACGAAGTGAAAGTGTTTTTATTTCATTCGTTCGATGACTGCATGATGCAACTATCTGATTAGGAACGGAAACCTGTCTACATTTTTTAAAGCAATGCCTGTTCCGCGTGCAACGGCACGAAGCGGATCTTCCGCCACATGTACAGGTAATTTTGTTTTTAAAGAAACACGTTTGTCAAGCCCTCGTAATAGTGCTCCACCTCCTGTAAGGTAAATTCCGGTTCTGTATATATCGGCTGCTAATTCAGGAGGAGTGATTTCAAGTGCATTAAGAATTGCTTCTTCAATTTTTGAAATAGATTTATCAAGTGCTTGTGCAATTTCTGTATAAGAAACATAGATTTCTTTAGGTACGCCCGTCATTAAATCTCTGCCGTGTACTGCATAATCAGGAGGAGGATTTTCTAAGTCAGAAATAGCTGCGCCTACTTCTATTTTTATCATTTCTGCCGTACGTTCGCCAATTAAAATATTATGTTGCCGACGCATATAATCTTCTATATCGGCAGTAAGTTCATCACCTGCAATACGAATTGATTTATCGCATACAATTCCACCTAAAGCTATTACAGCAATCTCGCTGGTTCCTCCGCCAATATCTACGATCATATTTCCCATAGGTTCTTCCACATCGATACCAATACCTAGGGCAGCAGCCATTGGTTCATGTATCAGATAAACTTCTTTCCCGCCTGCATGCTCTGCTGAATCTTTTACAGCACGTTTTTCTACCTCGGTAATTCCGGAGGGGATACAAATGACAAGTTTAAGAGAAGGAGCAAATAATCTTCTGCCGGGATTGATCATTTTAATCATTCCGCGTATCATGGATTCTGCAGCATTAAAATCTGCAATTACACCGTCGCGAAGCGGGCGAATCGTTTTAATATTCTCATGTGTTTTTCCATGCATTTGCATGGCCATTTTCCCTACAGCTATAACTTTTCCGGTAGTGCGTTCTATAGCAACAATAGAGGGTTCATCAACCACCACCCGGTCGTTATGAATGATTACGGTGTTTGCCGTGCCAAGATCAATGGCAATTTCTTGTGTAAGGAAACTTAAAAATCCCATAGTTGTTGGTATGATTTAAAGTATATATGCTCTGTTGTATGTACAAATTTCAATTTCTATCAATTCAATTTTACGTATCTGCTATCTACTTATTCACAAACTTGTTAACTTTTACATCTAAAAAACAGGCTTAATGTTTGAAATGGCGGGTGCCTGTGAAAACCATCGCTAAGTTATTTTTGTCACAGTAGTCTATAGATTCTTTATCTTTTATAGAGCCACCTGGTTGTATGACGGCTGTTATGCCTTCCTCATGAGCAATCTGAACACAGTCAGCAAAAGGAAAAAAGGCATCGGATGCCATTACACTGCCTTTTAGATCAAAGCCAAAGCTTTTTGCTTTTAGTATAGCCTGCTTAAGTGCATCCACGCGTGAGGTTTGCCCAACTCCGCTAGCAAGTAGTTGATTGTTTTTTGCCAGTACAATGGTATTTGATTTAGTGTGTTTTACAATTTTATTGGCAAATACTAAATCAGAGAATTCGTTTTTAGAAGGATGTGTTTTTGTGACCGATCTCATATCGACTTCCGATTCGGTTTTATAGTCACGGTCTTGTTCCAAATATCCATTTAACGCAGTACGGATCATTTTATCAGGCAGCTCAAATTGTTGTTGTTGAAGGATGATTCGGTTTTGTTTCTGCTTTAAAACAGCTAATGCGTTATTGGAATAGGAAGGTGCAATGATTACTTCAAAGAAAAGTTTATTTATTTCATTGGCTGTGTTTTCATCAATCTCTGTATTGGTAATAAGAATCCCTCCAAATGCTGAAACGGGGTCTCCTGCTAAGGCATCTTTCCATGCCTCTATTAATTTTTCTCGTGATGCTATGCCGCAGGCATTATTATGTTTGAGTATCGCAAAGGTAGGTACCAGTGGTTTAGAGCGAAATTCTGCCATGAGATGAATAGCAGCATCTACATCTAAAATGTTGTTATAGGAAAGCTCTTTTCCATTTAATTGAAT
>CAZCJN010000033.1:7585-18935 GCA_964498865.1 uncultured Bacteroidia bacterium
GCTTCAGCGACTGCGCTATTATTTTCATTGGCATACTTAGCAACTGTTTCTTCAAAAGGATATAGATCGACAATCACTAAATCTATTTGTGGTATGTTGTATTCCTCTAGCTGAACAACATCACTTTGCAGAGATCGCCTGCTTAAGATGCCGCCAAATATTTTAGGATGAAGCGTTTTTACACGCCCTCCAAGAATAGACGGGTAAGAAGTTAGCTCTTCAACCGGCGTGACTTTTATATTCAACTTTTCAATAAATTCCTGCGTACCACCCGTGCTGAAAATCGTTACCCCTTGTTCTGATAACTTTCTTACAATAGGCTCTAAATTATCTTTATAAAAAACAGATATAAGTGCACTTTTTATTTTCTTGTTCATAATCAGCAAAAGTAGGATTTTACATATATGAAAGGATTAAACTTTATTAACTTATTGCTGATAGTTTTACGCCTTAAACGATATTTTATTACTAAGTTGTTTAAAGTCTAATGTTTGCCCCTTTTAACTTTGTTTTTAATCAACTTTATAAGTGATTTTCAAATTAATCCTACATTCGTTGCGTCATGGTTATAACACTTCTTAAAGAAAGTTTTTTGTTTGCTATTAGAGCTTTGGTTGCAAATAAGCTGCGTAGTTTTCTTTCCTTACTGGGAATTACCATAGGCATTTTTGCTATTATCTCCGTGTTTACCATGACGGATTCTTTAGAATCTAAACTGAGAGATAGTGTTAAATCATTAGGCGATGATGTTATATATATTCAAAAATGGCCTTGGACGTTTGGACCTGATTATCCTTGGTGGAAATACATGGATAGGCCTGTTCCCAATATTAGTGAGCTGGATATGGTAAAACGTTTATGCACTAAAGGTGAAGCATTTGCATTTATGGTAGATGCAAATGGAACGGCAAAATATAAAAGTAATAGTGTAGAAAATGCTGACATGGTATGCATATCTCATGACTATAATCAAGTACGTGCCTGTAATATTGTAAATGGAAGATATCTTACAGAGGCGGAATCAATAGCCGGAAAACCTGTTTGTGTTATAGGAAATACTATTGCTGATGGGCTTTTTGGAACTGATGATCCGGTAGGAGAGTACATTAAAGTGAGAGGCAGTAAACTTATGGTGATTGGTGTTTTGAAAAAAGAAGGAGAGAGTATGATTGGTAGTAATGTAGATACGCAAGTTCTCATCCCGATCAATTTTGCACGAAATCTCGTAGATCTTCGAAACGATCGTTTTGAACCGGTGATATTGGTAAAAGCAAAGCCGGGAATAAGCAATGATGAGTTGATAGATGAATTAACAGGTGTTATGCGTACCGTTCGTAAGCTAAAACCTATTGCTGATGACGATTTTGCACTTAATCAAACTTCCATGTTATCTTCTCAAGTAAATAGTTTGTTCGATGTAGTCGGCATTGCAGGGTGGGTAATAGGGGGGTTCTCCATTTTAGTAGGAGGCTTTGGTATAGCTAATATTATGTTTGTATCAGTAAAAGAAAGAACCAATTTAATTGGGATACAAAAATCTTTAGGCGCAAAAAATTACTTTATATTATTTCAATTTTTGTCCGAAGCTGTTATGCTTTCTTTAATCGGCGGAATTATTGGGCTTGTGATTACTTTTACCGGAACCCTTATTGTCGGCCAATTTATGGATAGTGTAGAAGTACACCTTACCCAGTCTAATGTTATTCTGGGTTTAACTATTTCTATTTTGATCGGAGTGGTTTCCGGGTTTGTACCATCCTATAATGCATCTCAATTAGATCCTGTTGAAGCCATTCGCTCTAATTAATTTAAGTATGAATACTATTGTCAAAAGACCCGTAATTATAACAGTTGCAAATATTATAGGCATTATATGGAGTCTTGCGAATTTTGTTTTTGTCTTCTCTCCTTTTATAAAAAAAATAAGCAATTGGGCTCCTGCCGTTTACGGACTTATTGTTGCTCTTCAGTTTATTTCCTTTATCGGTACCTGGCATATGAAAAGATGGGGAGTGCTTATGTTTATTACTACGGTTATTTTAAAAACAGCTTTTTCATTTCTTATTGATGATATAAGCTATGTAGGTGTTTCCCTCTCTGTTGTTTTTACTATACTCTTCCTGTTTTTTTATACCAAAATGGAAGAAGAATTGTAAGGGGTTAAATTTTCTGTAAAATGGCCATAGCAACTTGAATGTCTTTTACATTTTCAATTTTCAAAGAAAGCTTATTTTCACCTTGATTAAGGGTACAGATTTTAGGATTAGACTGAGCGAATTGAAGTATGCGTGTAAAAACATCGCTTTGATAGTAAGGAGATTTTTGATTGGAAATAAACCATAGCGTGAGCTTTCCATTTTTTAGGATGAGTTTTTCAAAACCTAATTTTATTGCCAGCCACCTTAAACGCACGGTATGGATGAGTTGATTGGTTTGCTCGGGAAGTTTTCCAAACCTGTCCAGCATTTGTTTTTCAAATGCAATAAGATCCTCTTCTTTTTTACTGTTATCTAATTGTTGGTACAGACCAATGCGTTCTGAAATACTTTCTACATAATCTTCAGGGATTAAAACCGAAAGATCGGTTTCTATCTGGCAGTCGCGTGTAAAACCGGATGAGGTATTTGTAGTCGGTATTTGAATTTTAGGTTGATCTTCAGTTTCTTCCCTGTTCGCTACTTCTTCTTTGAGCTCATACATGGCTTCATCCAATATTTTTTGATACATCTCGTAGCCGATCTCTGTAATGAACCCGCTTTGTTCGGCACCTAATAAATTCCCGGCACCGCGAATGTCTAAATCTCGCATGGCAATATTAAATCCACTCCCTAGTTCTGAAAATTCTTCAAGGGCATTTAACCTTTTTCGGGCTTCGTTAGTTAGAGTAGAGAAGGGTGGAGTTAATAAATAACAGAATGCTTTTTTATTAGACCGCCCAACGCGCCCACGTAATTGATGTAAATCGCTCAAACCATAATTGTGCGCATCGTTAATTATAATTGTATTGGCATTCGCTATGTCTAAACCGGATTCCACAATGGTAGTGCATACCAATACATCATATTCGCCTTCAATAAAACTCATCATGGCTTTTTCTAATGTTTCTCCTGTAAGCTGACCATGTGCAGTTAAGACCTTCGCCTTAGGACATAGGTGCTGAATAATTTCAGCAAAACGAGCAAGTGTTTGAACTCGATTATGAATGAAGAATACCTGGCCGCCTCGCTGCAATTCATGATTTATAGCTTCTTCAATAATTTTTTCATTGAAATTATGTACTTCGGTTTGTATGGGATAGCGGTTCGGAGGTGCCGTATTGATTATAGATAGATCGCGTGCACCCATCATTGAAAATTGGAGGGTACGCGGAATAGGAGTAGCAGTAAGGGTAAGTGTATCTACATTTGCTTTTATAAGTTTAAGTTTATCTTTTGCACCCACTCCAAACTTTTGTTCTTCATCTATGATCATTAATCCTAAATCTTTAAACTGAACATCTTTGCCTAATAGACGATGGGTTCCAATAATAATGTCAGTCTTTCCTCGACTTAGTTTTTCTATTGTCTCTTTTTGCTCCTTAGCAGATTTAAACCGATTGATGTAATCTACTTTAACAGGTAACATTTTCATGCGTTCTGAAAAAGTTCTGTAGTGCTGTAAGGCAAGTATCGTGGTAGGAACAAGTACGGCAGTTTGTTTTCCATTCACTGCTGCTTTAAAAGCTGCTCGTATGGCAATTTCTGTTTTCCCGAAACCCACGTCACCACAAACCAACCTATCCATAGGATACTCTTGCTCCATATCGCGTTTTACATCTATGGTAGCTTTCAATTGATCGGGGGTGTCTTCGTAAATGAAGCTTGCCTCTAATTCGTTTTGTAAATAATTATCAGGAGCAAAGGCAAAACCTTTTTTAGATTTTCTTTCTGCATAAAGTTTTACTAAATCAAATGCCAGCTCTTTTATTTTTTTCTTTGTTCTGTTCTTTAAACTCGACCATGCATTAGATCCAAGTTTGTCAAGCCTTGGAGCTTCGCTATCTTTGCCGCTATATTTAGAAATTTGATGGAGTGAATGTATGCTGATATAAAGAGTGTCGTTGTCTTTATAAACTAACCGAATGGTCTCTTGTTCTTTCCCGTTGACACTTATTTTTTCTAATCCCCCGAACCTACCTATGCCATAGTCAATGTGTGTAATAAAATCTCCCGGCTGTAACGATTTTAACATTTTGAGTGTGATCGCCTCATTCTTCTTAAAGCTGTTGCTTTTTAATTTATAACGGTGATAACGCCCGAAGATCTGATGATCAGTATAACATATGATTTTATTGGTATTATCAATAAACCCTTCGTGAATTCCGCCAAGGTCTTCACCAAAAGGAAGCAAATGTTCTTTTTTATTTTCTGCAAAAATACTTTCGTAAATTTCCTTCAGCCGGTCAATTTGTTTTTTTCCATCGAAGAGAATGATATTTGAATAACCATCTCCCTTATGCTTTTGTAGGTTCTCGAATAGTAGATTGAAATTTTTATTGAAATAAGGCTGAGGAGAAAAATTAAATTCTACTTTCTCTCCCGAGCTATTTTTAGCATTGGTAGATATAAGAGGAATAGCTGAGAAAGAATTTTTTAAAATTTCAGTATGAATGAAAAAATCAGAAGCCTCTTTTTCAAGAATGCTTTTCATGCCTGTTTCTATGGTAGAGAAAATATGGCTGGTATTACTTACCCAGGCAAAACAATCTTTTTTATTTTCTAATATAAAATCGATGAGAGATGAAGATTTTTCTTCTTTAATTTTTTCCTGCACATTCGGAAGGATAGCAGCATTTTCAAAGGTATCTGTAGAGAGCTGATTTTCGATATTAAATGAACGTATGGATTCTATTTCATCCCCTGAAAACTCGATACGAAATGGAACATCGCTGGCAAAAGAAAACACATCTACTATTCCCCCACGAATAGAGAACTGTCCCGGTTCTATGACATAATCCGATCGTTCGAAACCATACTCGTTAAAAATATCAGTCAGGAAAGAGAGGGAAAGTTTTTCCCCCACTTTAATAGTAATCGAGTTTTTATCTAATCCCTCATTTGAAATTACCTTTTCAGCAATGGCTTCCGGATAAGATATAATAATGAGCGATTGTTTAGATCGAATGGAGTTAAGTACTGCTGCTCTTAATTGTATATAGGGTGTGTTTATTTCTTCTGTAGAAAAACTTTTTTTGAAGGAAGATGGGAAAAATAATGCTTCTGCTTTTTGAGAAGGAAACACTTCTAAATCACTTAGCAAGTAGGCAGCTTCATCTCTACCTTGTGCAACTACGAGATGTATTCCCGGTTTGTTTTCAGCAGTTGACTGTAAGACGAATGAAAGTGAAGAGCCGGATAATCCTGATATGTAAAGGCTTTTTTTCTCTCCTAAAAGTTTAACAATGGATAATACCTTTTCATCTCCCAAATAAGTTTTGAGAAGTTCAGGAAGATTAAGGGCTGATTCCACAACGTGTAAAAATAATCAGAATTACTTTACTTCTTTGAAGAGTTTGATGGCAATTTCCGATGCAGGTTGTATTGTGATGTTTTAATATCAATTTTTTGGTAGACTAGGAGAGTATCTGAGTATCTGCTGACGGAGATTTTTTGCTTACAATAAAATAATCCTTTTTATTATCCACCTCTAAGCTAATGTTAAAGTAGCGTATTAAGTAACATTGCAGGTCCCAATCATTCCAGGTAGGTGCCTCCACTGTAACAGTAGAATATTTTGGAACAATGGTTCCGATTAAATATACATCTTGCAATAACTCTTTATTCCTGCTTATTTTTCCTTTTTGCATAAATGCAAATACTGTAACGGACATTAATAGTAGACAACTTGTAAATAAAAACATTTTGTACTTTATATTTTTAATGTTTATCATTTCTATCCAGCTTGAAATAGTAGGTGCAACTAAAATAGCAAGGCCTATGGCGAAGTAGGGAAGTGCAGGTACGAAATAAAATCCTTTTTGTACTAATGTGAGCATAAGAGGCATTGAAGCAGATAGTCCTACAGAAATAAAAAATATTGCTTTCCGAATATATTGAGAAAGTTGTGTCTCTGATTTTTTTATAATACCTATAATTAAAATGACGAGAACAAGAATGATTTGTGGCAATAATTCCATCCCCAGTCGAAGCAGTATATAAAATCGAGAACTTACAGTAGGGTCTTCATTAATGCGGTGCAAGGCTCTCTGAAAAAAATAAATGGAGAGACTCTCTTTACTATCAGGAAAAAGAAACAGTACCAAATAGATTAGAGCAGGAACAAATGTTAGTGTAATGGTTTCTAAAACTGTTTTTCGGAAATTATTTTTCCTGAAGGCAAGCCAGTATAAAAAAGGAGTAGTGAGAGGGAAAAACCCGGGCAGCCCTTTGCTTAAGCTTGCTAGAAAAATAAAAACTCCTGATAACAACAATAATGCGATATTGTTTTTTTTGTTTGGAATGATTTATACATTAATAACACAGCAAGGAGAGTGAAAATACCCATGGTGTTTTCATGCATATTGTTTGAATAAGACCAAAAGCATACTGGAATGCTTATCCATAGAAGAATAGGCAACCAGCCCATTTTTTTAAGGTTGTTATTTGTGAAAATATCTTTCCAGAACATATGTATCAATAATGCAGTAATACACATTGTCAGAAGTGTATAGAAACGTTCTACATATAAACTATCACCCAATAGCTTAAAAAATAATGCTTGTATGCCGAAAACAAGTGGTGGTTGTTCATGAAAAGAAGAAAGCTGAGCTAAATTATGTAGACTAAATTGTGGGAACCAAAATGTACCAATGCCCATGCTCAAATTATGCGACACACTCGTGTAAAGCATCGCATCCATAAACATTCCGTCTTGTATAAGTGTGGGTAGGGTAAGCCCAATTAATAGACTAAATGTAATTAGCCAAAAAGGAGTTTGTTTATTTTTGGAGGGCATTCTTTACATTTACTGTCTGTTTAACTCTTTTACTTTATCCCTGTATTCACTTGCTTTTTCTTTATTACCGATTAGCTCATAAGTAACTGCAAGGTTCCCGTATGCCTGTGCATGGTTGGGATAGAGAGAAATTACTTTATTGAGCACTTCTATATTTTGAGAATACATCTTTAGCATTCCATAACAATTAGCAAGGTTTACTAATGCTTCTACATAGGTGGGGTTTGCAGCTACCGATTGCTCTAGCATTTTTGCGGCATTGGCATAATCTCCCTTCGAAGCATAATCTGTACCGAGTTTAAAATAGAAAGCGTAATCTCTTTTTTCCAATGGAGTTTTACTAACTAACGAATCAAGGTTAGTTGAAGAAGGAAATATTCTTATATCCAAGCCATACTTTTCTCTGTGCATGTCACGGTTGCGTACGCCATCAGGGAAATAAGGGTTAACATCTACCGCTTTATTATAATAGTAAGATGCAATTTCTTGTTTGTTGATTCCTTCATATAATATTCCCAAATTATTGTAAGAAAGTGCATAGCCGGGCGCTTCTTGTATGGCTTTTGTATAATAATAAATTGCCGAATCATTATTGATATCAATGGTTTGATAAGCTACACCTAATTTAAAAAAGGCATCTCCAAAATGCGGATAAATGCGAAGTGCTTCTTTTAATTGCTCTGTGCCTTTATTAAACCACTCCATTTTTTTCTGAGGATCTTTTTCTGCAATCCCGCTATTGATGAGTTCGCTGCCATAATGCCTGCGTACCTGGCATGAATTACTGGCAGTATTTACATCGGTAGAAAATAAAGTAATGTTATCGTGCCATACGGGGTTGCGAGTTATGGTTTTAAAAGAATAGAGTAGGAAAATAATAAGGTAGGGGCTAAGCGACAAGAGTTGATTTTTAATTTGTTCCCATTTGAAATTAATAGTTTGCAGTTTGTAGCCAATTAACCATGTTATTGCAATACAAAACCCTAAAGAAGGAGCATATAAAAAGCGTTCGGCCATAATGCCTCCTCTTAAAAAAACAAAAGCAAGGGCAGGGGCAAGGGTAATGCAGAAATACAATATTCCAAATGTTAAAACTGATTTCTTATAAAATGTTTTTACGACCACGTAGAGTAAAGCAGCTGCTATTATAAAACCAAGCAGTACTAAAGGAGAGCTGAAATTTTGCGCTTGAATTTGGTTGTATGAATAATCATATGAAAGCGGATGAGGTAAAAAAATTAAACGTATACAATGAAAAAAAATCATAAAAGTGGATGGAAACTTTGTGCCTGCTTCTGCATAAGGGTAATTTACGATGTCTTTTGGAATTTCTCCTGTAACTGTACCTAAGACCTGATACTTATGCATTTGGAAAATCAAAAGGACAATAAAAAAAGGGATGGTTTTTATCAACGCTTGCTTAATGTTGATCGGATTAAAGAAGAAGAGAATAAGCGGAGTTAGGAGTAATCCTGTCATGGCTGATTCTTTTGAGAGAAGTGCTAAGTAAAAAAACAGACAGGATAATAAGATGTATCTAGAGTCTGTTTTCTGTTTAGCGTACGCTCGCACTAAAATAAAGAGGGCTATTGTAAGATTTAGAAAGGCAAGTATTTCATCTCTGCTTTTAATATTTGCTACTACCTCTGTATGAATAGGATGGGATATGAATAACAATGTAATAATAAAAGAAAAAAAAGGATGAATATTTTTAAAAAGATTCATTAATAGCATGCAAACAAAAAAGCCAGTTAATGAATATAACAGCACATTGCCAAAGTGACTAACGTGGGGATTGCCAAGAAAAAATTGATTTTCTATGGCAAAAGTTATCATAGACAAAGGGCGATAGTAACCTAAGTTAACATTATCAAAATGCCACATACCCACATTCAATATTTTGGGTATACCTTTAAATCCCTCTAATACAAATTGATTACCTGTAATAGCACCTGCATCATCTAATACATACTCGTGTTTAATTGTATTAGCATAAAGGATAAAAGCAACAAAGGCAGAAACAACTGCAAACCAAATGTTAGGTTTAAAAACAGTATGATTAATTGGATTTGATCTTTGTTTTACAGAAATTGTCTTTATTTGCTTTTTCTTTGTCATACAGGCCGACTAAAATACAAATTAACACACATGGATATATCTGCTTATTTATGAGAAAACAACTTTTCCTTTTCGGCTTTCTATTTTCAATAGCATGTTTTTCGCAACCCAAACTAGTAGTGGGTATTGTGGTTGATCAAATGCGTTATGAGTATATAGACAGATATTGGAACAAATTTGGAGATAATGGTTTTAAACGTTTGATCAAAGAAGGTTATAGTTGTAAGAACACTACCTATAACTATGTACCTACCATTACAGGTCCAGGGCATGCTTCTATTTATACCGGTGCAACACCATCTGTTCATGGCATAGTTAGTAATGATTGGCTCGATAGGAATAAAAACATAAATATATATTGTGCGCAAGACGATAGTGCTTATTCTGTAGGAACAACAAATAAGGCAGGACAGATGTCTCCAAGAAATTTAATGATGAATACCATAACGGATCAATTAAAAAAAGCAACAAATAACCAGGCAAAAGTCATAGGTATCTCTTTAAAAGACCGAGGAGCTATTTTACCGGTTGGTAAATATGCAACTGCCGCCTATTGGTATGATGGGGCAACAGGTAGATTGATAAGCAGTACCTATTATATGAAGCAACTTCCTGATTGGGTAAACGATTTTAATAATCAAGAATTACCAGGAAAGTACCTATCTCAAATATGGACCACTGCCCTGCCGATTGAAACTTATACAGAAAGCGATCCCGATGATAGCAATTGCGAACGCCCTTTTAGAGGGAAAGAAAAACCTATTTTTCCTTATGATTTATTTTCTTTGAAAAATACAAATGGAGGTTTAGATCTACTCTCTACCACCCCTTTTGGCAATACCTTCATCAAGGAGTTTGCAATGACTACTCTTATAAATGAAAAAATGGGAAAAGATGCCGTGCCGGACTTCCTTGCTATTAGCTTTTCCTCTACCGATTATATAGGTCATCAATTTGGCCCACAAAGTATTGAGGTAGAAGATTGCTACATAAGGTTAGATAAAGAGTTAGGTGAATTAATGGACTTTTTAGATAGACAGGTTGGGAAAAATGAGTACTTGCTTTTTTTAACATCTGATCATGGTGCTTCTGATGCCTATCCTTGCCTTCTTAAAAAAAATATTCCAACTGGTGTATTAAAAGAAGAAAATATAGCAGACTCCCTTAGAAAGTTTTTTGTCAAAACATATCAAAATTCATTTTTGCTTGCTGTCAAAGGGTTTGATATTTATTTAAATAGGGAAGCAATTGCTAAAAAGAAATTTAAGCTGGAAGAAGTTCAGAGTAAAACATCCAATTATCTTATGTCTCTCAAAGGTATTTCATGTTCGCTTACTGAAAAACAGATGGCAAGAGAAGTATTTCAGGATTCTGTACGGTCAAAAATAAAGCTTGGATATAACCATAAACGTTCTGGAGATATAATCTATGCTTTAAAACCACATTGGCTGTTAGGTTATACTCTAGGTACAACGCATGGTTCACCTTATTCCTATGATACTCACGTGCCGCTCATTTTCTTTGGTTGGAATATACATCAAGGAATGTCAGAAATTCCTGTAAAAACTACTGATATTGTCCCTACAATATCTCATTTATTAAATATTCCTCCCCCTAAAGGAACTATGGGAGTTGCGATCAAAGGAATACAGTAAAATCTCCCGTAAAAAACTCATTTTTCGATAAAAACTACTGTTTGTTTGATGACTCCATCTTTAGAGTTCCATTAAAGATCAAATAAAGTTATTTGAAAATCAAAAGATTGTAAAGTATTTATAAAGAAATTCCTAATAATATTTTGAAATCGGAAATCTCTGTTCTGTATTTACAAAGTAGTTATTTATACATCTTTCTTTCAACCTTCAAATTCACACACTATGAAAAAATTTTTACCAGTAATTTTACTGTTTCTGATATGCAGCTGGAATGCTGATGCTCAGAAATTTGTTCAGGTAACAAAAGTAAACTCGGCTCAATCAATAACGATTGGTCAGGATGAAGTATTAGAAGTTAAGTTACCATCTACTCCCTCAACAGGTTACTCATGGGCATTGGCTAACGACGAAACAATAATTGAACAAGCCGGTGATTGGTCATTTGTATCTGATAGCCCGGAAAACCCCATAGGGGCATCTGGGATTCAAATAATCAGATATACCGCAAAATCAAAAGGAAAAGCAAATTTAGAATTTGTATATAAACGCCAGTGGGAATCTGATATATTAGATTATTATAGAAT
>CAZCJN010000034.1:0-16529 GCA_964498865.1 uncultured Bacteroidia bacterium
CCCAGTCACAGATGATTGTTCCTTTCTTAACAGTTTCTCCATTCTCAACATATAACTGTGCACCGTAAGGAATGTATCCTGTAGTTAGGCTGATTCTGGTGTTAGGATCAACAATTCTTAACTCTGCAGAACGGCCAATAACTACTTTTACTTTTTTGCCATCGGCATTTTTACGATCAACAGTTCTTAGCTCATCAATTTCTACAACACCATCATATTTGGTTTCAATTTGTGAAGATGACATTACACCTAAACCTGCCACACCCCCTACGTGGAATGTACGAAGAGTAAGCTGTGTTCCCGGTTCACCGATTGATTGTGCTGCAATAACACCAACTGCTTCTCCTTTTTGAACCATGCGGCCCGTAGAAAGATTTCTTCCGTAGCATTTTGCACATACGCCTAATTTAGATTCGCATGTTAATACTGAACGGATTTCTACAGTCTCAATAGGGGAGCGTTCTACTTCCTGAGCATATTCTTCTTTTATTTCTTCACCACCTTTAATGATTAATTTTCCGGTGAGAGGATGTACTACATCATTTAACGCGACACGTCCTAAAATACGGTCATATAAAGGTTCAACAACTTCTTCGTTCTTTTTAAGTGCTGTTGCGTGTAGTCCGCGTAGTGTTCCGCAATCTTCAATCGTGATAATAACGTCTTGAGCTACGTCTACAAGACGACGTGTTAAATATCCCGCATCGGCTGTTTTTAATGCTGTATCGGCAAGACCTTTACGTGCACCGTGGGTAGAGATGAAGTATTCGTGAATAGAAAGCCCTTCTTTAAAGTTAGAAATAACGGGGTTTTCAATAATTTCACCACCGCCACCGCCTGATTTAGAAGGACGAGCCATTAGTCCGCGCATACCACTCAACTGGCGAATCTGTTCTTTAGATCCTCTTGCACCTGAATCCAACATCATGAATACTGAGTTGAATCCTTGTCTGTCGCCTGATAAACGATCAAGAACTTTCTTAGTTAGTTTTGAATTGGTATGAGTCCATATGTCAATGATTTGATTATAACGCTCGTTGTTAGTAATAAATCCTTGGTTATAATTTTCTACTACTTCATCAACTTCTTTGTAAGCATCTGCAATGAACTTGTCTTTTTCTTCAGGAATAGATACATCATCAAGATTGAATGATAATCCTCCTTTGAAAGCATGTGAATATCCAAGTTCTTTTATATCATCTAAGAATTTAGCAGCAGAAGCGGTACCTGCAACTTTCAATACATCTCCGATAATATCACGGAGAGATTTTTTAGTCATAATATCATTGATGAAACCTGTTTCTTTAGGTACTACTTGGTTGAAGATAACTCTTCCTACAGTAGTTTCAATAATTTTCGACTCAAGAATACCTTTTTCATTTTTTGCATTATCTACTTTTACTTTAATATAAGCATGTAGATCAACAACTCCTTCGTTGTATGCAATAATTACTTCTTCAGCTGAGTAGAAGGTAATGCCTTCCCCTTTTACTATATGTTCTTTTGTTGTTTTTCTTCCTTTTGTCATGTAGTATAATCCTAACACCATGTCCTGAGAAGGAACTGCAACAGGGGCACCGTTGGCAGGGTTAAGAATATTATGCGAGGCAAGCATTAGTATTTGTGCTTCTAATACCGCTGCATGACTTAGAGGAACGTGTACAGCCATTTGATCCCCGTCAAAATCCGCGTTAAACGCAGTACATACTAACGGATGAAGTTGTATTGCCTTTCCTTCAATCAGTTTTGGTTGGAATGCCTGAATACCTAATCTGTGAAGGGTAGGAGCGCGGTTGAGAAGAACAGGATGTCCTTTCATCACATTCTCCAAAATGTCCCATACAATAGGCTCTTTTCTATCAACAATTTTTTTAGCAGACTTAACTGTTTTTACAACACCACGTTCTAATAATTTTCTAATGATAAATGGTTTGAATAACTCTGCAGCCATGTCTTTCGGAAGTCCGCATTCGTGAAGCTTCAGTTCAGGGCCTACAACAATTACCGAACGGCCTGAATAGTCAACACGTTTACCAAGTAAGTTCTGACGGAAACGACCTTGCTTACCTTTCAATGAATCAGAAAGAGATTTCAAAGCTCTGTTTGCATCTGTTTTTACTGCACTTGCTTTTCTTGAGTTGTCAAAAAGCGAGTCAACTGACTCTTGAAGCATACGCTTTTCATTACGTAAGATTACTTCAGGAGCTTTAATTTCCAATAGCCGTTTTAAACGGTTGTTACGTATAATAACTCGACGATATAAATCATTTAAGTCGGAAGTAGCAAAACGCCCGCCATCAAGAGGTACAAGAGGGCGAAGTTCTGGTGGAATAACGGGTAGGGTTTTTATAACTGTCCATTCCGGCTTGTTTTCAATATGTTTATTTGCTTGCCTGAATGCTTCTACTACTTGTAAGCGTTTTAATGCTTCATTTTTCTTTTGTTGAGAAAGCTCAGTATTAGCTGTGTTACGAAGTTGGTAAGAAAGACTATCTAGGTCTAGTCTGCTCATTAATTCAATGATCGCCTCTCCACCCATTTTAGCAACAAACTTATTTGGGTCTTTGTCATCCAAATGTTGATTGTCTTTAGGTAATGAGTCAAGGGCTTTTAAATATTCTTCTTCACTTAAGAAGTCTAAATATTTTACTCCGTCTTGAGCTTTTACGCCGGGATTAACTACTACGTAACGTTCGTAGTAAATAATCATTTCTAATTTTTTAGTAGGTAATCCAAGAAGAGCACCAATTTTATTTGGCAAAGAACGGAAATACCAAATATGTACTACAGGAACAACAAGGTTAATGTGCCCCATGCGTTCTCTACGAACTTTTTTCTCCGTTACTTCTACACCGCAACGGTCACATACGATTCCTTTATAACGGATTCGTTTGTATTTCCCACAGTGGCACTCCCAATCTTTTACAGGTCCGAAAATACGTTCGCAGAACAAACCATCTCTTTCAGGTTTGTAAGTACGATAGTTAATAGTTTCCGG
The DNA here is from genome assembly GCA_964498865.1 of uncultured Bacteroidia bacterium. Classification (GTDB taxonomy): domain Bacteria; phylum Bacteroidota; class Bacteroidia; order Palsa-948; family Palsa-948; genus Palsa-948. The sequence continues at coordinate 2,999 of CAZCJN010000034.1, forward strand.
CTTTGTTACTTCTCCATGCGACCATTCCAGAATTAATTCCGGAGAAGCTAAAGAAATAGTGACTTTTGTGAAGTTACTTTTTTGCCTTGTGTCCTTTTTCATATATGTAGTTAGTTCTTTACGTTAATAATTAATCGTGAAGTGAAATGTTTAATCCTAATCCTTTTAATTCGTGCATTAATACGTTAAAAGATTCGGGTATTCCCGGAAGTGGTAGGTTATCGCCTTTCACAATTGCTTCATAAGTTTTTGTTCTTCCCACAACGTCATCTGATTTGATAGTGAGAATCTCTTGAAGAATGTGAGCTGCACCAAATGCTTCGAGTGCCCAAACCTCCATCTCCCCGAAACGCTGGCCACCAAATTGTGCTTTACCACCTAGCGGTTGTTGAGTAATGAGCGAGTATGGACCAATAGAACGTGCATGCATTTTATCATCCACCATGTGGTGTAGTTTTAAGATATAAATTACACCCACAGTTGCAGGCTGATCAAAACGTTTTCCGCTTTCTCCATCATACAAATACGTTTTTCCGTAACGAGGTAATTTTGCTTCGTCCGTCAGTGCATTGATCTGATCTATGGAAGCTCCGTCGAAAATAGGAGTAGAAAATTTTCTTCCTAATTTTTGCCCGGCCCATCCAAGTACAGTTTCGTAGATCTGACCAAGATTCATACGTGAAGGTACACCCAGCGGATTCAACACAACGTCAACAGGAGTTCCATCCTCTAAGAAAGGCATGTCTTCATCACGAACAATTTTTGCAACGATACCTTTGTTACCGTGCCTTCCTGCCATTTTATCACCCACTTTAAGTTTTCTTTTTTGAGCAATATGGACTTTAGCAAGTTGAATGATTCCAGCAGGTAATTCATCACCTACTTGTACAGCAAATTTTCTGCGTTTATGTTCGCCTAAGATTTCATTATATTTAACACGGTAGTTGTGAAGTAATTCATAAATCTGATCGTTCGTTTCGTTACTGGTTGTCCATTTATATGGATTAACTTCAGTAAAGTCTTCGATTTTGTTGAGGGCCTTTTCTGTGAATTTATCACCACGTCCAATCAATTCTTCTTTTAAGTAGTTGACTACACCTTGTGATGTTTTACCACTAACAAGTTTCATTAGTTTTTCTACAAGGGAAGCTTTGAGTGCAGCAAATTTTTGATTGAATTCTTTGTCTATTTTATCAAGCACATCTTTTTCATCAGTCTTGGTTTTTTTATCTTTAACCAAACGAGAGAAAAGTTTGGTTTCCATAACAATTCCGTAAGTAGAAGAAGGCATTCTTAAAGAAGCATCTTTTACGTCACCGGCTTTATCACCGAATATAGCGCGAAGTAGTTTTTCTTCCGGTGAAGGATCTGTTTCTCCTTTAGGAGTAATTTTACCTATAAGGATATCACCTTCTTTTACTTCGCAACCTACGCGAATGATTCCCCGTTCGTCAAGATTCTTTGTAGCTTCTTCACTAACGTTAGGAATGTCAGAAGTTAATTCTTCCATTCCACGTTTTGTTTCACGTACTTCAAGTGAATACTCATCTACGTGAATTGAGGTAAAAATGTCGTCACGAACCATTCTTTCAGAAATCACAATTGCATCCTCGAAGTTATACCCTTTCCAAGGCATGAATGCCACTGTTAGGTTTCTTCCAAGAGCAAGTTCTCCGTTTTGAGTACCGTAACCTTCGCAAAGTACTTGTCCTTTTTTTACTTTTTCCCCTTTTTTTACAATAGGACAAAGTGTAACAGAGGTACTTTGGTTTGTTTTTCTGAATTTTGTTAAGCTGTATGTTTGTAAGTCTTCATTAAAGCTTAATAATTTTTGTTCGTCAGATAGAGAATATCTGATCGTGATTTCGCGTGCGTCAACTGCCTCAACAACTCCGTCGTTCTCAGCAGTGATTAATGTACGTGAATCAAGAGCAACTATTCCTTCTAAGCCAGTTCCTACAATAGGGGATTCAGGGCGGAGTAGAGGAACTGCTTGTCTCATCATATTCGATCCCATGAGGGCGCGGTTGGCATCATCATGTTCAAGGAACGGAATAAGTGAAGCGGCAATAGATGCAATTTGGTTTGGAGCAACATCCATCAAATGAACTTTCTCAGGTTCAACTAATGGATAGTTACCTTCAAAACGGGATTTTACATTACTGTCTAGTATTTTCCCTTTTTCATCAATGTTAACCGTAGCTTGTGAAATTGCCTTTTCATCTTCTTCTTCGGCAGTAAGGTATGTAACTGCTTTGTTAACATCAATTTTTCCATCGGTTACTGTTCTGTATGGAGTTTCAATAAAACCAAGTTTATTGATCTTAGCATAAACGCATAGGGATGAAATCAAACCGATGTTCGGACCTTCCGGTGTTTCAATAGTACAAAGGCGACCATAGTGAGTATAGTGTACGTCACGTACCTCGAAACCTGCACGCTCGCGTGATAGACCGCCGGGACCTAATGCAGATAATCTTCTTTTGTGTGTAATCTCTGCCAATGGATTGGTTTGATCCATGAACTGAGAAAGTTGATTTGTTCCAAAGAATGAATTGATAACTGAAGAAAGTGTTTTTGCATTGATCAGATCAATAGGAGTAAACACTTCGTTATCACGAACATTCATACGTTCACGAATGGTACGAGCCATACGTGCTAACCCAACACCGAATTGAGAGGATAATTGTTCTCCTACAGTTCTTACACGACGGTTGCTAAGATGATCGATATCATCTATATTAACTTTTAAGTTAATAAGCTGAATCAAAAATTTAATGATAGCAACGATATCATCTTTTGTAAGAACGCGAATGGTTTCAGGTATATTTAGATTTAATTTTTTATTCAAACGGTAACGGCCTACTTCACCTAAATCATAACGTTTGTCTGAAAAGAATAATTTTTCAATTACACTTTTAGCCGTTTCTTCATCAGGTGGTTCTGCATTACGGAGTAAACGATAGATGTATTCAACCGCTTCTTTTTCAGAGTTGGTTGCATCTTTTTGTAATGTGTTATAAATTATCGCGTAATCGTTGAACTCTTTATCTTCTTTATGTAAGATAACCGTTTTAACGTTGGCATTAAGAATAGTTTCTACATGCTCATCGGTTAAAATAGTTTCACGTTCGATCAATACTTCGTTACGTTCAATAGAAACTACCTCGCCGGTATCTTCATCTACAAAATCTTCAACCCATGTTTTTAAAACACGTGCTGCTAATTTTCTTCCTACAGCTTTTTTTAGAGTAGGTTTGTTTACTTGTATTTCATCGGCAAGGTTAAACAACTCAAGAATTTGTTTGTCGTTTTCAAAACCAATTGCACGAAGCATAGTGGTAACAGGCAATTTCTTTTTTCTATCTATATATGCATACATCACGTTATTGATGTCTGTAGCAAACTCAATCCAGGCACCTTTAAAAGGTATAACACGGGCAGAGTAGAGGCGGCTTCCGTTAGGATGACGGTTTTGTCCGAAGAACACGCCCGGTGAGCGGTGTAGTTGTGATACAATAACACGTTCTGCTCCGTTAATAATGAAACTTCCTTTTGGAGACATATAAGGAATAGCTCCAAGATATACATCTTGAACCACGGTTTTAAAATCTTCGTGTTCAGGATCTGTACAAGAGAGACGTAAGCGTGCTTTTAATGGCACGTTATAAGTTAAACCTCTTTCGATACATTCATCAATGCCGTACCGAGGAGGATCTACGTAGTAGTCTAAGAATTCTAAAACGAAATTATTTCTGGCATCCGATACCGGAAAGTTTTCTGCAAACACTTTAAATAACCCTTCATTCTTTCTGTTTTCAGGAGTGGTATCTACCTGCATGAAATCCTTAAAGGATTGCAATTGTATCTCCAAAAAGTCGGGGTAATCAATTTGATTTTTTGTTCGGGTGAAATTTACGCGAGGGTTTTTCTTTATTGATGCCATACAACTGATTTCGGTTTACGTTTTCAAGTTTTCGAATGACTTTCTTGAAGAATTCTCTTCAAGAGAAAGAACAAGTATAAACACAAATACCCCGCACCATTTTTCATGTACGGGGGATATGTTTATATATTAGTGATTACTTAATCTCAACTTCTGCTCCTGCTTCGGTTAATTGTTTTTTCAAACTTTCAGCATCTTCTTTAGAGATACCTTCTTTAACCGGTTTTGGTGCAGCGTCAACAAGATCTTTTGCTTCTTTAAGTCCTAAGCCTGTAAGTTCTTTTACAAGTTTAACTACTTGAAGTTTTGCAGCTCCTCCATTTTTAAGGATTACATCAAAAGTTGATTTTTCAGGAGCTCCTGCGCCACCTGCGCCACCTGCTGGAGCTACTGCTACAGCTGCTGCAGCTGGTTCAATTCCGTATTCATCTTTTAAGATTTTTGCCAATTCGTTTACTTCTTTAACTGTTAAGTTAACTAATTGGTCTGCAATTTGCTTTAAGTCTGCCATCGTTATTGGTTTTTATAAATGATTGTTTCTGTTTATTTGTTTTTTTTACTATCTGCTTTCTAATGTTTTAACGATACCGGCAATTTTGTTTTTGCCTGATAAAAGTCCGCTAATAACATTTTTAGCAGGAGATTGAAGAAGCGCAATAACTTCTCCGATCATTTCGTTTTTGCTCTTAATGTTCGCTAATGCATCTAATTGGTTGTGTCCTATGTAAACCGATTCTTCTACATACGCAGCTTTAAGCACGGGCTTTTCATTACCTTCTTTGCGAAAATCTTTTATCAATTTTGCAGGGTCGTTAGCAACTGAGCAAAACATAATAGAAGTAGATCCTTTCAAAGTATCGTGTAAAGGTTCGTAGTTAGAACTTGTTTTTTCCATCGCCTTGCTGAGAAGTGTATTTTTAACAACAACCATTTTAATGTTTTTGTCAAAACACAAACGACGTAACTTGTTTGTCTTCTCAACGGTAAGTCCGGAAGTATCGGTCAGATAGAAGTGAGGAGTCTCTTTCAACATAGTTGACAAAGAATCGATCATCTGATTTTTTTCTTGTTTGTTCATCTTGTAATAGTATTAACCAAAAATTTTTGAGTCAATTGCAACGCCTGGGCTCATAGTGCTTGACATTACAATACTCTTTATATATGTTCCTTTGGAAGCAGCCGGTTTTAATTTGGAAATGGATACGATCAGTTCGTTTGCGTTATCAGCAATTTTATCTGCATCAAACGAAACTTTTCCAATGGAAGCGTGCACAATTCCTTGCTTGTCGGCTTTAAAATCAATTTTACCTGCTTTTACCTCTTTTACCGCTTTTCCTACTTCCATGGTTACTGTACCTGATTTAGGGTTAGGCATAAGTCCTCTTGGACCCAATACTTTACCTAATGCACCTACTTTACCCATTACCGAAGGTGTACAAACAATAACATCCATGTCTGTCCAGCCTCCTTTTATTTTTTCTACATAATCATCGAGTCCTACATAATCAGCACCTGCTGCTTTTGCTTCTGCATCTTTATCTGGGGTGCAGAGAACAAGTACGCGAACAGATTTTCCGATTCCATGAGGCATTGCAACAGTTCCGCGAACGATTTGACCCTTTGCAGTATCAATACCTAAGCGAACACTTACATCAACCGAAGCATCGAATTTTGTAGTTGTAATATCTTTTATGATTTTAGCAGCATCGCGAAGGTTGTATGCTTTTGCAGCATCAAACTTGCCAATAACCGCTTTTCTTTTTTTAGTCAACTTTGCCATTTTTTGATTTTTAAATACAATGTTATTTCTTTCCTTCTACGTTTATGCCCATACTGCGAGCCTGACCTGCTACCATGCTCATGGCAGATTCTAATTTAAAGCAGTTCAAATCGGGCATTTTATCTTCAGCAATTGCTTTGATCTGTGCCCATGTAACAGTTCCTACTTTTTTTCTATTAGGTTCTCCAGATCCGCTTTCTATTTTTAGTGCTTCTTTTAATTGAGCTGCAACGGGAGGTCTTTTAAGTACAAATTCAAAGGTTTTATCTGTATAAACAGTAATGATTGCAGGAATCATTTTATTACCAAGGTCTTTTGTGCGAGCATTGAATTGCTTGCAAAACTCCATGATGTTTACACCTTTTGCACCCAGTGCAGGACCGATAGGAGGAGCGGGGTTAGCTGCTCCTGCCTTTATTACCAGTTTTACTAATGCGCTTACGTCTTTTGCCATTTTATTTAATTTGATGATTTGAAGATTTGATAACTTGAAAATGAAAACGATTTCTTTTGGAAGCGAAGGAAATCATCCTCAAATTTTCAAATCAATTCATTTTCAAATTAGTTTTAATTATTGTTTTTCCACCTGCATGAAACTTAATTCAAGCGGAGTCTTTCTTCCGAATATTTTAACAGTTACTTTTAGTTTTTTCTTTTCTTCAATTACTTCTTCAATTGTTCCTGTAAAAGTATTGAATGGTCCATCTATGATTTTTACTGTATCACCTACATAGAAAGGGACATTTATTTTTTCAGTTGTTTCAGCCAACTCATCTACTTTCCCAAGTATTCTATTTACTTCTGCAAGACGCAATGGAATGGGCTCCCCATTGTTACTTCCAAGAAATCCTAATACCCCAGGTACATTTTTAATTGTATGAGGAACTTCTCCGGAAAGGTAAGCCTCCACAAGAATGTATCCAGGAAAGAAATTTCTTTCTTTACTTATTTTTTTACCTGCACGAATTTGAAATACTTTTTCTGTAGGAATTAAAACTTGAGAAACATATTTCCCTAGTTTCATTCTTTTGATTTCAGTTTCAATGCTCTGCTTTATCTTTTTTTCCTTCCCACTTATAGCCCTTACTACAAACCATCTTTTTTCATCTGAAGAAGAAGGCTTAGCTGATGCATCTTTATTTTCAACTGTTGTTGTCATTGAATATTAAGCAAAAAAGTTATAGATCATTTCCATAATGAATTTAAAAGCTACGTCCATTCCATAAACAAGTAAAGAGGTAAGAAGTGTTGCTACCATTACGATAACAGCACTTGCTTGAAGTTCTTTCCATGTAGGCCAAGATACTTTAGTTACTAATTCACTATAGGTATCGTTGAAGTATGCTTGTACTTTATTCATTTTATTAATCTTTAATTATATGCAGGCTAATTTTAAAATCAACCTGCATATATTTTAAACCACATTTTTACTTTGCACAGGTGGAGAGGGTCGAACTCCCAGCCTGCGGTTTTGGAGACCGCTGCTCTACCAATTGAGCTACACCTGTTTGCTCAGTTGGCAGCTTTAGTCAACAATTAGCAGTTGCCTAAGTGCCTACTGTAACTGCCTATTTAATGATCTCGGTAACTTGTCCAGCACCTACTGTTCTTCCACCTTCACGGATAGCAAAACGCAATCCTTTGTCCATTGCAACCGGTTGAATTAATTCAACTTGAATGGTCACGTTGTCGCCAGGCATTACCATTTCGCGTCCTTCAGGAAGTGTACAAGTTCCAGTTACATCGGTTGTACGCATATAAAATTGAGGGCGGTAGTTGTTATGGAATGGAGTATGTCTTCCACCTTCTTCTTTTTTAAGAACGTAAACTTCTGCTTTAAATATTGTATGTGGAGTAATGGTTCCTGGTTTTGCAAGTACCATTCCTCTCCAAATATCTTTTTTATCAATACCACGGAGTAAAAGACCTGCATTGTCTCCTGCTTGACCTGAATCAAGTTCTTTACGGAACATTTCAACACCGGTGATAACTGTTTTCATTTTTTCTTCACGCATTCCTACTACTTCAATCTCTTCACCAACTTTACAAATTCCTTGTTCAATACGTCCGGTAGCAACTGTTCCACGACCAGTGATCGAGAAAATATCTTCTACAGGCATAAGGAATGGCTTATCTACAACACGTACAGGAAGTGGGATATAAGAATCCACAGCATCCATTAATTCTAATATTTTTGGAACCCATTTAGCATCTTTATTCAATCCACCAAGAGCGGATCCTTTGATGATAGGAGTTTTTGCACCATCATAGCCATAGAAAGTAAGAAGGTCTCTGATTTCGGCTTCAACTAATTCAAGAAGATCTGGATCGTCAACCATATCAACTTTGTTCATGAACACTACAATTTGAGGTACACCTACTTGGCGTGCAAGAAGAATGTGCTCACGAGTTTGAGGCATTGGTCCGTCTGTAGCGGCAACAACAAGAATAGCACCGTCCATTTGAGCAGCACCTGTAACCATGTTTTTTACATAATCGGCGTGACCAGGACAATCAACGTGTGCGTAGTGACGTTTGTCAGTAGCATACTCAACGTGTGAAGTATTGATAGTGATACCACGTTCTTTTTCTTCCGGCGCGTTGTCAATTGACGAAAAGTCACGAGCTTGAGCTAACCCTTTATCTGCAAGAACTGTTGTGATCGCTGCAGTAAGAGTAGTTTTTCCGTGGTCGACGTGACCAATTGTTCCAATGTTTACGTGTGGTTTGGAACGATCAAATTTTTCTTTTGCCATAGTGAGAATTAGTTTAAAATATTAGACGATTTTTTCTTAATTAATAAAATTTTTCAATTCAGGGGTGCAAATATAGATAATATTTATCACCCGCTCTTAAAAACAATAAACATTTTTTCCTCAAATTTCCGGCTTTCAGGGAAGCGTTGTTAAGCCGATTTAGGGAAGACCATACTACTTAATACTTAACCGAGCCAATGACCAGGATCGAACTGGTGACCTCGTCCTTACCATGGACGTGCTCTACCAACTGAGCTACATTGGCCTAACTCAGTTAATAGTTAATGATTAGCAATCATAGTTTTTGGAGAAGAAAAACAATAATAGCTAAAAGATAACAATTAACTAATAAAAGAACAGAGCGGAAGACGGGACTCGAACCCGCAACATTCAGCTTGGAAGGCTGAAGCTCTACCAATTGAGCTACTTCCGCTTGTTTCATAGGGGGTTTAAACCTATGAATTACATTCATGCTTTCTTTTTGTTGTGGGGAGACAAGGATTTGAACCTTGGAACTCCGAAGAGGACAGATTTACAGTCTGTTGCCTTTGACCACTTGGCTATCTCCCCTAAGAAAGGTTCCAAGTTTTAAACGTTTCGTAATTGGTTGATTACGAAAACATGGAACAACAAAATAAATAAAGAACTCAAAAAGAGCCAGCGAAGGGGATCGAACCCCCGACCTACTGATTACAAGTCAGTTGCTCTACCAGCTGAGCTACGCTGGCTGGTAATTTTCAAAAACGGATTGCAAAAGTAGAAAACATTTCTTATTACAAACAAAATCAAGAAAATTTTTTAGAAAAAAATTTAGGCGGGTTTATTCAATTACAATTTTTGTTTTGTCTTTTGACAAACTTCTTCTTGATTTGCCCTTACGTTTTTTGATTTGTTGCTTTAATGCTTCAATGCATTCATCGGTTGCTTCTTCAAAAGTGGTGCATTGGCGCTTAACAAACAAATCATTTCCAGGAATATTTAGTTTTATCTCTACTACTTTGTTTTCTGAAGTAGACGATTTTTCTAATTTAAGATATACCTCACTGCCTATAATGGCATCAAAAAAGTGAGGGAGTTTTACTATTTTTTTATTGATATAATTGATGAGTTTTGAATCTGCATCAAAGTGGATAGAGCGAATTTGGGTATTCATAGTTATATATTTTAATGATTGATTATGCTTTTGGGTGTGCTTTCGAATATACTGATTTTAATTTTTCAATGGTATTATGTGTGTAAACTTGTGTTGCAGCTAAGTTGGCATGGCCTAATAACTCTTTTATGGCATTAAGGTTTGCGCCGTTGTTTAACAAGTGGGTAGCAAAACTATGCCTTAATATATGAGGACTTTTCTTTGAAGCCGTCGTTACCTTAGATAATGAATCTCTCACTGTACGGTATACGGCCGATGCATAAATTTGTTTTCCGTTTTTAGTGATAAACAGAAAATTGTTGTTGGTATTTATATTTTTTTTCTCCGAGATGTATTCCTTAATAAGGGTGCCTAATTCGTTAGTAATAGGTATAAGGCGTTCTTTATTTCTTTTTCCTAAAACTTTTATTGTGTGGTTGTTGAAATTAATATCACCTTCTTTTAAATTGATGAGTTCAGCACGACGCATTCCGGTAGCGTAAAGCAGCTCTATTATAAGTAAGTTTCGTTTCCCCTCAAAGTCTGAACTAAATTTTACATCTTCAATTAGGTTATTCATTTTACTCTCCTCTATGAACACCGGCAAACGTTTAGGTATTTTGGGAGTTTGTATCTTGTTCGTCGGATTTGTTTCTACAGTTTTTTCCCTCAGTAAAAACTTGTAAAATGATTTAAGGGTGCTTATTTTCCTATTCACCGATCGGGGAGTCAGTTTGTTTTCAATGAGTGATACTACCCATGAACGAATGATAGTATGATTGACTTCGTTAATAGTATTGATCTGATAAACACTTTTTAAGTAAATAAAAAACTGATCTAAATCGTTGGAATAGGATAAGGAAGTATGAGGAGAAAGTCTCTTTTCAAACTTGAGGTGATTAATGAAACTTTCTTTGTTTGTCGTTAGCATACTCTGTAAACAAACGTAGTCATAAAAAAAATATTGCGGACTGAAATTTTATTCAATCCGCAATAAATATAAGTATTTGAGAGGTAAACTACTAATCTTGTGCTTCAACTAAACGTTGCTTGTATTTAGCGCGTTTTACAGTCTCTCTTCTTTGTACAGAAGGTTTTGTGAAAACCTGACGCCTGCGTAACTCACGTAAAGTTCCTGTTTTTTCAAACTTCTTTTTAAGTTTTTTAAGCGCTTTTTCTACGCCTTCGCCTTCTTTTACTGATACAATAAGCATTTTATTAAATTAAAAATTGAGGTGCAAATATATATAATTATTGTGTATAGCAATTTCTTTTTTTTCCTGATGTTTTAAGGGGGAATGAACAATCTTTTAACAACTGTTATTTTAGCCTTATATATGAATAGTTATTAAACTTCATAATCCCAACTGCGGTATTTTCATAGCCGCTGTTTATATCTGATTGTATAAAATTGAACTCGGTTTGAATTCCTTTATAGTGTAATTTGGGTAATTTGCGTTGGAGCTCGTTCCCATATTTTTGTAATCCATCCAAATAATAATACCCAACATCGAATCCTAAGTAAACATATTCAGTAGGCTCTGTTTTGTATAGATTACGATAGTTTAATATAAACTTTTTGGTCTTAGGGTTTGAATAATCGATAAAGGAATACGATGAGATGGTTCCGTATAAGGTTTTGAGATATCCAAAATCCAAACTTTCTATGTCTTGCCAATTGCTAAGCCCAAAAATAAGAATACTGTCAGGAGTATTTTGCTGAAGGTTTTCTTGTTTATGGAGGAAGAGCTTATTGATGGCTTCGGTTATGAAAGACTGATTTGTAGAAGGAATAGCAATTATATTGGCCTTTGTTTGGCTCATAAAAGTTGGCATAGTGGTAAAGGTCATTTCCTTTACTGTATCCAAATTCAGTTTAGTTAAAATTTCATTAGCAGCTTTTTTAAAGGAATTTATGTATGGACGATCTTTTGCGTTAGCAGAGTTAAATACAATTATATTATTTCCATTAAATTTCTCTGCAATATATTTAGCAAGTGTTTCTGATTGGGTGATATAGGATGGAGTTACTTTGCTTACATGTGTATTTCCCATTAATATGTGATTAGCTTGTATAGTAGGTGAAACAATGTTTATGTTATTCTCTTTGGCGAATTTTTGAATTCTGTCAAAACGTTTTCCATACAGAGGACCAATAATCATATCTAAATCTTTTACTTCAGATTTTCGTAATAAGTTTTCCAAAGTGATTGAATCTGTATCGGAATCATATACATGAATATATCCTTTGAATCCATTTTTTTTTAATGAATCAAATGCTAATTTAAATCCTTCATAAAATTCAATTCCAATTTTTGTTTCATCATTTATTTTTTCGTTATTCAGATCCAGATTTTCTTCTGATGAAAGAGAAAGGGGAAGAAATAACCCAACATGAATATCTCCGATAGGTTTTATAACCTCGTTAGTTATAGTAGGTTCAGTAGTAATGGGTAGGCTCGCTTTTTGAGTGACGGCAGAAGAGTCTTTTTTCGACTTCTTCTCAGAAGAAATTTTAGACTTTTTATCTTCTTTAGTCGCAGGTATAGTTGTTATAACAGCATTATTTATGTAAGGGATTTTTATTTTGTTCCCTATTTTTAAGCCATCTAATACTTCTTGATTATTTGCAACAATAATATTTACAGTAGTTCCGTAGGCTTTTGAAATCGAGTAGAGGGTTTGTCCTTTTTCTACAGTATGTATATAGAATTTAATTCCATTTACGGTTTCTGTTTGTTTAGATTTTTTTATTGGTTGCTGGGCATGAACAAGGGAGGCTACTTGTATTAGGGCAAGTAGTATGATTATCATATATATATGTATAGACTTCTTCATGTTTGATGCTATTATTCCCATTCAATGGTAGCAGGTGGTTTTGAGCTTATGTCATAAACTACTCTGTTTACACCTTTTACTTTATTAATGATCTCGTTAGAAGTTTTTGCTAGGAATTCGTAAGGTAGGTGACACCAGTCTGCAGTCATGCCATCGGTACTTGTAACTGCCCGTAAAGCAACCACATTTTCATAGGTGCGTTCATCTCCCATAACTCCGACGCTCCTAATGGGCGTTAATACTGAACCTGCTTGCCATACCTTATCATATAGTCCTGCATTTTTCAAACCTTCTACATATATATGATCTACTTCTTGCAAGATTCGTACCTTTTCTTCGGTCACATCTCCTAAAATTCTAATACCTAATCCGGGGCCAGGGAAAGGATGTCTTTCTAAAATAGATTTATCAATTCCTAATTGTTTTCCTACTCTTCTTACTTCGTCTTTGAATAGTGTGTTTAATGGCTCTACCACTTGCAGTTTCATTTTTTTAGGAAGCCCTCCTACGTTATGATGCGATTTAATGGTAGCAGATGGTCCTTTCACAGCCACACTTTCAATAATATCCGGATAGATAGTTCCTTGCCCTAGCCACTTAATGTTTTTGGCTTTTGAAGATTGAAGCTTTTTGGCTTCTTTTTGAAATACATCTATAAACCCTTTTCCAATTATCTTTCTTTTTGTTTCAGGATCTGTTTTATGTTTTAAAGCTTTATAAAATATCTTTTTAGCATCAATTCCTTTAATGTTTAACCCCATGTTTTTATAGGAGTGCATAACGTTTTTGAATTCATCTTTTCTTAATAAGCCGTTATCAACAAATATGCAATACAGATTTTTCCCGATGGCTTTGTGAAGTAGTATGGCAGCTACCGTTGAATCTACTCCTCCGGATAGAGCCATTATAACTTTATCATTTTTAAGTTTATCCCTTAGCTCATTAACCGTAGTTTGTACAAACGAAGCCGGTGTCCAACCTTGGGAGCAGTTGCAAATAGAAACAATAAAATTTTTAAGAAGCTTTAGTCCGTCGGTAGTGTGAAAAACTTCAGGATGATATTGAATGCCAAAAGTTTG
>CAZCJN010000034.1:16629-18750 GCA_964498865.1 uncultured Bacteroidia bacterium
TTAGTCCGTCGGTAGTGTGAAAAACTTCAGGATGATATTGAATGCCAAAAGTTTGCTCTCCGTTAATATGAAAACCTGCATACTTTACATCGTTCGTATTAGCTGTTATTTCGAAATTTTTGGGAGCAACTACAATTGTATCGCTATGGCTCATCCATACTTGGGAGTTGGAAGAAATACTTTTGAATAGTGGTGAATTATTATTTACAAACGATAAGTTGGCTCTTCCATATTCTCGGTGTTTAGATGGTTTCACCTCGCCACCCGATTGATGGGCCAATAATTGTGCACCATAGCAGATCCCTAAAACAGGTATCTTATTTCGTATAAGATTTAGATCTGGCTGTGGAGAGTTTTTCTGACGAACAGAGAAGGGAGATCCTGATAAAATAATTCCTTTGTAATTATGAAGGCTGAATTCTTTTTTATGTATGAAATTATAGGGATGGATTTCGCAGTAAACATTTAGCTCGCGAATTTTTCGTGCGATAAGTTGAGTGTATTGCGATCCGAAATCCAGGATGAGTATAGTTTCATTCATAATGCCTGCAAAGATATGAATTGATTGATTTGGAAATGTAGTTCTATCAACGAAATCAATGAGTGAGTACAAGTTTCTGATTCCAAGAAAGCCCTTTTATGCTATTGATCCTGACAAAGTATAAACCTTTTGGAAAGTGGTTTATACTTATTTCCGAAATCTCAGATAAAATTTTTGTTTCATATAACAACTGGCCTGTGGTTGAATAGATAGATAGTTTAAGTTCTTCATTTTTAAGTTTCAGTATGTCGTTTAATCGTATGGTAAATCTTCCGTCAGTAGGATTAGGATATAATTGAATGTTTGCAGATAAAAAGCCTTCTTCAGGTATACTTACTATTCCTTTCAATGTACCAAATATAGGGCGAATCATCCATGAACCGGGGATAGTAGCTTGTTCCCAAAAATTATCTGTTTTATAGAACATCTTGCTGTTAGAGTTAGTATTTCTGTCAAACCCTAAATTAAGAAGCGTGCTGGATGGTATTGTGTATTGGACAAAGCCCACATAAAATATCCCGCTTAGTTTTATTTTAGATTTTAATATGTAAGGATAAAAAGTATTGGTAAGGTTGCCTCCATTCTTATTATATACATACTCGTAGTTGGGTGTTGTAATAGTATCTTCATAAACCATTGTTCCAGGCAATCCATTATTGTCGCTCCAAACTCGAATTTGAAATTGTTGTTGATTGACATTAGGACCAATCCAATTAAAAAGCATTTGAACTGCGACTAAAGTATCGGGTTGGTTTAAGGTGAATTTATATGCCAACTGTGAAGGGGGGCAAGGAGCATCACAAGTGAGTCCGTAACCTGCTTCGGCAGTACCATCATCATATGCAAAATAGTTTTTAAAATTTTGTATGTAGATAAGCGTGTCGTTCCTTCTGTTTTTATCGGGTGTGGTGTTAAGTATACATTTTAATAAGAAAGAAGTATCCGTTGTAAGTGCAGGAAAAGAATAGCTAGTGGAATGACTATTGAATCCTGGTTGATTAAATATTCCTAAATTTTTATATGGAGTTACGTTATAATTTCCTCCATTGTAGTTTGATAAAACTGTTCCGGAACCATTATAAATAGTATCAACAAAAGAAGTGTTTTTATCTACTGTGTCATTGTTTCGTATCAAGAAGTTAATATTTGATTTCATCTCTGCTGCCAGATATTGCTTCCAAGGCATGGCGTAATAATTTTTGAGAAGAGAGGGGGAATTGTAAATAAAAGATACATCACTAAATGTTGTATCAGCTTTATTACGGTTTTTGTCCAGTAAAACATAATCAATATGCCAATGGTCAACATTGCCTGAAATGGTTGCATAGTTTCTGAACCTAAATTGAAAGCCATTTTTTAGATAAGCTGTATCTTTTATAGGAATCATTACTAAATGAAAGGTTGTGTCAGAAATGGGATTTTTAAAGCCGTTTATTCCCCATACATTTTTCCAGGCAGTTGCAGGGTTTGGATCAGACGCGTTTTTGAATTGAAGCACAAGCGAGTCTCCATTGTCCGGCTGGTTACCCCTTCCTTCGGGTTGCCAATAAAAACTTAAATAAATAGAATCCGAAGGTAAG
>CAZCJN010000035.1:0-8369 GCA_964498865.1 uncultured Bacteroidia bacterium
GTTCATTAAACTGTGTCAGGGTTAATTTAATGTTGTTCTAGTGTCGTCAGGTCCCTGCCTGCCGGTCCAAAGGACTCCTTCGGAGCAGGCAGGTTACGACCTGACGCATATTATCTCCTGTCAGGTGTAACACCTGACAGCACTTGAATGTAAGCATAGTGGCAAGGTGCTGTTATGCGCATGGTATATACTTATTTATTCAATTCTTTCCAAAACCAAAATGTCTGCAGTTAGTTTTAGAATTTTGTTTTTCGGTCTGTCGAGATATATTGGAATTGTTGTAGTTATAATACTTTCAGTTTTATCAAGCGTCCAACTTCCATTTATTTTGTGAATTCTTGTGTCGTTACCACATGGTGCTGAATATGCGTCTACAATTTCTCCAGTTTCTGAAATTTCAATTCTGTCACCCCAATTGTTAGGTACTTTTGATTCTCTTTTAAAAACCAAAGTGTCTTTCGTTGAGGGCCAACTATTCACCACATACCAAGTTCCTTTCAACAAATGCGTCACGCCACTAGAATTTCCAGTAGTTTCTTGTCCAACAAGATTTGTATGAAATAAAATGGCAATAAATAAAATTCCAATTGTTCTCATGATTTTGTTTGTTACAATACTTGCCCCCGTACCCGCGAGGTTGTACCTCGTGGGCTGATATTCTTATAAGCTCTGCTTATATTACTTAATGATGCCATACTTATAATCCCCAGTTAGGCGAAGGCTGTCCAAGGGACTCCTTCGGAGCGCCTTCGTCTGTTTATAGATGTAGCTTATAGCTACAAACTGATCTTTTATTTGATAGCCCGTTGACATTAGCAATAAATATATAAACAATACTTTATTGTAGCCTTAGGCTACAGAAATAGTTGGAGATTATTCGAGGACATTATTGAGAAATAGCGTGTCACTATCAAAAAACAGAGTAGCAGCAATGACCTATGGGCAGCCATAATCAGAAAACGAACCGACACCATTGAGCAATGAGCTGACATTATTAGAAAACAGGGCATCACTGCCAAAAAACAGAGTGACAGCAACGACCTACGAACTGCCATCATCAGAAAACAGGCAGACACCGTCAATATACGAGCCGGCAGCAGTAAGAAACAGAGCGTCACTGTCAAAAAATAAGCTGACACCATTAGAAAACAAACTGCCACTATCAAGAAACAAGGTGGCAGCAACAAAATAGTACAAACCACTAATGATTTATTGGTCGGCACCGCAAAGAAGCATAAAGACAATGTTAATTCTTGGCCATCTTCTTTAAAAGAACAGAAGGTCTGTACCGATCTTCCTGGTATTCGGAATAAAGTTGCTGTAATTCATTTAAAACCTTCTCCACTCCTACCTCATCGGCCCATTGTAAAAGTCCTTTAGGATAGTTCACTCCTTTAGTCATGGCCATATCCAGGTCTTCTCGGGTAGCTACATTATAATAAAGGGCGTCTACTGCTTCGTTAATAAGCATACACAAAACCCTGAAGAAGATTTTATCTCCAAGTGTTTTATCCTTTTTTGGTTCGGGCATCGGTAAAGAATAATCGTAATAGCCCCTTCCGGTTTTCTTACCAAACAAATTGGCTTCAAACAATCTTTTTTGAGTAAGCGATGGTTTGTATTTAGGATCGTGGAAGAATTGCTTCCAAACTGTTTCGGTGACTGTATAGTTTACATCGTTACCGATCATATCCATAAGTTCAAACGGGCCCATTTTAAATCCACCTATTTCTTTCATAGCCCAATCAATGGTTGCAAAATCAGCAATTCCCTCTTCATAAATACGAATGGCTTCTCCGTAAAAAGGTCGTGCCACCCTGTTTACGATAAACCCGGGGGTGTCTTTGGCAATCACAGGGACTTTATTCCATTTACCGATCAATGCTTTTATTTTAGCCGGAAGATTTGACTCTGTAGCAATGCCCGGAATAATTTCTACCAAAGGCATGAGTGCAGCAGGATTAAAGAAATGAATTCCTATTACCCGTTGAGGCACTATACAAGCCGAAGCTATAGAAGTAATGGAAAGCGATGAGGTATTTGAAGCAATAATGCAATCCTTGCTCACTGTGTTTTCAATATCGGAAAACAGTTTTTTTTTCACTTCTAAATTCTCTACAATGGCTTCTATCACCAATTGGCAAGAACCAAAATCAGAGAGCTGTGATGAAAAGCTGATCCTGCTTAAGATTGCTTTTGATTCCTCTGCAGTCATCTTCCCCTTCTCTTCCAGCTTTTTAAAAGTGGCTTGCAAATTTGCTTTTGCTTTCTCTAAAGCCGCTGAAGATGTATCATATAAAACCACATTGCATTTGGCGGTTGCTGCCACCTGGGCTATTCCGCTACCCATAATACCTGCTCCTACAACACCTGCGTGATCCATATCCGTCTGTTTAATTAATATAAATGTTTAACCGAACCAAACCCTATCGCATCTTTCATCACTTCTACTTCTTGCAGCTCAGCCGCTTTTATAATGCTATCGTTCCCGAATTTCTTTTTTATTTCATACATCGTCTTTCTTAAATGATGTTGCTGCACGTTATTTTCAAATATATCGTATTGCAAAGCACAGGAAGGAATAAAATTACAAACATTCACGCCCATCATATTCATCTCCGTATTGATCACCGGCTCGCAACGGTTGGTCTTTTGAAATAACTCCATCCTGTTTTTGATCAACTGTATCATTTTCATAGCATCCTGAACAGGATTTTTTTCGCAATTAAAATGTTCTTTATAATAAGTACCATTTTCATAACGGGCAGTAAAGAGTATATCTTTTGCGTATACTTCTTGTTTAACCATCCTTTTTTCGAGTGTGGTGCAAAGAGATACTAATAGGTCGTCTAACATCTTTACTTCCCGGCGCTGCGATGCGGCTATCTGCCTCATGGCTTGCATACTTTTGTAATCACCGGTAGAGAAATCTACTTCTGAAAAATTAAGGCGGTAATGCCAATACATTCCTACAATGCTATTACATGCTGTCTTTACTTTTTCAGCAGACATGTGTCTAAGTTGGAGTGGTGTGTGAATACCGGCGAGTTTCATCCTGATAGCAGTTGCTTTGGCAATACCGGGCAAATCGGTTAGCGTAAGTGTTTTTAATACCTCATCTATGTTGTCAGGAGATATAATCGTTAACCCGTCCGGCTTTTTTATATCAGAAGCCAACTTAGCAAGGAAAGAATTGGGAGCAATGCCTATAGAGCATTTCATATAATCTCCTACTTCGTTTCGTATATCTTCTTTGATCTGCTTTGCTACCTGTATCAGATCTTTATGAACCAGCTTATAGGACTTGAAATTAATGATAGCCTCGTCAATACTTTTAGGAATAACATCATTGCAATATTTTTTAAGCACCCCCATAATTTGCTTATGGTATTCTCTGTACCTGTTAGGGTGGGTTTCGAGGGGGATCAGCTCGGGGCATATCTTCATTGCCTCGTTCAAACGCATGCCCAGCTTAATACCCTTCTTTTTAGCCTCTATAGAAGGGGCTATCACACAACCATACTGACCGGGATACACGCATACTGCCACCGGCCGGTGGCGCAAATAAAAGTTAACTTGTTGCTCGCAAGTAGCAAAAAAGGAGTTCATATCAATGAACATTACATCTGGGGAAAGATCTTTTGCAATATGATTATTTTGAAGGCTCATTTATTGGCGCTAAAGTAGTAATACGGTGAAAACAAAACTTGATTTTATGGGGGTTTATTATGTATCTTAGTCGCCTAATCATTGATGAAAATGAAAAGTAGTTTTATACTAATCATTTTACTATTCCTCGTTACTTTTTCCTATTCCGGAACTATTGTAGTAGAAGGAAAGTACCAAAACAAAAATATTTATGTTCAAAATGCATATACCGAACAAGGTGTTGGTTTTTGCACCTATGCTGTATATGTAAATGGCAAGCTCACAAGCGATGAGATCAATTCAACGGCATTTGAAATAGACCTGGAACAATTTAATTTCAAATACGGTGACGACGTGTCTATTAAAATCTACCATAAAGATGAATGCATTCCACCTCGCATACTAAATCCCAGCGCATTGAAACCCGTTCCTTCTTTTGAGATCACACAGATGAAGATGACGAATGATGGACTATTAACCTGGACCGCAAAAAAAGAAGAAGGATCCATTCCTTATATTATAGAACAATTCCGGTGGAATAAATGGATAAATGTGGGGGAAGTGCAAGGGATAGGTACAAGTGGTGAGCATAGTTATCGATTTCAGGTAACAGCCTTGCATTCAGGAGAAAATAGATTTAGAATAAAGCAAACAGGCTACCAGACAAAATACTCCTCCGAAATAAAAATTGTATCGAGTTCTCCTAAATGTATTTTCTCACTTTCCAAAGGTTCTAAACAAATAGATTTCTCTTGCGGAACTTTGTACGAAGTATATGACTTTTACGGATCAGTAGTTAAAAAAGGCTATGGCTCTCGTGTGGATATTGGCAACCTGCAAAGAGGCAGCTATTATGTATGCTTTGACAATACTATAGGAGAAGTAAAAAGAAAATAGTTTATTTAATTCTAAGCATTAATTGCTCTAATTCCGAGATGATCATTGCTGTGGCTCCCCAAATCACCTTTCCTTCTATCTTATAACAAGGTATTTCCAATTCACAGTCTACTATTTTAACGTATTTAGTAATTCTGGTTTTATTTTCAGGATGAATTAAATCACTTAAGCTGCAAGTTATAATTCCGGCTACTTCTTGGGGATCTAAAATAAACTCAGGCTCCGAATCCACCACTCCTATATAAGGATGAACCATGTAATTACTTACCGGTATATATACCGGGGTTAACATTCCAATTAAGGATATAGAATCCCTCTTTACTCCTATCTCCTCTTCTGTTTCACGCAAGGCAGTATACCCTAGATCTGCGTCTGAAAGCTCCATCCCTCCTCCCGGAAAAGCAACTTGCCCGCCATGACTTCCCCTTTCAATTACAGAGCGAAGGATAAATGAAGTTCTTACAAAATGCCCCGATTTATCAGGAAATAATAAAATTAAAACAGCACTTTTTTTAGGGATTTTATCATTACTTGAATATTTAGCAAGCACGTCCCTTCCTAAATGGGCCATTAAATTATGAGCTGAAAAACCCGGTAATTCAGTTTTAATCTCTTCCGAGAGCTTTTTTATAAACGATTGAAACATGTAATTCGTCTAAAAATACTAATCATTCATCAGTTGAATCAAGCTTTGTTAAAAACAATTGAAACCTATTGTATATAATACGTAAAAACTATAAAGGAACAATGTAATGACGTATCATTATTTCATAAAAATAATTGGTTTTTTTCTACTTTTTATAGAAATAATCAACACACGTAATTGTAATCATCTTAACAGAACTACAAAGGCGAATATAGACTCATTGCAAACAACGAATGATCTAAGTGAAATTATTGCTAAAAGAAAGTTAGTAGCTATTGTGGACAACAGTACTACCAGTTATTTCATTTACAAGGGTGAGCCAATGGGTTATGAATATGAACTCTTGCATTCGTATGCGAAGAGTATTGATGTAGAATTAAAAATAATAGTAGCAAAGAATTTAAATGAAGTTTTAGACCAATTGGCAAGAGGCGAAGCAGATATTGTATGTGCCAATTTAACCGTTACGGAAGAGCGTTTAAAAAAAGTAAATTTCTCAAAACCATTAATGTATACGCGTCAGGTATTAGTCCAGAAAAAGCCACTTAGGTGGCAAAAAATGACTGCAGACGAGCTCGATAAACAACTCATTCGTTCTGCGATTGATTTATCAGGAAAAGAAGTTCACGTACGAAAATCATCATCGTATTACTCACGGCTAATTAATTTACAAAGTGAACTAGGATCTTCTATAAATATTATCGAAGCGCCCGGACAAGCAGGTACCGAGGAATTAATAAGCATGGTAGCATCCGGAAAGATACCCCTGACCGTATCTGATGAAAATGTAGCTATGGTTAACCAAACGTACTATTCTCAAATAGACGTACGTACTGCTATAAGCTTTCCACAAAAAATTGCATGGGCTGTAAATAAAAACACCCCCGATTTACTTAATTCATTAAATAAATGGATTGAATTACAAAAAGGCACTGCTGATTTCGCCTATTTATATGTTAAATACTTTAAAAACCCTAAGGAAAGAAACAATAGTGAATATGCTTCCTTTAGAGGTAATAAAATATCTCCATATGATGACATGATCATCGCATACAGTCGGGAAATAGGTTGGGATTGGCGCTTATTGGCCTCTATGATCTATCAGGAATCAAGGTTCGATCCGAATGCAGAATCATGGGCGGGGGCCTGCGGTTTAATGCAAATGACCCATTCTACAGCTCAATTATATGGCTTAGATACATGTGCTGCAACACCCATTCAAAGCATTGATGCAGGAACCAAACATATTATTGACTTAGATAATTACTGGAAAAAGATACTTCCCAATAGCTACGAACGAACAAAATTTGTTTTAGCCTCCTATAATGCGGGTCTTGGTCATGTTATTGACGCTAGAAAATTAGCAGAAAAATATGGGTACAACCCTAACTTATGGACCAATAATGTAGAGAAGTTTATTCTCTTAAAATCAAAGCCCCAATATTATAACGACCCCGTTGTAAAATGTGGCTACTGCCGTGGAAACGAACCATATAATTATGTAAGGAAAATATTAGAGCGTTACGAACATTATGTTAACGTAATCCCTGTAAATAATGTCTAAGTAAGGCTGAAACTCCTTATGTATTCGATATAGGCCTAGGCCTGGATGTAAATTGTTATAATGTTTGAAATTCCTTATTAAATGCTCATATTTTATAGACATTTTTAGAAACCTTTATAGGTGAAACCCCGTACATAATACTGTGAATAGCATTCAATATATGTCTACCGAACAAAATAACAACTTAGATCATAACATGAACCCCGAAGCTTTACATGATTTTGTTAACTGGTTAAACGGTCAATTAGTGCATCTTACTACTGCCATCAATGAAGCTCATGAAGAAAGAAACTTTGGCAGGGAAGCGCAATATCAAGGTATGCGCGATGCATTCGTTAGATGTCTGAACAAACTGGTTAAAAATTAATCGCATTTCCTTACGAGTAGTTTCGTACTATTTATCGCAGATTTATTCTGGTCGGCATAAGTATATTTTGCTGTAATATCCTCACCCATTTCTTTTAATTTTATTTACTCAAAAAAATCAGCAATGATTTTCATGCACAAAATGCTGACTTCATAGGGAGTTTTCATGTGTTTTGAAATTACTAACACATGTTAACAACTCTTACTTATGGAGCTCAATTTGAATATTTTTGTTACCATACAATCAGATACTTAAAAACAAGGTTGTATACATTTAAAATGGCGACTTCAAATAAGTCATTATTGTTCTTTTTAGGCTTAGTTTCCGGTACAGTAGTTGGGGCAGGTTTTTTTCTATTGGATTTAAACGAATTCTTTAAAAAATCTAAATGGCTACAAACCTCTGCCGACACAGAAACCAGCCAAATAGTAACAAATGACAATTTAAGTCTAACGAACGAAATGGATCAAAAAAGAGATAGTACAAAAAGCAAAATGAATTCATCCGATATATTATCATCAAAATACTCTTTGGATACTCCTTTAGTAACCGTATTGCAAGAAAGTGATTCTCTTTTAAAGCATTCTCCTTCCTTCAACATTACACCAACCGGGAATGAGAATATTATTGTAAGAAAAGATAAATTATTAAGCACAAAAGTTTTGCAAATAGAGTCAACAGAAAAGCCAAATGAAACCACACAATCAGATTCTATTTTAGAAAAAATAAGCGGTATTAAAAATACAGAGCACTCTTCTACGTTTAAAAGATTAGAATTTTGGTTGTCTCCTGTCAACTACAAAGGCTATAAACTAACACAAAACAAATTAGTATTGTTTGGTATAAATCCGGACTTAGAGATAAAGCTTTATAGCCGTAATGGAAAAATTTTCATGAAATATGATGCCACCGTTTATGAATTGAACTACACTGATGACTTTAAACAATTTGAAAAAACAGTAGACCCATCCTTAATTGAATCAATAAAATGAAATTTGATTTTTATAAATACGAAGGAACAGGGAACGATTTTATTCTGATTGATAATCGCAAGAGCCGGATTAGATTAAACAGAAAACAAATTGCTTTTTTGTGCGACAGAAGATTTGGAATAGGGGCTGATGGGTTAATGCTTCTGCAGATAAAAAAAGGATTTGATTTTGAAATGAAATATTATAACTCAGATGGAAACGAAAGTTCCTTCTGTGGTAATGGCAGTCGATGCATTGTATCTTTTGCCAAAAAGA
>CAZCJN010000035.1:8469-18201 GCA_964498865.1 uncultured Bacteroidia bacterium
GAAAGTTCCTTCTGTGGTAATGGCAGTCGATGCATTGTATCTTTTGCCAAAAAGATAAAAGCAATTAAAAAACAAGAGGCAAAATTCATTGCATCAGATGGGGTTCATCTTGCAAAGATCATATCTTCCTCTACATCAAAAAACAAAGTGAGAGTAAAAATGAAAGATGTCAGTACTATTGATGCCGGTCAGCAAAGCACCATTTCCGACAATAATAACGGCGCCTATTACCTGCTGAATACAGGCTCACCTCATTTTGTAAATTTTGGCACCGATGTAAAACAAATGGATATACTCCCCGAAGCAAAAAAAATACGATACAGCAACCTGTTCATCAATCAAGGAGTTAATGTGAATTTTGTTGAGAAAACACCAAAAGGGATTTATGTACGCACCTACGAAAGAGGGGTTGAAGATGAGACTCTTTCATGCGGAACAGGTGTAACTGCAGCGGCGCTTACTTCTGCAATGCTGGAAATGGCCACTTCGCAAAAACATTGCAATGTAGAAACTCCAGGGGGGAAATTAACCGTCCATTTTAATAAAGGTGAAAACACCTCATTCACTAATGTATGGCTGGAAGGAGATGCAACATTTGTTTTTAAAGGACAAATAGAAATTTAATTTTTAAAAGAGAAGATTAACCTATGAACGAAAATATAATAAGCAAAGAAGAAATATTTCAAAGCATCGCATTAAGTTTCGATTATTTGATTCCGCGCGATATTGAAACCATATTTCTTCTGCTAAATCTTCAATCTAAAATCGAAAACAAAGAGATCGAAGAGGTTTTTACACAAAAAGATTTTGAAGATGCGGTTGACGAAGTTATTTTAATGCTCAAAAGAGAAAGAAGCATTCAAAAAGAAGCTATTTCTAAACGCCTAAGTCAGCATTTTTATACGACACTAAAACAAGGGGAAGAATACCACTATGCCTTAACTCAATTTGCGAAGGATTTTACTAAACTATTACTCAACGAAGTAGCTCCTAACTATGAAAACCTTGAATTAGTACACACTTTTAAACGCACCTTACCTGTACATGATGATGATGTTACCTCTATAGAAAAACTAAGTTATTGGTATGCCCATCACTACAATGCATCAAAAAAATTCATCATTGCTCATACAGACAACTTACAGCGTTTTGTAGATAAAAAAGTAGCGGAACTAAGAGTGCTTCTGAAACCTAATGTAGAAAACCCTAAAGAAATGATCACTCAGTTCCTGATCATTTTCGAACAACTGGGAAAACAAACTGAAGGAGTTACTAAAGCATTAAACTTTAAACAAGAAGTAATAGATAAAATTAAAAACTCAGAATCTACCTTCAAAGACAACCGTGAAAACTGGGAACAATACGACAAAATTTTCACAGAAGTAATCTCCTTTTTTGAAAACATAGACGGTCGTGTTTTAATTATCAATGATAAAATACAACAGGCAAGAACAAGATTAAAATCTTTGTACGACAATTTGCGCTATAAACAACAATACAAATTAAGAATTGAGAAGTTTCTATTCTACGTTCTTAAGGAGAGTACCGTAGTAGATGACAAAATCTGCCTCCCTTCTACCCTTGCAAAAAAAGAATTCCCTTATCACCGTGATAAATTTATATATCCGCCAATGATTGACTTTGCAGAATACCACAAAATCGAATCACCATTCTACATGGAAGATGAGGAATACAAGCGTATGTCAGAAGCAGAAAAAATGAAACAATTGGCGCGTCAGGAAAACACCATCAAATGGATGGATAATATCCGTGGAGAAATAGAACTTGGAAGGGAAGTTGTTTTTGAAAAATGGATGGATCAAATCCTAACCAAAGAGGATAATTTGGAAATCCCCATTGATGTTTGCTTCGGATTAATCGATGAATACAAAAACAGAGACGATGTTCAATTAGAGATAGAAAAAAAATTAGCAATGCCATTACGATCGGACGTTGCACTTTGGAAAATGAAGATAACACCAAGTGAAAATCAAAATATTAATTAAACCATCCCATAAAAAAAACTGCAAACGCATATGAACGAACTACAAGGACAAACAGAAAATTACGAATACAACTACAACTACGAGTTCCTTAGCACAGAAAGAGCCAGGAAGTTTTTTGCCGACACCGATTTTGCTCTAAGAAGCGGAAGGCACATACAAAACTTCGGAAATGATTTTAAACTTTGGGACTTTGTAAATGATTATTATGAAAAAGGGCTTTCCCGCTATTATCAAGAATTGCTGGGCATGGTTCTTAAAAAAGAATTCAACGAAAGAGAAGCTTATTTTTTTCTTGATTTCCCAGAGGATGGTAACAAAGGAAAATTCGGCTACGATAGAACACATCAATTAGATGATCGACTAGTTCTCTTCTCCATTTTACTTCTCAACCTGTACAAAGAAAAATTCTTCGAGAATAAAGAAGTAAAATGGGATGAGCTCCTTTACATTATTGAAGAAGGAGAAAACAAAGACCTGTGGCAAAAACTTCTATACGGTGAAAATAAACGCAACTTCACTCCTTCCGAAAAAGAAGAAGTAAGAAGAAAAGTAGAACGCACATTACAAACCTGCGAAAGAATGGGCTGGATCCGCTGGATCAATTACGAAGATCTTCACCTGGAAATCATGCCAAGCATCGATCGGATTGCAAAGCTCTATCAAACAGAAATCAATAACGTAGAGTTGCTTACAGAATACATAGACAACAACTTGTCTGCTTAACATAACTAACCCAGAAACAAACACAATAAAAAATTGCATAACTAATTATGGCAGCTGCATATCCTAAAATCTACTCCCTTTGCACAGTTGGTGTAAGGCAACATTACAATTCAGAATATCTTTTCCACCAAGTACGAACTGACTTCACAGGTGGAAATGGACTTGGAAAATCTATCATAGGCGATTTGATGCAACTTATTTTCATTCCAAGGCGTGATATGTGGAAACCAGGAACAGAAGGTATTGGTAAAGATGAAAGAAGGGTTGAAGGCATTCCTCTCAACAAAGAATATATACAGTATGCCTATGCTTACTTAAATATCGAACGCAAACAAGGTCAGTTTTTGACCATCGGCGTGTACATATCTAAAACACCACGTATTCCTGTACGTCCATTCATCATACAAGCTTCCAACGATTTTGAAAGCGGCAGCCTTACTCCTTTCAGCCGGCCATTACATCCCGATGATTTTCTTACAGAAGGTAAATCTATTTTGGATTTAAGAGAAATGAGCAAGCATTTAAAAGATGTTCATGGTCTTCATATGAAAGATTTCTTCCAAACAGAAGGAATCATGAAGTATTACGATTTGCTATATAAAAACAATATACTTCCTGTTAACCTTACTAAACCCGACAACCTTAAGACCTATTCAAAGGTTATTCAGTCCTTCGCTCGTGCTAAATCGTTAGATATAACCAACTCTAAAAGTTTACAGAATTTCTTATTCGATGATAATGAAGAGATAAAAAGGATATTCGAAGAGCAAAAAGAACAGCTATCCAGCTTAATAAAACAATACCGCGATAATTATTTTCATACCCAGGAACTTCAGCAAAAACAAAAAAAATTATTATCCTTATTAGAAACCAATCAAAAAAGCATTAATGCAAGGCAGGAATTTTTAAAAGCCAATGCCACTTTTGCACATCAGCGTTTCAACATTGCGCATGCACGTTATGAGAACAATTTAAAGCACATTGAAACTTCTACCACCAATTTACATCGTCAAAAAAGTGAAATTGAAAAAGTAACTGAAGATTTGTATAACAACTATACTAATTTGCAGAAAGTATGTTTGGTGATGCGCGAACGCTACGAGCTCTTGTTAAATAATTTTAGTGATGATGCCATTCGGAACCATAAACAAAAAGCCGATACATTACGGGATAAAGTAAATCTACTGGCACAGCTCTACCCTATTGTAGAAAACTATGCAAGCATAGAAGCTATTGAAAACAAACTTACAGAGCAGGAAAAATATAAGGAGAAAAAAAATCAGCTAAACAAAGTTCTCTCTCTTTATTCATTTAGTGATTTTGAAAATTCAGAGTGGACAAAACAAGATTATCAAACTGCTTATAAATATTACAACGAAAAACTAAATGAACTTCCTCAACAAATCGAAGAACTGGAAACCCTTGTTGAGCTCTTTGAAGGAACGAGAGACGATTCATTCTTTCATTGGGCTATTCAAAACAATAAGCCGTTGACAAAGGAGCAGGAATCAATACTCATGTACTTGAAGGAGCTACCTGTAACAAAACCTGAAAAAACTGAAACAGGTGCCCGTTACATTGCGAGCCCTGCAAACATGCTAAGCAGCTTTGAACAATCTACCGATGAAAAAAACGGCGATGGTCTTTGGGTCAGCCTCGGAGATGTAAGGGAGTTTATTCCTCTTATAAAAAAGCAACGCTTTACGAATACAAAAAATTTAAAAACAGTTCTCGAAAAAGATACAAAAGCCTTAAAAAAAGAATTAGAAGAGGCTCATAAGGAACTAAAAATTACTGAACGTTTATCGGAAGAATTAAATGAAATAGGATTCAACCAGGAGCTTTCGGATATCTATAAAAAAAGAAGCGAGATCGAAACGTATGTTATTGATAATTCTATCAATGAAGAAAAGCTGAGTCGAATAAAAGAAAACTGGACTGATATTCAACAACTAGATGCATTGCAAGTTGAATTTACAGCTATTGATAATGAAGTTATTGAACTTGCTAAACAGCAAAGCGATATCCGCAATAAGATGAACTCCGCTAAACAAGCCTATGACATCTGCGAATATGAATTCACCAAACTACGCTTGGAAAGTAATATTGAAGTAGAAGTAGCTCCAGCGGATTATTCTGAAAAAGAGTTAACTGAATTAGCTGAAGAAAAATCAACTTTTGAAACAAGAATTAAAACTCTCAACGAACAAAAAAACTGGTCAGAGAAATACATTATTGCTGCAGAAGGTGAATTAAGAGGATACAGAAGCAGCGAATCTCTTTTCAAACAACAAATGGAAGAATCATTGGTTGTTTTTAATGAAAAGAAACAATTTCTGGAAACAGAAACCGGCATTGCATTCGAACCAGACCTGATTACCTATGAACTCAGCGAACACGTAGTGGAAAGATTAGAAAACAAGAGTGAAAATTTCACAGAAGCCTATCATGAAGAATTCACCCGTGTTTCAGAATCTTTCGATGAAACCAAAGGAAATAAAAGCCCCGAACTTGCCGTTGATAAATACAATTTCCGCACCCTTGTGAACATACTTTGCGGCAAACTCGGCCTGGAGGGATTAGGACCTGAATTAGAACGATTAAACGAAGAATTAAAAAAATTCGGTGACCTTCAGTTAACTATTATTTTAGATGTTTTCAAAAAAGTAGAGATACAATACAACGCCTTCCGTAAATTAATTACAGAACTTAACTTCTTCTTTAAAGAAAACAGGATCAGTGGTGTCTACAACTTCCAGGTTGATTTTAACGAGAGAAGAGATATAACCATTGATTGGATCAGGAGGATGCGAGAACATGCAAAACACCAGCGTCTTGCAGCCAAATTATTCATTACTTCTGAAAATGAATCATCACCGGAAAATCTGATTCTTAATATTGCTAAAACACTCAGCGATGTAGGTGATTGTGAAATGGCAGATCTATTAGATCCTAAATTCTATTTCGATTTACGCGTAGGATTATACGATGATGTAGGAAATCGTTATCCGGGTTCAGGCGGAGAGGCGTATACTGCCCTTGCTCTGCTTTGCATTGGAAGGATGTCTGTTATACAAAGAGATAAAAACCGACCTGGTGTTCGCTTCATACTAATTGAAGAGTTATCGAATATAGATGATACCAACTTTGGCCTGTTCCCTGAAATTGCAAAAATGTTTGGCTATCAATTATTAACTATGACTCCAAAACCATTTGGTTCTTATTCAGAAAGCGAATGGTACTTACACATGCTCATACGCGGAAAAGACAAGAATATCAACTATCAGCCAATGAGTTTCTTCAGAACAAAAATGAGTAAACAACGATTAGAAGAATACATGGCTGGCGGAAAAATAGAAGCAAAAGAAGCGCTGACGATTTCCCCATCTACTGAGGAGGAGCCAATGATTATTGAAAATGGAACCGAAACATTGCTTGAAATTAAAAGCAATATGACAGAAGTTATCACAGAAGAAAACACCTCTGAATCAGGCAGTGAAGTTGAATCGGAAGAAACAACTATTGTAGCAGAATTAGAAACATCGGTAGAAATAACCCAAGTAGAAAATAGTACTGATGAAATACCACAACTCCCTGCAATGGATGCAGACTTGCCGGAAGAACGTAAACAAGAATTTCTTGGGCTAGCTAACGAAACAGAATCTGAAGAAGAAAAAGGATTGAATGACAATATGACAAATGACACAATAAACAATCCTGAGTAAAAACATTAGCAAATCCAAGTATCCATAGGAAAAGAAAAAGCATCGTGAACACTTATAGCATCTCCAACTTATTACCTGTTCACGATGCCGTTCTCCTAAACGATGTATACCTGGTTTTGCTTTATGCAAACCGAATTCCCCCACATTTACTAATTGCAATTAATGGCAAAACTTTTACTCTTAGTGTAAAAGGAGCCAGTGTAGATGGAGAATTAGCTGCCTTACTTACTCTGATCAGAAAAAAAAATATTGAAACTATTTTTATAAGACTCTCTTTACCTGCACTATTCACCCTAGACCAACTCAAAGAACAAATAAGAGCTTGTACCCTTGCCTACCCAAGGGCCGATATTGGCATTGCAACCTGCCTCTCCCCCATTAAAGATTTTTGCCATTCCATTTACGAAACAGAAAAGCAAAATGTAAATCTTATTTTTGACTTACTGCCACAACTACAGGCAAAAAATATAATTAAGGAATGTTATCAAATCAACCTGAATCATTTAGTAAAGGAATCCAATACATTTAAAATAAAAATATATCAAGTGAATGATGTATTTGAAGCTATCAGAGAGTCATCATTAGTTTAAAATAATTTGATATTTTGCATAACGATGACTATCAAAGGCAATACAATTTCTCTACGCTCTTTATTAAAATCAGATGCAGAATTTATTTTCAAATGGGAAAATGATAAAGCAAATTGGAGGGTAAGCGACACTCTAAAACCATATAGCAAAGTTGAAATTGAAGATTTTATCAATAATCAAAAAGATATTTATTCAGACAAACAATTAAGATTAATGATTTGTCTCAACAAAAACCCCACAGATTGCATAGGATGCATAGATCTGTTCAATTTTGATGCTGAAATTAAAAAAGCAGGTATTGGCATACTGATTAGTGAAGAGTTTCGAAAAAATGGCTTTGCATCGGAAGCATTAAAGCTTTTAATAACACATTGTTTTAACAAGCTATATCTTCGTCAATTGTATTGCAATATTCATGCAGATAATATTGCCAGCTTAAACCTTTTTAAAAAAAATGGTTTTAGTCAAATAAAAAACGAAAACGATACGTTATTGTTAGAGATAACCAATTAATTATATGCTTAAAAAAATCATATTGTGGTTTTGCATAATTCTTACTATAGCAGCAGTTATAGCAGGTTATTTTGCCTATACCTGGACCTATAAACCGAATGTATCGTTGGGACAAGACACTTTTAAAATAATTTATATACCTACAGGATCTACTTACGAAGATGTATTACGAATACTTACCGAAAATAACATTCTAGAAAATCCGGAAAGCTTTAATCGCCTTGCTGAGTTTAAAAAGTATAAAAGCAGGATCAAGCCCGGCAAATACAAAATACAGAACAATGCAAATAATAATGACTTAATCAAGATGCTACGATCCGGCAAGCAAGAAACGATCACTTTCACTTTCACAAATATTCGTAAAAAAGAAGAGCTCATATCAAGGGTAGGAAAAAAACTAGAAGCTGACTCAGTTGAACTAACTAAGCTTATGAATGATAATGAGTGGTTAAAACAAAATTTCGGAATGAGTTCAGAAACAATTATTTCTTTATTCATTCCAAACACCTATGAATTCAATTGGAATACCTCTGCAAAAGAATTTCTTAAACGCATGCAAACCGAATACAAAAAATTCTGGACTGCAGAACGAAAACAGAAAGCTAAACAACTTAATATGACACAAACGCAGGTTTCTATCCTTGCGTCCATCGTTCAATCGGAGCAGTTGGCATTTCCGGATGAACGCCCCATCATTGCCGGACTATACTTAAACAGGCTAAAAATAGGGATGTGCTTACAAAGCGATCCGACCATTATTTATGCGATGGGAGATTTCTCAATCAGGCGCGTTTTAGATAAGTACAAAAATTTTGATTCACCCTACAATACCTATAAATGCACCGGTCTACCTCCCGGCCCTATTTATATACCCGAAATATCTTCAATAGATGCTGTCCTTAACTACCAAAAGAATGACTATCTATATATGTGTGCTAAGGAAGATTTTTCCGGAAGACATAATTTTGCGAAGACACTTGCTCAACACAACCTCAATGCACGTAAATACCAAATGGCACTGAATGCCCAAAAAGTATGGAGATAAAGAAACGACCATCTAGTATCTGCCATTACTTAAAAATTATTTTCTGTCTTCGTGTACATGTGAAATTTTGATTGCAGATATTATTTCTAAATGATTATTTTTATGCCCATATATTCCCTCCATGAACAGTAAGAAAATTTCTCTCTTTATCATACTTAGCATAGTATGGCTGCAATTATTTGCTCAAGACACTCCGGTAAAATACAGCAAAGCAAGATTTAGAGAATATTTTACTCAGGCTAACCTAATGACCATAGAGAGTTTTAATGATACCGCTCTTAAGACTTTGCTTTTACTAAATAGCTGGGACCCATCGAATGCAAATATCAATTACAGAATTGGTCAACTCTATTTAAAATCAACTTCAGAAAAATTAAAAGCGGTTAGCTTTTTAGAAACTGCTGCACCAAAAGCATCTAAAAACTATTCACCCGATGACATATCTGAAAGAAATTGTCCCTATCTTGTTTACTACCTTTTAGGGCAAGCCTATCATTTAGATTATCGGTTTGATGATGCTAAAACTATGTATGAAAAATTTTTACTATATAGTAATTCATCCGATGTTAAAACCAGGAATGACATTAAAAGGCAAATTTCAATTTGTAATACTGCTAAAACGCTTGTTGCCAATCCGGTAAAATGTACCATAACCAATTTAGGTGATAGTATTAACAGCAATGAACCAGACTATAGCCCTGTAATTACAGCCGATGAATCAGAACTTTATTTTACATCTAGACGATATAACTCTCTAACCGGTGGGAATGATAACCGTGATTTATATGATAACTATTACGAAGATATTTGGATGTCTACCAGAAAAGCCGACAGCACATGGAGCGAAGCAAAACCGGTAAGCACGCATATTAACAGTTGGTACAACGAAGCTGCAATTGGGATTTCTGCTGATGGACAAGAATTACTAATTTATAAAGATGATAAAGGCGGTAGTATCTATTATAGCCGTTTAGATGGCGACCAATGGTCATACCCCAATATGATTGGAACAGATCCCGGTGATGTTACCGACATCAATTCCATGTCTTGGGAAACCAGTGCTTGCTTCTCTTCCGACGGAAGTATATTGTATTTTGTAAGCGATCGCATTGGAGGATTTGGAGGCAGAG
>CAZCJN010000036.1:0-18190 GCA_964498865.1 uncultured Bacteroidia bacterium
AAACAGGAGGAATATGGGATCCTGTACAAATGGGATTTGCAGGTTCTTATTTTTATACCAAAATTGGATTTAAATTCTAACGCAAAGACTATTATAGAAAGTTCAAAGACCCGATTCAAAATCAATCGGGTCTTTTTTTTATTCCCATAAGAGAACTTAGACGCTTTTCCTTATTTGTATATTCGCGCTAATCAATGTACAAACATGTCTAAGATCGCAATCATTCTAAAAAGAGAATATATTTCCAGAGTAAGAAAGAAGTCATTTATCATCATGACTATTTTGGGACCTATCCTTTTTTCTGCCCTGTTGGTGGTACCTATATTGCTTGCTATGCAAGAGCAAACTCCACAATTCATTGAAGTAATAGATAATTCACAACTAGTTAATGGGTTTTTGAAAAACAGCAAAAATGTTAAGTATGATTACCCGCCGGTATCTTTAACGGTAGCTCAGCGCGATTTCTACAGCACAGAATACACTGCTATTTTATGGGTACCTGAAAATATTCTGGCCTCCAGAAAAGTCGTTCTATACTATAAAAAACATCCGGGCATAGCCGTGCAAGAAAAAATACGCTCTTCGATAGAAGAAGTACTTTATGAAAATCAATTAGAGGCCCAAGGCATTGATCTCTCAAAAGTAGATGCTGCGCATATATCCGTAAATATTGCAACTGAAAAGCAATCTGATTCCGGCACCTCCGAACGCACCAATACAGGAGTTAATATGGCTATTGGTTTGATCGGCGGAATACTAATCTACCTCTTTATATTTTTATACGGTGTGCAAGTAATGCGAGGCGTAATTGAAGAAAAAACAAACAGAATTGTAGAAGTAATTGTTTCATCTGTTAAGCCTTTTCAACTTATGATGGGTAAAATAGTAGGTATTGCTTTGGTTGGATTAACCCAATTTGTATTATGGGTAGCTCTCACGCTCATTTTATTTTCTGTTGCACAAGCTACTTTGCTGTCAGACTTTTCTTCTTTATCCAATAAAGCTGTCCAGCAAAATGTAGTACCTGGAATGCCCAATCAGGTAACACCACAACAAGCTATAAATTATTCAGAAGCAGGTGAAATATTTAAAGATATCATGAACATTAATTTCGTTCAAATTCTTTTTTCTTTCCTCTTCTACTTCATTGGCGGTTATTTATTATATAGTGCTTTATTTGCTGCCGTTGGATCAGCTGTCGACAGCGAAGTAGATACACAGCAGTTCATGATGCCTATAACGATTCCTTTGATCATTTCATTTATTGCTGCTCAGTATATAATACAAGATCCAGAGGGGCCAATTGCCTTTTGGTTTTCAATTATACCCCTTACCTCACCGGTTGTAATGATGGTACGATTACCTTTCGGTGTTCCTGTTTGGGAATACATCTTATCAATGGGCTTACTTGTTCTGGCATTTATTTTTACCACATGGGTAGCAGCAAAGATTTATAGGATTGGAATTCTTATGTATGGGAAAAAAATCACATATAAAGAACTTTGGAAGTGGATTCGCTACTCTTCCTAACACATTTATTCATTTTTCCAATTTACTCCATGCGCATTGCCATCATTGATCTAGGAACAAATACATTTAATCTTTTTATTTCAGAGATTTTACCCGGTAATTGTTTCAAAGAAATTCATAATAGTAAAACATCTGTAAAGCTTGGTGAAGGAGGTATTAATAAAAACCATATACAAGCCCTTCCTTTTGAGCGAGGAATTAACGCAATAAAAAAGTTTAAAGAAGTTATAGATGAGTATCGGGTAAATAAGATATTAGCCTTTGCAACCTCGGCTATAAGAAGTGCAGACAATTGCAATGATTTTATTCTTACTGTAAAGAAAAGTACCAATATTGACGTGCAAATAATTTCAGGAGAGAAAGAGGCAGAACTAATTTATTATGGAGTGAAATCTGCTGTTACACTAAATGATTCTTATTCACTCATTCTTGATATTGGCGGAGGCAGTACTGAGTTTATAATAGGAAATAAAAATGGAATTTACTGGAAGCATAGTTTTTTATTAGGCGTTGCCCGGCTACTAGAAATTTTCAATCCTTCTGATCCGATTAAAGAAGAAGAAAAGAAAGTAATCGAAGATCATATAGAAAATAATTTAGGGCCTCTCTTCTCTATTTTAAATTCGCCCCAGAATCCAGTAGCAATAAATGAACTTATAGGTTCATCCGGATCCTTTGACTCATTAGCAGAAATTATCGCTTTCAAATATTATACTCCCTCCATTTTAATCGGGAAAACAGAGTATACATTTAATCTAAATGAATATGAAGCAGTATATAGCGATATCTTAAAATCTACTTCCAAAGAACGCTTAGCTATGAAAGGATTAATACGCATGCGGGTAGATATGATTGTCATATCAGCAATATTTGTCAACTATATTATTCAACGATTAAAAATTAAAACAATGCGCCTTTCCAGATACTCTTTAAAAGAAGGGGCTTTGTGGGAGGTAATGCATTCTCCTTCAAAATAGTTACGTAATTTAGTTATTCTAAAAATTAATCCCATTCCAATGCCGAAAATATTAGTTATTGACGATGAAAAAAGCATTAGAAAAACCTTGCGTGAAATACTGGAATATGAAAATTTTAAAGTAGATGAAGCAGCTGATGGACTGGAAGGACTTTCTCTCGCCGAAAAAGAAAACTATGATATTATACTATGCGATATTAAGATGCCGAAGATGGATGGATTAGAGGTGCTGGATAAAATTCAAAAAACAAAACCTGATACAACTATAGTAATGATATCCGGACATGGAACTATTGAGACAGCCGTTGAGTCAGTAAAAAAAGGCGCTTTTGATTTTATTGCGAAACCGCTCGACTTGAACCGACTGTTAGTTACCATACGCAATGCGATGGATAAAACCAATATTGTTTCGGAGAATAAAGTATTAAAGAAAAAGATTTCTAAAACCTTTGAAATGATTGGAGAATCTGCACCCATTAAGCAGATTCAGGAGATGATCGAAAAAGTTGCTCCTACCGATGCACGTGTGCTCATTACCGGAGAAAATGGAACGGGGAAAGAATTAGTGGCACGATGGATCCATGAAAAAAGTAATCGCTCAGCAGGCAGCTTTATTGAAGTTAATTGTGCAGCCATTCCAAGTGAACTTATAGAAAGCGAATTATTCGGTCACGAAAAAGGAGCATTTACTTCTGCTGTATCGCAACGAAAAGGGAAATTTGAGTTGGCAGAAGAAGGCACTATATTTTTAGATGAAATTGGAGATATGAGTTTATCTGCACAGGCAAAAGTACTCAGAGCACTACAAGAGAACAAGATCACCAGAGTTGGAAGTGAAAAAGAGATAAAGGTGAATGTTCGTGTAATTGCAGCAACCAATAAAGACTTACAGAAAGAAATAACAAAAGGTAACTTTAGGGAAGATCTTTATCACCGTTTAAGTGTTATTTTAATTAAGGTCCCTTCCCTCAACGAAAGAAAAGACGATATACCACTCCTGATAGAATACTTTACACAACAAATTTGTAGTGACCAAGGTATTCCGGTAAAATCGTTTGCAAAAGAAGCTTTAAAAGAATTACAAAAACTCAATTGGACAGGTAATATTCGAGAATTGCGTAATGTTACTGAAAGATTAATCATTTTATGCGATAAATCGATAACCGCTAAAGATGTACAACAATTTGCTAACCCCTTAAAGGGATAACGCTAAATATTTTTTGTAAAAAAGTCATATTGTCTTATATTAGCGAATCAATTAAAAATCTTGTTTCATGAAAAAGCTTTTTTGCCTAGCCCTTATCTCCTTTGCATTTTTTTCATTTACTAACTACAACTTATGGAAAGCAGAACCACTTCGTAAAATAAACTTCCCATCTACCGATGGGTTGCCCATAACCGCTGACCTATATTTTGTTAATGATTCTTTACCTTATATGGTGCTTTGCCATCAGGCTGGTTATAGCCGCGGTGAATATGCTGAAACAGCTGATAAATTTTGCCGTTTAGGCTACAATTGTATTGCTATTGATGCAAGGTCCGGTAATGAAGTGAATGGCGTTATAAATGAAACAGCTCAGTTGGCGGCTTCAGAAAAAAAATCTACTCAATACCTCGATGCTGAAAGAGACATTCTATCGGCTATTGATTATGCCAATAAACAAAATGGAAAAAAGATTGTGCTGGTTGGTAGTTCTTATTCTGCATCTATTGCTTTAAAACTTGCTGCTACTAACCCAAAAATAGGTGCTGTTATTGCGTTTAGTCCCGGTAATTATTTTGGCTCTACATTTCAATTGAAAGATGTGATGAACAAATTATCAGTTCCTGCATTTGTTACTTCTTCAAAAGACGAATCATCGCAAATAAACATACTTATGAGCGATGTAAAGCTCAATATTGTAAAACAGTTTATCCCTACTTCTCAAGGAAAGCACGGCTCATCTTGCCTTTGGAAAAACTCCCCTGGCTATAATGAATATTGGGCAGCGTTGTTTATGTTCCTCAATCAATTTAATAGTTAAGCGGAAAACCCTCGCTTCTTTCTATTTTTCAGTTTACATAAAGGTTTATCTTTAATTTCTTGGCGATAGCTTTATTACGCATTGTACTGAATCATAAACACAGCATAATCCAATAAAATGACAAATAATAATGAGATATTAAACCGGTTTTTAAAAGTTGGCTTTGCAGAAGGTCTTTCTTTTATTATCTTACTAGCTATTGCAATGCCTTTAAAATATTTTGCCGGCATGCCCATTGCTGTACGTATAATTGGAATGTTGCACGGCCTATTATTCATTGCATTTTGCATCACTCTTTTACATGCAGCCGTATTTTATCGTTGGAAAGTAATAACAGTTATTGTAGCCTTTTTACTTTCTTTTATTCCCTTTGGAACATTCTATTTAGAAAAGGTTATTAAAAAGCACTATAATAAAAGAGAATAATTCCATCCGGATTAATTATCTCTTTCTTATTCCTTTTGTTTGGTATCTATATAAATTGTTACAGGTCCATCATTCAATAAGCCTATCTTCATATCTGCACCAAAACTGCCCGTAAATACACTTTTACCCAAATCCAATTCCATACATTTTAAAAACTTCTCATACATAGGAATAGCTAATTCAGGTTTGGAAGCGCGAATATAAGATGGTCTGTTGCCTTTCATGGATGAAGCAAAAAGAGTAAACTGAGAAACTATTAAAATATCTCCTTCAACCTCCTTAATAGATAGATTCATAATCCCCTCATGATCATTAAATATTCTGAGTTTAGAGATCTTAGCAGATAACCACTTTATATCCTCATCTGTATCTACATCTTCTATACCCAATAAAACAAGTAATCCCTTGTTAATTTGGGACTTAACTATACCATCAATTGTTACGCTTGCATGTGCTACACGCTGAATAATAGCTCTCATTGTCAAGTTAAAAAGTCCTGAGTAGTCTTAAGTATATTCCCATACCTGCAGGTGCTTTAAGAAAAAGATTAGAAAAAATATATTGTGTTGAGAGTTGGATAACGTAGTGCTTTATAAAACCTGTTTTAAAATCAATACCGGAGCGGAAATTACCATAGTCACCATAACCCACATTACAAGCTATATCGGTTAATTTTGATTTTCCCAACATAAAATGAATTTTGGCATATAAGAAGAGATTAGCCGTAGAATTAAATCTATAGGAAATCCCTTTTTCCACCATTATCCGGCTCTTCCAAGAGTAATTGGTATGTAGGTGTATCAATCCGGGTAAAAAAGTTGAATATGACTTTTGGATACTATTGGTATGTTTATCAATTACATCGTACAAATTTTTTGAAGAAGATGTATTATTTAAATTAAATATATCGTTAACTAGTATTCCTTCATAGTGATAAGATGAATCGGAGGATAGGTGAACTGATTTTTTATTCCACCTTATAAACCCTAAATCTTCCACTTCAATAAAGAGGGCTGATTGTTTTTCAAAAAATTTAAATGGTATTTTATAAAAAAAATCAGATGAAAATCCTACTCCATTATTGGCAAAAAAGTGTTTGTTAAGACTATCTGTATTGTTTGCTTGCATAGAAACATCAAAATCAACATATGTACCATCTTCTGCAGTAAACAAGTTTGCTTTGTTAGATTGAATAGATAAATTTTTCTGTCCATTTAAAACTGAAATTGAAAAGCCATACGAATGAGATGTGCTGTCCTTATCCCACTTCCACCCGACAGATAGTTGTTGATACCTCAAAAAATTAAAATTAAAGGGTCCTACAGAAGCTGTTTTACCGGCGTATGATTTATTTCCAAAAAAAATAACAGCAAACAAATCATCTGAAAATTTACTATCCAAATTCATTCTATCAAATAATGAAAAAGAGAGAATTGGTTTATTCTTTTCCTTCTGATATAAATAGGTCAACCCTATTTTGGATGCACCACCTAATCGATTAAACAATTTGGCCTTTGCCATTACCTCTTCTTTTGCTTCGTTATCTATGTACTTATTATAATAAAGCGATCTAATAAATGCATTGGTAACGGCATTAGAAGTTATATCACCATATGCGATAACTTCGACACCATGAAATGATTGTTGTGTTAAACGAGTTGAATCCTGGGCAAATAATACAACGGACGACCCTAATGAAAATAATATAGATAAAAATAAAACTAAGTTTCTCTCTACACATGCACGGAATAAAACATTCATGCTACATTTTTTTGATTGCATAATTAAAATCACCTACCAATTTCACATCTAACTTATAGTTATCGTATATTTTAACATAATTAGGAGTACCGGCAGTATTAAATTTTATTTTCATACTTATTTTCTTACAGCTTTTAATACTATTCAATCTTCTAACATCCAGTGATAAGGCAATTTTAGATTTCTGTTTCCCAATGCATATATAATTTTGATCTAATGCAGGTGGTAAAATGGTATTAGGCATTGTAACCAGAGAGTCCATTACTGAAAAATTATTATCCATTAGAAGCAATTGCACTTGAGCATAAAAGGGGAAGCCATTATTAGCATATAAATAAAGCGTTCCATAGTTAATCTCTTGTATGCTTTTGGTATCTAATGAAAAATCAACAGTATCGATCATAGTTAGATTATTTGCCACCAGCGATAATGGAAATGTAACGTTGATATTTGTTTTAATTGATTTATCCTTGTAATAAAAATCATTGCTCCCTGATATATTTCCTAATGGATTAATCTCAAAGCTCATATTATAAGTCATTTTATCAGGAAGATTTTCAAAAAACGATTTAATGTTTGAGTTAGATGTAGTAAAAGAAGTCGTATAGGTTGCCGGGACAACTATTCCATTATTATCAGCAGCTCTATTAATATTTTGTGAATTACCAATAATAGAACCTGAGAGCGAAACCTGATTAGTAGATTTTGTATTGATTGATTGGAGTTGTTTTAATGTAAACTTAGCATCAACCCCAACAGAATTTTCAATATTAAAGCCGACTTTAATATCCTCCAAACTCAAGCTTCCACTTGTTATATGATTAAATAATGCAACATCAGTAGTATCATAAAATGGCTCCGTAATTTTTCCAAAATAACCTTTTGCATAGCTTGGCTCAATGCTAATAAATGAGTTCGATATTTTTATGTTGTCAGAAAAAGGAAAAATAGTGTCTTTTTGTATATCGTTGCAATTCACCTTTACCCCTATACTCGAAACAAAGGTATTTGCTTTGGTTTTATTTTTACCCCTAAGGTCCAATGTATAGCCACTTAGATCAAAATCTGTAGTGATCATACCCGGGTTACCGGCAGATTTCGCAGGAACCGTAACTGTTACATCAAAAGAATAAGTACCGAGAGTTGCACTGGGTATTTGATAACGTATGTCCAAGATTTTTCTTGAAGTATTTTCAATATGTATACGCATCTTACCTGAGTGTATTTTTATTGATGTCAGCTGAACGGGTTGTATTTGAAAATTGGTTTCATCATTGTTCGATGGAATAATCACATCACATGAATCGAGCACCACCTGAAAAGGGGAGAAAAAGGTAGTATCAATCGTAGTATCCGGTACTGATATAACTTTAAATGAGCTGAGACTGTTATTATATACTACATCAAAAGAATTATCCGGATTTTTGCTAAGAAGGGA
Source organism: uncultured Bacteroidia bacterium (assembly GCA_964498865.1). Lineage (GTDB taxonomy): Bacteria > Bacteroidota > Bacteroidia > Palsa-948 > Palsa-948 > Palsa-948. The sequence continues at coordinate 8,156 of CAZCJN010000036.1, forward strand.
ATCTGTAAGTATATCATTTATTGAGAATGAAGATTGAACGAGGGGTGCTAATACATCAATGTCCCATAAGTGAGAATTATTGGATTTACGACATGAGTGAATTGTAAAAAAAATGCATAGAAGAAAAACGATACAGGAAAAATATAGGAGGTTTTTTTTCACAAATGCTTATTTAATCTTCTTGCAATTTTTTAATAATTCTACAGCTTCTTCATCACCTAAATTAGCAGCTGTTCTATAATCTACGCAAGCACCATTAATATCATCCATACTATTTTTTAATTTACCACTTCTGAGAAATAAATTAGCTTCATTGGGTCTCTGCTTTTGTGCTTGCTGATAATCATATAATGCAGATTGTTTTTTGTCCATAGCTTCGCATACATAAGCTCTGTATATGTAAGCATCGGTAAATTTAATATCCAATTCAATGGCTTTTGTAAATTGTTCAAATGCTTCCTGCATCTTTTTTTGCTCATAATAAATTACACCTCGCGAAAGAAAAATATCCTTGTTATTTATGCCTAAAGAATTAGTTTTGTCAAAATCACGTAATGCTGAATCTAATTTTGAAAGGCCAAAATAAGATTTAGCTCTTATGAGGTAATACCTGGCGCTGTCGGGGCAAAGTAGTAGAGAGGGTTGAATTAAATCCAAGGCCGTTTGATATTCCTTTAAGTTAAGTTTAGAAAATGCCGCTGTTGCATTTACTACAGCCTTTTTCCAACAAAAATTTTCATCAAATAATTCTTTAGAAGGAATATATTTTAATTGTATAGGAATGGAAAGGCTGGAACAGCCTTCGTCTTTCTTGCCGGCAGCAAATAACAATCTTGACCTTTCATAATGTGCCTTATTCATGCGTGGATTGATCTTAATGGCCATTGTAAAATCATTCATTGCGCTGTCGCTTTCTTTCATAGCCAGATATGATTTTCCTCGAAGGAAATACGGAAAGGACAAATTAGTATCTATCGCTGTTGTATGTTTTTGTGCATTATTATTATCAGTAGTAAGCTTTTGAATTTCGTCTGTATGTTTTTGTATGTAAGTCGAAAAGTCATAAATAGCCCCATTATGGTTGCCTGCTTTTTGTTTAACCATTCCGATCTGAATAATGGAATCATTTTGAGCAGAGGCAAATAAATATGAAAGGAGCGAAAAAAGTAGAGATGTATATTTCATAAAACTCTATTAAGTAATCTTAATTCACAAATCTAAGAAAAGCATATATAAATGCAATGAAGCATTTAAATAAGGATGCTAATAAACCACGTTGTTTACAGGATAAATTAAAATTTCAAGTAGTAATCCTTAGTAAGCTCTTTGTATTCTTCGGTATAACCACTATCGTTCTGAATGATAAAAAGTTTATTGTCATTAATAGGCTTCTCAGAAAGTTCGAATTTCATTAAAATTCTTTTTGGGAATTTTTTTCTAGTGGTAGTTTTTACCCAAACATAATCAGTCAGAAATAATTTTCTTTTCTCTGCTTCATTGGTAAAGAAAGCACCTTCATGAACAGGAAAAATAACATAGAAACAACCGGTAGGTGATAATAATCTAATAACACCTTCCACTAACTCTACAAATGGAAGCATATGCGTATATTTCCCATGGGTTCCTTCTTTCTCCTTATGTGAGTTAGGCAAAGGAAAATAGGGTGGATTACTTATTATTAAATCATATTTTTTGTTGGGGAAGAAATTTTGAAGGGATGATTGAAAGATATTTACTCGTTTCCCCCATTTTGATTTAGAAAAATTATCTTTTGCCTGTGAACAAGCATCTTCATCCATATCTATGGCATCTATTTGAGCATTGGAACGCTGAGCCAGCATTAGTGCAATAATGCCACTGCCGGTACCTATGTCTAATATAAATTTTGAATCATCTACCCCTGCCCATGCACCTATCAAAACAGAATCGGTGCTGATTTTCATCGGGCATATATCCTGACTAATCGAAAACTCCTTAAATCTAAAGCAAGCATTCTGCATACACGTGTTAATGTTTTATAACATCCTTCGCACGGAGGTAATGCAACGAAAGTAGAAATAAAATAATTATGGGACTAAACAAAAAAGGAGGGCAGTAAAATACCGCTATTTATGCGTTATTTTCTTGTGCACCTTCTGATACCGGTGTTTCAGTTGAAGCAACAGGCTCTAATTTTTGTTTTTTCTTAGCGCTTTTAGTTTGCCTTGCAGCAGACTCAGCAGCTATTCGTTTTTTGTAAGCCTCTTTTTTAGAAGCGTCTAAAGAAGATTTAATATTACTTACTTGAAGGTCTTTTTCGGTAAGCCATTTATTGAACTTAGCATCAGCTTGTTCTTGAGTCATTACTCCTTTTGTAACTCCCTTTAACAAATGTGCTTTGTAAAGAACACCTTGCGTTGAAAGAATCGAACGCATAGTATCAGAAGGTTTTGCACCTTTTTGAATCCAAGAAACTGCATTATCAAATTTAATATTTACAGTAACGGGGTTAGTACGAGGATTATAAGTACCAATTTTTTCGATAAAACGAGCATCACGGGCAAATCGGCTGTCTGCTACCACAATATGATAAAATGCCTGTCCTTTCTTGCCATGACGAGATAAACGTATAATTGCTGCCATTTGTTTTTATATATTATTAAAAAGGGACGCGAATATCGTAAAAATATCTGAATGGCAAAATCTATTTATAGCTAATTATTTTTCTGTAGAAGTATGTTTTTCTGTTCAACTTTTCCTTTAGGAAGGTTAATATCCATTGTGATCTTATTATACCCCTCTGCATTGATTTCCAGTATAAAATTCTTGCCGCTTGGAATATCAATTGTATAAGAGCCATCTAAAGTTGACTTGGTCATAACTGTTTGATTCCCTGTACTTTTATCAAGTATTCTTATTTCTGTTGAAATAAAAATACTGTCAGAGCCCATAATTTTACCATTTAATGTAGCTATAGAAGGAGCAACAGGTATATTAACACCCGTCATTACATCGTAGTTTGATATATCAACTTGTACTATGTCTCTCTCTCCTACACCACTATCTCTGACGGTTGAAATGAATGCCATTTTTTTATCAGCAGTCATTACAAACTTAGTTTCTATGTCAACACTATTGATTGGATATCCTATGTTAACAGGCACTGACCACTTACCGTTATCCTGCATACTAGTTTTAAAGATATCATAGAATCCCATTGAAGAAGGACCATTACTACAAAAGAAAAGAGTTTTTCCATCAGAAGTTAAATACAATCCATTCTCATCAAATGCCGTATTAACAGGAGCACCAATATTTACCGGTTCTGACCACCCTTCAGATGTTTTTTTAGATGTATAAATATCTCCCCTGCCTAGTCCTCCCGGACGCTCGCTTACAAAGTAAATAGTTTTCCCATCTGATGTAATACATGCCCCGTCTTCATAATACGATGTATTTACAGGCTTAGGTAACATTTCAGGGGTTTTCCATTTACCTGAGGTTGTTTTCTTAGTCATATAAATGGCTCCTCCCAACGCTTTTCCTGCAACATCGTTTCTATAAATCATCATAATTGTTCCGTCAGAAGATATACCAGTACATGCATCGTAACCCATAGTATTAATAGGCTTCTTCATAGCTTCTGCAACAGACCATGTTTTTTTTTCTTCATTCCATATACTTTCATAGATATCATCAAAGTATCCAAAATCACCTTCCTTATCCACCAAAGTTGATTTGCCGGCCGGTCGGCGTGAAGTAAAAATCATGGTTTTATCTCCATTGGTAAGAACAGGCCCCTTATCTTCATATTGAGAATTAATATCAATAAGTGGAATGATATTTACATTTACAGGACTTGCTATTAGTTTTTTGGCAGTGTTGCATTGAGCAATCTCAACATCTACTTCACTTTCAGCAATTTTTTTAGGACTATCTGCAATAGTTTTTCTGTAGGTACTTAGCTCATCTATTGCCTTATCAAGCATTCCATTTACATGATAGGCTCTTCCAAGAACCAATGACATTTCTGAAGTAGCTACAGGATTGATCGATTTCGCTTTTTCCAACTCATCCAATGCATCTTTATACGATTTCATCATGTAATAACACTCGCCGATATAGAAATGTACGGCAGCATCATTTGGGCGATTCAGTACTACTTCTTTATACTTATTTAATGCTGACCTATAGTCTCCTCCATAAAAATCCTGACGGGCTATGAACATTTTATATTCATCAGTACCTTTTTTAAAGATATTTCCTCCTCCATTTTGAGCTTGAATTGCCTGGTTAATCAATAGGGATATTAGCAAAAAGTATATTTTTTTCATATTCCGAATTTATATGTTTTAAGCGAATCACAAACATAATCAATCTGTTCCATAACCCAAAATGAAAAATTATAGATATTGCTATATAATCTTCTTACTAAGATTTAAAAACAAATTCATTGCTTGTTGTTTCGGGATATCAAAATAATAGCTGACATAACTACTTAAGTATGTTTTTATAAAATTACGATCGTACCTCTTTGCCAGCTGATTGATCGAATCATTACGATTATCAACACCAAATTCAAACGACTGATACAATGCATCAGACTGAGCAGTTGAAATATTTTTGTTAGTAACCCAGCAGGCAAACACAAATGGCAACCCTGTAAATAATTTCCAATGTTCAGATAAATCATACACGTATTCATACTTTTTACTCATGAAAAAATTCCTATCGCCTATAATTACTCCTGCTGATCCATCTTTTATCTTGCTTTCATACCCTTCTGTTGCTGCTATATATTGAGGATTAATTTGCCATGAGAATTTTGCAAGCACTTGCACCAACATGACAGAAGTCTTAGACTGATAATCTAAAAAAATATTTTTAATATCTTTTAAGGGCACATCACTATACAACATTACAGAGTGTACCGGCCCATTCGCACCTATGCAAAAATCAGGGAATATATTATGTTTTTTCAGATATGGAATGGCGGCAACGGGTACCAAACCTACATCCGCTTGATCTTTGATTAATTTTTCTGCACATAAAGAGGGGATATCTAATGACAATGAATAATCATTTAAAAAACCTGATTTGTTTATACCGTATACATAGGGCAGAGCATTGGTGTAAGACACTGCAGAAATGCGAAGTACTTTTTGTTTCATAAAAAAGAATCATTTACTTAATTGGTTTTATGTTATTAATAGTTGAAATTATATTTTGTAGTATACTGCTTTCATAGCATAGCCGACAGTCATTCCACATCGGCATATTCATAGAATTACAACCTCTCTCTCCAGTTGAACTCCAAATTTTTCTTTCACAGATTCCAAAATTTTTTCTGACAATGCATATACTTCTTGGCCGCTTGCATTACCATAATTCACAAGTACCAAAGCCTGATCTTTATGTGATCCGGTATTTCCTATCTGTTTTCCTTTCCACCCACATTGCTCAATCAGCCAACCGGCAGCAAGTTTCATTCCCACTGCATCTTTATACGCAGAAATATTCGGAAAATTCTTTTTGATAGACTCATATTGATCGTTACTTACAACAGGGTTTTTAAAAAAACTTCCGGCATTGCCTAATTGATCAGGGTCAGGTAATTTGCTGCTACGTATATTACATACAGCCTTTGATATTGCAGAGATAGACAACTCTCTAATACCCATTCTATTTAATTCCTGATCGATTGCACCATAAGTTGTATTAAATATGGGTTTCTTAAAGAGCTTAAAAATTACATGGGTAATAATATATTTTCCTTTTACTTCATTCTTAAAAATGCTATCGCGGTAACCAAACCTACACTGCTGATTGGTAAGAGTAATTGTTTTATTATCGTTTATATCTATAGCAGACAATTCATGAAAAACAGATTTTTGCTCCACTCCATAAGCACCTATGTTTTGTATTGGAGCTGCACCTACGGAACCCGGAATGAGAGAAAGGTTTTCTACTCCTGCATAATTTCTTTCAACGCAATACATCACAAAGTCATGCCACTTTTCTCCTGCACCTACTTTAACATAATAATGGGCTGCATCTTGGTTCTGTAGCTCAATCCCCTTAATATTATTCTTAACTATTAAACCATCATAATTTTTTGTAAACAGAATATTACTACCACCTCCTAAAACAAGAAAACGGTCTTTCTTATTTAAAAATAGTTTGTCACTTAAAATATTTTGTATGGAGGGGCATGAATCAACTTCAACGAAATATCTTGCCTGAACATCAATACCAAATGTGTTTATTTTTTTTAATGAATAGTATTCTAAAACCTTCATAAAGGGGAACAAATGTAATGCTTAATAGTTATTGAGATGAATTACAATACGCATAATTCATTTTTATTTATTTGCAGGTACATTTTTTTATAAGACAAATCAACTACCCATATTCACAATCAACTCAAACTCTTCTTTCTCTAAAGGCATTACCGATAATCTTCCTTGCCGAACTAAATAAATGTTCTGCAATTTTTTTTCTGATTTAATGCTTGAAAGTGTTACCGGTTTTTTCAAAGCCTTTACAGGAACCAAATCAACTACCGACCAATCTTCTTTTGTTGTCGGGTCTTGATAAGCCTCTTTAACAACCTTTGAAACTCCTACTACAGCTTTGTCATCTCCGCTATGATAAAACAGTACAAAGTCGCCGTTTTGCATCGCTCTGAGATTTTTACGTGCCGCAAAATTACGGACGCCTTCCCACATGGTCCTCCCATCTTTTACCAGTTGCGACCATGAATAAGTTTCAGGTTCCGATTTTACTAAGAAGTATTTCATAGATGAAAATTTTTTATTATGAAAAATTATATTTATTCGTAACTTGGCTCTTATGATTAAAGCAAAAGTAAATAACAAATATGATTTTATAGTTGAAGACACCTCCCACACGAAAAATACATTAAGCGATTTAGATATTATAGAGATCAAAAAGGGTTCATTTCATATTATTAAAGCGAACATTTCTTACAATGCTGAAGTATTAAAAGCAAATACTGAAGAAAAGAGTTTTATTATACGCGTTAACGGAAACAAATATACCGTTCAATTAAAAGACAAATATGATGAACTGTTAGAGAAGTTAGGCATGAACAATACTTCTGCAGCAAAGATAAAAGACATAAAAGCCCCTATGCCCGGTTTAGTAGTAGATATACGCGTAAAAGAAGGCGATGAAATTAAAAAAGGAGATGCACTTGTAGTACTGCAGGCAATGAAAATGGAAAACATTCTTAAATGTCCTGCTGATGTTACTATTAAAAGGATACACGTTAAAAAAGACGATGCGATAGAGAAAAATCAACTTATTATCAGCTTTAATTAATTCCATTTTTATGAGTTCAAGAAGAGATTTTTTAAAACAAGGATTGCTGGGCGGAGCATCCTTGATTACATTAAGCAAAGCCATCGGGCAAATAAACCTAACCCATGCTAACGAAACAGAAGAAACCGCTTTCAGCCTACCCTCTCTTCCTTATGCATACAACGCGCTTGAACCCTTTATAGATGAAGCGACTATGAAATTACATCATACAAAACATCATCAAGCCTATATAGATAAATTAAACGCTGCCCTTAAATCCGAAAATGTTTCTGGAATTTCTATAGAAGATATTTGTAAAAACGTTTCTAAATATTCAGCCATTGTAAGGAACAATGGCGGCGGACACTATAATCATTCTTTATTTTGGAAATGCATGAAACCAAATAAAGGAACGGTCCTCTCTCCTACTTCGTCAAATGAATTACCTGAAAAAATAAAGGCATCCATTCTATCTGCTTTTGATTCGTTTGAAAATTTTAAAATCAAATTTTCTGATACAGCTCTGAAAGTCTTTGGATCGGGCTGGGCATGGTTAGTTATGACTAAAGATGGAAAATTAGAAATCGGTTCTACCCCCAATCAGGATAACCCTTTAATGGATATATCGAAATTTAAAGGACAGCCGCTCTTAGGGCTCGATGTATGGGAACACGCTTATTATCTAAAATACCAAAACAAACGGGTAGAATATGTATCTAATTGGTGGAATATTGTGAATTGGACCGAAGTAGAGCAACGCCTGCTGAATATCAAGTAGTTTGTTAAAATACTGGGTTTGATTTTTATTACCTTTGGTTTCTAATTTTTCATGTATGATCAACTCTATTTTACTTTGGCAGCTAGGCGGAACAGAAATGATTCTGATTGTAGCTGTAGTTCTTCTGTTATTCGGAGGAAAAAAAATTCCTGAACTTATGCGCGGATTAGGAAAAGGAATGAAAGAATTCAAAGATGCTTCAAAAGGCGATGGTACGGACAACAATCAACAGAAGTAATCACTTTTATTCTCTTAACTAAAATCCAACCACGATTTTTTCATCCCTATTAACAAGGATGACATAGAGCATTGTTATGACACCCAAGGCTTCCATATCTCAAATTCGAAAAAACTTAGTTTCAGGTACTACTACGTGCCAAAAGGTCGTTCAAGATTTCATTAATCGCATAGAGGAGAAAAAAAAAATAAATGCTTTTTTGGAAATATTCCATGAATCTGCCCTTAATAAAGCGAAGGAGATAGATGAAAAAATTAAAAACTCTTTACCTGTAGGAAAATTAGCAGGCGCTGTTATTGCTATAAAAGACAACATCTGCTATAAAGACCATAAGGTTTCGGCATCATCAAAAATCTTAGGTACTTTTTCCTCACTATACAACTCAACTGTTGTTGAACGACTTTTAAAAGAAGATGCTATCATCATTGGCAGAACCAATTGTGATGAGTTCGCCATGGGCAGTTCGAATGAAAATTCTGCATTTGGAAATGTTTTAAACCCCCATGATACATCACGCGTTCCGGGCGGATCATCGGGCGGTAGCACAGCCGCCGTTGCTGCCAACCTTTGCCACGCTGCTTTAGGGAGTGATACCGGAGGATCCATTCGGCAGCCTGCTTCATTTTGTGGAGTAGTAGGTTTAAAACCTACCTATGGGTTAGTTTCCAGATGGGGGCTCATTGCCTACGCTTCATCTTTTGATCAGATTGGACCTTTAACACACACCGTTGAAGATGCCGAACTACTATTAGATATAATATCGGGCAGCGATGAATATGACAGCACGTGTGTTGCACCACAAAAGAAAAATGAGCAAGCAAAAAATGCTTCATCATCTCCCAAGAAAATCGCATATCTGAAAGATTGTATTGAAAATAACTCTTTAAATCCGGAAGTTAAAAAACGCATTGAAACGATTATAAGTCAGCTAAAAGAGCAAGGGCATACCGTTGAGCCTGTAGAGTTCCCATTCTTAGATTATGTAGTACCTGCTTACTATGTACTTACAACAGCTGAAGCCAGCTCCAACCTATCACGTTTCGATGGTATTCGGTATGGATACAGAAGCAAGAATGCAACAGACATTGAATCCACTTATAAAAAATCTCGTTCTGAAGGGTTTGGTGCCGAAGTAAAACGCAGGATCATGTTGGGAACCTTTGTATTGAGCTCGGGATATTATGATGCTTATTATTCCAAAGCACAAAAAGTAAGGAGAGTGCTTTGCAATAAAACTAATGATATATTAAAAGATTACGATTTCATTCTTTTACCAACTACACCTAATACAGCTTTCAAACACGGGGAGGTTAAGGATCCAATTCAAATGTATTTAGAAGATATCTTCACTGTACTTGCCAATTTAACCGGCCTGCCTGCTATTTCATTGCCGGTTGGCGTACACTCCAACGGATTACCCTTTGGAGCCCAATTGATTGGAAAAAAATTCGATGATCAGTATCTCCTTTCTTTCTCAAAAGAAATAATGCAGAAGATACAAGCGAATTAATACCTTCTGAAAATCTTATTCAACTAAGAGTTTAGTAGTGGCGCCACTTTGCTTACTTGATACGTGAACGATATAAACTCCTTTATTTGCCCCTTGAAGTTGCAAAGGCTTACTCATTAATTTTTCAGCGGTGGCTTTTTCAGTATAGATGATTTGTCCCAACATATTTTCTATGCTTAATGTACACTCTGCATTTTTATTTCCATA
>CAZCJN010000037.1:0-4241 GCA_964498865.1 uncultured Bacteroidia bacterium
TTTACATGGAAGAAACAAAAAAACAAAGTTTTTGGTCGAAGATTAGAAACAGGTACAGGCTTGTTGTATTAAACGATGATACCTTTGAGGAACAACTTTCCTATAAACTTACTCCTTTAAATATTGTTGTTCTAGTTGGAGCCGTTACTATTTGTATGATTACCCTTACGGTAAGCCTGGTTGCATTTACATCATTAAGAGAGTATATCCCGGGTTATGGAGCGGAGATTAGTAATAGAAAGAATCTCATTAATCTTACTCTTAGAGCCGATTCACTTGAATATGAACTTTCATTACGTTCAGCAGTATTAGAGAATCTTAAAAATGTAATGAGCGGAAATATTTCAGCAGACAGTATTTCATTGATGCATACAGAAAGTGCCAGTAAAAAAGTGGAAATAGTAAACACCAGCCCTTCTAAAGCAGACTCTGTGTTTCGTGCCCAAGTAGAATCAAGGGATAAATATTCACTTTCCTTTTCAGAAAATAAGACCAATAAAGAAGGCATCAGTAATTTTTTCTTTTTCAGTCCGGTAAAAGGAATGGTGACAGCTTCATTTAATACTATGCAAGAGCACTATGGGGTAGACATTGCAGCTAAAGAGGATGAACCCATTAAAGCTGTATTAGACGGTACCGTTTTATTTGCAGGTTGGACAACAGAAACCGGGAATACTATTCAGATACAACATGCAAATAACTTAGTTTCTGTATATAAACATAATTCTGTGCTATTAAAAAAAATGGGGCAATATGTAAAAGCGGGCGAAGCAGTTGCAGTAATTGGTAACTCCGGAGAACAAACTACAGGCCCTCATTTGCATTTTGAATTATGGTATAATGGTAATGCTATTGATCCGCAAGAGTATATTGTATTTTAACGCATGAGTAATAAAAAACATATAGCACTTCTTGGCTGTACAGGTTCCATAGGAACACAGGCTCTTGAAGTTATTAGATCTCATCCCGATAAGTTTTGTGTGGAAGTATTGGCTTCTAACAATAATGCGGATTTACTTATTAAACAAGGTATAGAATTCAAACCCAATGCAGTAGTCATTGTTGATGAAAAAAAATACCAATTAGTAAAAGACGCCCTTAGCAAATACGATATTAAAGTTTTTACCGGCTCAAAATCTATAGAGCAAATAGTGCAAATGGAGAGCATAGATGTCGTTCTTGCTGCTATTGTTGGTTATGCAGGCCTTGCTTCTACCATTGCTGCTATTAAAGCCAAAAAGCAAATTGCATTAGCCAATAAAGAAACATTAGTAGTAGCCGGTGATTTAGTAACTCGCCTTGCTCAAGAGAATGGTATTAATATTTATCCCATTGATTCTGAACATTCGGCTATTTTTCAGTGTATGGCAGGGGAATGGAATAACCCTATAGAAAAAATTTACCTGACTGCATCAGGCGGGCCATTCAGAGGGAAAGACAAAAAATATTTAGCATCTATAAAAAAGGAGCAGGCTCTTAAACACCCTAATTGGGAAATGGGTGCAAAAATTACCATCGATTCAGCAAGTTTAATGAATAAGGGTTTGGAAGTTATAGAGGCAAAGTGGCTTTTTAACCTTAAGCCTACCCAAATAGAAGTGATTGTGCATCCTCAAAGTGTTATTCATTCTGTGGTTCAGTTTCAAGATGGAAGCATGAAAGCACAAATGGGATTACCGGATATGAAACTTCCTATTCAATATGCGTTGTCATATCCCAATCGCCTGCCCTCATCTTTTCCACGGTTTAACTTTTTTCACCACCCCAATCTTACTTTTGAAAAACCCGATACTGAAACTTTTCGTAACCTTGCTTTTGCATATATAGCTTTAGATAAGGGAGGGAATATGCCTTGCATTTTAAATGCGGCTAATGAAGAAGCAGTTAGCTCGTTTTTAAATGATGAAATCGATTTTTTAGAAATGAGCGATGTTATAGAAAAGTGCATGCATCAAGTCACATTTGTTCAAAAACCTACTTACGAAGAATATGTTGCAACTAATAATGACGCGAGAATAAAAGCTAAAGAGATCATTGCCGATTGTAAGAAGAAAAAATATGTTGTTTAAATCTTAATATCAATTTTTAATTTTAATTTTTTGTGGAAGTATTAATAAAAGCAAGTCAACTCATACTATCTCTTTCTATTCTTGTTGTGCTTCATGAAATGGGGCATTTTTTCCCTGCTAAGTGGTTTAAGATGCGTGTGGAAAAATTTTATTTATTTTTTGATCCTTGGTTTTCTCTTTTCAAAAAAAAGAAAGGCGATACAGAATATGGTATAGGTTGGATTCCACTTGGCGGGTATGTAAAAATATCAGGAATGATTGATGAGAGCATGGACAAAGAGCAAATGAAAAAACCACCTGAGCCTTGGGAGTTTAGAAGTAAACCTGCTTGGCAGCGGCTTATTGTGATGGTTGGCGGTGTTACTATGAATTTAATTCTATCCATTGTTATTTATGCAATGCTCACGTTCGTTTTTGGAGATACATACCTTCCAACTGCGAATGTTAAAGATGGTGTTTGGTGTATAGACTCTCTTGCAGAGGAAGTAGGTTTCAAAAATGGAGATAAAATTATTTCCCTGGATGGTAAGCATATAGAAAAATTTCAAGATGTTACTTCAGAGATGTTCTATGCAACTACCATTCAGATCAATCGTGCCGGCAAGGACACAACTTTAACTATACCCGACAATTTTATAGCTAGACTGGTAGATAAACGCAGACCCTTTCTATATCCGCGTATTCCTTTTATAGTAGGTGATTTTTCTCCTGAATCAAAAGCTAAAAAAGCAGGCCTTAAAAAAAGAGATAAGCTAATTGCACTTAATGATACAGCATTAAATTATTTCGATGAATTTAAGTCAAGAACTGCTTTGTATAAAAACCAGGTAATAAAAGTTAAAGTAAAGCGGGGTGATGAAGAACTGGAATTAAATATACCGGTAGACAGTACAGGAAAAATAGGAGTAGCACCCGGTTTTATGGATTTTAAATCTTTAAAAACTGCCGGAATCTATGAATTCAGTGTTACGGAGTATGGATTTTTTGAATCCTTTCCGAAGGGAATTAGTAAAGCCGTTACTATACTATCTGATTATATTCGTCAATTTAAACTTATTTTCAATTTTAATACAGGGGCATATAAAGGAGTAGGTAGTTTTATATCTATAGGTGATTTATTTCCTGCAACATGGAATTGGGAAGTGTTTTGGCAGCTGACTGCCTTTCTCTCTGTCATGTTGGCATTTATGAATATTTTACCAATACCTGCACTTGACGGTGGGCATGTAATGTTTTTGATCTATGAAGTAGTTACAGGAAGAAAACCAAGCGATAAATTTTTAGAATATGCTCAATATGTTGGAATGGCGTTGTTGTTATCGCTTATGGTATACGCATTAGGTAATGATATATTCAGGTTATTTTAAAAGAACATTTAAACTCTATAAGAACCAATCCATGAAGAAAATTTCAATTATTTTTTTTCTCCTGCTGTCTTTTTTATTTGCTTGTAAAAGAGAAGTAAGAAATTCACCATTAAAAACAGGCGGTTGGAAAGGAGTGTTAACGTTAGTTGACTCTACAGGATTGATTCTACCTTTTAGATTTCAAGTTGATTTTGATCAGGATAAAGAAAAAGAACTATGCATTACCGTTTTTAATGCTGATGATAAAATTATAGTAGATGAAATTAGATTTGAAAAAGATTCAATTTTCATACAAATGCCTGTATTTGATACTGAATTTAAATGTAAACTAACAGGAGATTCTCTCTTAACAGGGAATTGGTATAATCATGCCCGTAAAGAAAAGAACGTTATTCCTTTTACGGCTACTTATGGCGATAGTGATATTTATGGCTGTCCTGACTTTGAAAGCTCTTTTGATTTTAACGGAAGATGGAAATGTTTATTTAGCCCTAACGAACCGGATAGTGCCTACGCTGTAGGTGAGTTTAAAGTGAATGATAAAAAAGCAACAGGGACTTTTCTTACCCAATCAGGTGATTATGGCTACTTGCAAGGATGTTCCTTTGGGAAATACATGTTGCTATATAACTTTGATGGTTCGCATGCTTATGTGTTTCATGCAGAGGTAACAGAAGAAGGCATGATCTGGGGTGAGTTTTATTCTGGTATTCACCACCATGAAACATGGTTGGGATGGAAAGATAATTCTTTCAAACTTACTAATCCTGATTCCTTGACTTTCATGAAACAAGGTTCTTCAAAA
>CAZCJN010000037.1:4341-6023 GCA_964498865.1 uncultured Bacteroidia bacterium
CCACCTAAAGAAGCTGAAAAAGCATTGCCGATGTTAAACCATATTATTTCTTTTCCTACTACTATTTACATAGATAGAAAAGGTGTGGTTAGAAAAATTTATACAGGTTATCCTGGTCCGGCTACAGGTAAAGAGCATGAACTATTTGTTCAAAAAACGAATTCGTTTCTTGAACAAATGTTAGCGGAATAAATACTTATATTATTTTTTTAATTTCTGCTTGCACTACTTCATAAGTAAGCGCATTATATAGATAAGCAACTACATAGCAGTTTTTTTCTTTAACAAATGTGTTGTTATATTTTTCAGGTATATGATATGAGTAATGTTTTGTGATATACCCATTCGGATTAGTCGTTTCATTATTTACAGTATTTTGTTCAGCTGCGTCTCCCCAAGCATTTGTTATACCGGCTCTCAATATATAGCGGTGTATATAATCCTGTATTGGACTAGTGGTGGAGCTACTATAATCGCGTTGTGTAGCTACTACGCTATCTTCAGTAAGTAATACAACCAGCTTACATGGTTCGTTAATATTCTTCAAAAATGTATACTTGACAGAGGTATTTAATGTGCGTAGGGATGGAGAATATGAATTGGAAATTTTAATATCAGCAACGGCCGGTAATTTTATTAATGAATCGGCTGTGTTCTTCCACCACGAATCGGCATACGTTACTATTGGAGTATTAGAGCGCTTAACTCTATTAATACTTAATAAAGGGTTAGCGCTAACCTTCCAAAATAAAAAATATTCTTTTGCTACAGCTGAAGTTAGATCTTCAGGGTAATCTTTACTCATTATTGCAAAGAATCCTGCATGTATAACTATAGGTATTATCTTATTACTATGTTTGTTTTGCTCTGCAATTATTTTTTTAGTAGCAATGACAGCGTGTCCGTCTCTATGACCTGTATAGAGCTCTATAATCACTTTTTGTTCTGGATGTTTAGTATTGATAAAACCATGAGAAGTTTTTTTACTACATGAGAAATCAATAATGCAAGAACAAATGATGATGTAGGCGATTAATTTAGTTAGCATATATTTATCGTACAATCGAAATATTTCCTTTTCTATCAATTTTATTGCCGTTGACAAGTGAAATTCTCATGTAGTAAGTATATACTCCTGTATTGCCTTGATCAGTTTCTTTTAAAAATCCTTTATTATAAATACCATTCCACTTAAAATCAGGATCATTGGTTTCAAATATCTTTTCTCCCCATCTATTGTAAATAACAAGTTCTAAACTTTGTATGCAAAAAGGAAAATTAAAATAAAGTTTTAACTCATCATTCTCTCCATCTCCGTTTGGAGAAAAGGCATTGGGCAAGTAAGGCTCACCTTTACATTCAACAACAGTAACGGTTACACAGGCTGTATCTTTACATCCAAATACATCTGCTACAGCAACACAATAGGCTGTAGTTGTAAGAGGGCTGACAGTTATAGTACTACCCGTCATATTATTATTCCACACATATGAAATGCCACCCGAGGCAGATAGGGTAGTGGATTGACCTTCTGCAATAGTAATGTCTGAATAAGCAATTGCAGTAGGATTAGAATGTACGGTTACCACTTTTGTTGTTGTATTCATACATCTTCCTATCTGTGCAATGACAGAATAAGTACCCGCCGTTGCAGGATTGATAGTAGTCGTAGTCGCTCCTGT
>CAZCJN010000037.1:6123-8667 GCA_964498865.1 uncultured Bacteroidia bacterium
GTGGTGCTGGCCGGATTAGTAGCTAAAGTAATTTTTGGAGATGGAGTTACCGATACAGTAATGCTTGTTGTGCCAGTACAGGATCCTGCCATAGCCGTTACACTATAGGTGCTATTACTAGTTGGAGAAACAGTAATGGAAGAGGTAGTCGCTCCTGTGTTCCATAAATAGCTATTTCCACCGGTAGCGCTAAGTGTAGTGGCATCCCCAGCACAAATAGTTGTGTTTCCTGTAATATTGGTTGTAATAAAAGGGATTACAGTAACGGTAAAACTACTGATTCCTGAACAAGGACCGCTTGTACTTACAGAGTAGGTAGTAGTAGTGGTAGGTGATACAATAATTGAAGAAGTTGTTTCACCGGTTGTCCATACGTATGAAGCTCCTCCCGATGCTGAAAGTGTTGCGGATGATCCTTTACAGATTAAATTATTGCCTGTAATAGTCGGAATAATAGAAGGACTTACGGTTATCGTTACTGAATTAGTTGCTGTTCCGCAAGAAGTGATAGCGGTTACAGTATAGGTGGTGGTGATAGTAGGACTAGCTGTAGGATTCGAAATGTTTGCATTGTTTAAACTTGATGCAGGGGACCATACATAGCTAGAGCCTCCGGAAGCATTTAATTGAGTATTGCCTCCTGCACAAATGGTTGTATTCGGACTAATTGCAATAGAAGCTAAAGTGGTTACATTAACAATGATCGGCTGATGATAGGTGCCCGGACAAGTTCCAACATAGTATGTATAAGTTCCTACTGAAAGTACAGGAGTAGTATAGGCGCTTCCTGTTCCTATAATATTACCGGCTATTAAGCTATCGTACCAAATAATACTTGTTCCGGCAGGAACTATACCAACCAGTGTTGCGGATAGAATTGCACTTTGCCCTGTACAAATAGAAATATCTGGGGCACTAATAATAAAGTTAGTTGCAGTACCGTTATTTTTTCCTGCCCCGCCACGAGTGGCTCCATTGCAAATAAATTCTGTTAATGCTGCAGAATTAGTAGTGCCATATGTCCCTCCGTTTGCATTTCGTGTAATAGATCCATTAGAGATAGCAATATAACCGCCACCACCTCCGCCACCAGGTCCTTCTGCCTCTATAACACCTACCCCAACCGATTGGTTTCCACCTTTACCTCCGTTCGCAGTAAGCGTTATTCCTGATATAGTATCTACTGAGTTCACAATGATAGTACCTCCTGCACCACCACCACCACCCGCATCTAATCCTCCTCCGGTTGTATTTTCACCATCATTTCCATTAGAAATTATATTTCCTGTGCCGGAAACGGTTCCATAGCTCGTTATATAAATTAATGCCCCTCCGTTACCGCCTCTACCTGCGCTTGCATCATTTCCGTCGCCTGCACCGCCGCCGCCACCTAAGAATAATTTACCCGTAGAATAATCAAGTGGTCTTCCTCCATGGCCCCCTCTTACTTGTCTGTTTTCTCCTCCCCATGTTGCATTGCCTGGTGGGGTAGTTGTAGCATCTCGGTTACTGTTTGAAAACGAGTAACCGCCTTGCCCTCCTCCGGAAGAAGTGCTGGTTGCAAACCCGGGCCATTGTAAATTCCATGCAGTTGTCCACCCAGCAGGTGTGTTATCCGGATTACCATGTGCCTTCCACAAACTCGTATCTCCGGCATTAGCGCCGCCGCCGCCGCCGCCGTTATGTGAGCTACCACCCCCCCCACCATTGGCTGGTGAAGCTTTACAAAACATGCCTCCATAAATATTGTATTCTAATTGGTAACCTATAATTCCCTCTCCTTTTTCAGCACCATAGGTAGCGTTTTTTGAAGCGTACTCATTAGCGCCGGAAGTAGATTGATTGTCGGGATAATCCCCTCCTCGTCTAAAACCCTTACCGGATACATTTATCGATCCTCCTGAACTGATAACCAAATTTTTATCTACTTCTATGGCACATATACCTCCTATAGTTCCATTCCAGGCATCACAGGTAATTGATCCGCCTGAATTAATAGTGAGAGATAAATATCTAGGTACTCTTACGACTATTACTTTTCCTGCAGCCGTGTAATCATATTTTAAACCACAATCAAACGTAATGCTTGTGGTGGTAGGAATACTTTTTACTTCACAAAATTCCCAATTGCCGCAGTTGTAATAATGATTAATCATCCCCCAACTGCTATCTCGCGGTGATGGAAATGGATTCCATTGGTTGGAGTCCGCAGCGCTAATGGTGGCACCTTGAATCTGTATTATTAATATCAAATCACCCGACTGAAGTGCTGTTAAAAATCTGTTATTAGAATTTAATGCGCTGCTTGCTACCGAAATTGTATTTGCACCTGCTGTTACATTGGCCGTTAAAGTGGTGTATTCGTTAACAATAGTATTCGCGGTATTTACACTAAGTGAAGCATGCTTGCCTCGTTGCGCAAAAATGACAGAAGCAGTTGTTAAAAATAATATGGTTGTTATTAATAATGAGAAAAATGTTTTTTGCACGTTGGGTAT
This sequence comes from uncultured Bacteroidia bacterium, assembly GCA_964498865.1. Taxonomy (GTDB): domain Bacteria; phylum Bacteroidota; class Bacteroidia; order Palsa-948; family Palsa-948; genus Palsa-948. Next base: position 8,622 of record CAZCJN010000037.1, read on the forward strand.
ATATTGCTTTAATACAAAATTAGTAGAGTTTACTCATTAATAAAAG
>CAZCJN010000037.1:8767-18046 GCA_964498865.1 uncultured Bacteroidia bacterium
ACCTCGTTTTTGAAGTTAAGCTTATTTATCTACATAAACCATTTTGGTACTGTAAGTTTTTATACCACTATAGATTCTTACTAGGTAAATACCTGATGAAAGATTTGACACCTGGATTTGCTCAGCAGGTGTATAATTAGTGTTCTCTAGCACTGTTCTACCTATTGCGTCATATACCATTACAATGGCAGGATTATTTAGACCGTCAATGCAAAAATCTCCATTTGTTGGATTTGGAAAAATGGTGATAGGATCATCTGTGCATGTGCCGGGTGTATTAGCATCCAGCCATTGAAGTCTGCTGTTAAACCATTTTTTCAGATAAGTACAAGCATTTTGCAAATTATCATTGATGCTATATTGAGAGTACTCACGCACTGCAGCAGCAGATGTATAGGTACTAATGCTGTCTATGATATGATTGATGTTAGCGGCGCTAAGAGTTGTTGCTCTAAGAAGATTCCAACGGCATCTCATTTCTTTTGTATAAGAAGCATCTTGTAATAATTTCTCCCACCAAAAAGGAACAGGGAAGGATTGGTTGATCCAGCAACTCATTGGGTAGGTCCATCCTGTTGGATCATCAAATCCACACAATTGTATGCCATACGCAGCATTATAATCCCAATGCGGACCAGCAATGAGTTTTCCACCTTTGCTCTCTTTGTCTTTGTACATCCAGGAGCTGCGTTTAAATGCATCTATATTTTTGCTGAGCTCCTGAATGAAGAAAAAATCTATGAATGATTTTATATTTATATAGTTCCTATACCCTGTTGTAGGGTTCGCGAAATCAGAACCGGCCATAGCATTTTCAAAATCTTTTATGTAGGATTGTATATATGTTTTTTGAGCAAGTGTAATTTCATCACCCTTTGGGTATTTGTATGTGTAATATACATTCGAATTCTGTGAGTTCGTAGAAAACCAACCACTATCCGGCTTATTGATATTTTTATCAACAGCAATAATATATCCTCCTGTAACATCATTTTTATCGAGCTTTGAAATATCTACTCTGTTTTTATCGCGCTTTATTTTTTCCATCATCACGTATAGTCCGCTGTAATTCCAGGTTCCCCCAGCTTTATAAACTACTTCACAGAATTTTGTTTTGGGAGCCCAATAACCCATTTGATTGGCAAGTTTGTATGTAAGTACATTACGCATGAGGGAATGATCATCATAAGTACCATATAATACCCAATCACTTTCTTGCGGCATTCCTAAAATGGAAACGCTTGTATCATTGCCAACGGCATTTCGCGTTTCTATATTATAACTTTTTTGCGGGTAAAAAGAAGATTGAGAAATGGATCCTCTCATTTCTATTCCTATATTTCCTGAGTAAGCATGCTTATTGTCAGAAATAGTATTGATTTGATTGTATCCATTATCAATGATGCTCATATATGCTTTTATCTTCGGCTCATCCGGAATGGATTGCCCATAGGTATCAATGCGAACAATAGGCAAATTGCTGGAGTCTAACACTACTAATGGGCTTGCATTCATAAGTTGAGCAGATGCCCCTATTATAAATAAGTGAAATAGTATGGCGCAAAACAACTCTTTTTTCATCCTGGTTTTATAGAGGAATAAAATAAGACGATTAAGGATATAAAAAGTTACAACCTGAGAAGGGTGCTTTATATATTAATACCCTAATGTTTTTAGCATTGACTTATAAGTCTGCTCCTTTGCAAAAAGTTTGGTAGTGATCTCGCCATTTGCATCCTTATCAATTAAAACGTGTTTGGGGGCAGGTATAAGACAATGCTGAATACCTCCATATCCTGCCAATGATTCTTGATAAGCACCTGTGTGAAAGAGTCCTATATATAAAGGGCCATCGGAGCCATGACCTATTTTAGGAAGAAATATTTGTTCTGTGTGGGCTTCTGTATTGTAATAATCCAAACCATCGCAAGTTAAACCTCCCAGGTTTACACGCTGATATTCTTTTTCCCAGTGGTTCACGGCCAACATAATGAAACGTTGATTAATTCCCCATGTATCAGGCAAGGTAGTGATGAAAGAAGAGTCTATCATGTACCATAATTCACGATCGTTCTGTTGTTTTTGATCCGCAACAGAATAAAGCACAGCACCGCTTTCTCCAACTGTAAACGAACCAAACTCTGTGAAAATGTTTGGCTCTTTAATTTTATTTTGTTTACAGAAGGTTTTTATCTGCGAAACTATTTCTTCGATAATATATTCGTAATCGTATTCAAACCCTAAGGATGTGCGTATAGGTAAACCACCGCCAATATTTAATGAGTCTAATTCCGGACAGATCCGTTTAAGTTCAGCATAAACGTTCAGGCATTTTGCTAACTCTGTCCAATAGTAAATAGTATCTTTTATACCCGCACTTACAAAGAAGTGAAGCATTTTTAATTTTAATTTTTTATTTCCCTTGATCCTCTCTTTGTAAAAAGGAACGATTTCTTTGTAGCGTATTCCTAAACGGGAAGTATAGTAATCATAGGTTGGTTCTTCTTCCGATGCAATGCGAATACCTAAGTTGCAGGTTCCCTTTACATAGCGTTTGTAATACTCCAGCTCATTCTTATTATCTAAAACCGGAATTACATTTTTATATCCACTGTTAATCAGGTCGACAATAAACTGCGGATAAGGCTTACGTTTGTAGCCATTGCAGATAACAAAAGTATTTTTATCAATCTTTCCTGTCCTGTAAAGCTCTTTTATAATAGGAATGTCGTAGGCAGAAGAAGTTTCAAGATGAGCTCCGTTTTTAATGGCTTCGTCCATTACAAAAGAAAAATGTGATGACTTGGTACAATAGCAATAAGTATAATTACCTTTGTAATCGGCTTTTGCCATAGCAACATTAAAGAGTTTTTTGGCTTTCTGAATTTGCTGACCAATTTTGGGCAGATAGGTGATCTTAAGTGGTGTGCCGTATTGTTTAATGATGTCCATAAGCGGAACATCATTAAAATGGAGTTCGCCATTTATTACATTAAATCCTTCTTGAGGAAAGTGAAATGTTTGTTGAATAAGATCGCGGTATCTGTTCTTCATATATCGTTCTTTCAGAATTTATGTTTGCGAAGTTGAGAATAATTCATCAATGTAAGTTACTTACATGTAATTATTTTTGTTGATGTAAGTGACTCGGATTGGTAAAAAAGTTACATGTTTGCGCGATTAATTTATTGTTATTACTAGAGAATCAATATGAAAAAAATAAAACTTATAGAAGTAAGAAGCGAGATTGGCGCTGGTACCCGCGGCGCAGGACTAGGTGTGGATGCAATTAAAATTGCCGCACTTGATTTTGGAAGCTCATTTTTTAAACGCCATGAATCGGTAGAGGTTCCCAATGAAAATAAATTATTACTCGAGCCGGTTGAAAATGAACATGCAAAAAGAATTAAAGGGGTTTATTCTTTCAGTGAAAAACTAGCTAAGCAGGTATCGGAGTTTTGTAAAGAAGAAGGAACTTTTCCTATCGTACTTGCAGGTGATCATGCTTCCGCTATTGGCGTGGCTACAGGAATAAAAATGGCTTTCCCACATAAACGTTTAGGAATTGTTTGGATAGATGCACATGCCGATATGCATTCTCCTTATACCACGCCCTCTGGAAATATGCATGGAATGCCCATTGCTGCTTTATTAGGGGAGGATAATAAAGATATGCAAGTGAATAAACCGGATGATGAAACCATTCAGTATTGGGAGAGAATAAAAAACATGGGTGACATTTATCCAAAGGTCCGTTATGAAGATATTGTCATGGTTTCGGTACGAGATTATGAAAGACAAGAAGAATTTTTATTAAAGAAACATAATGTAAAAAATATTTCAGTTACAGAAATAAGAAACCGGGGTGCAGAGCGTATAGCCGCCTTGATTTTAACATCCTTAGAATCTTGCGATGTGATTTATATCTCTTTTGATGTGGATAGCATGGATCCGGAGCTATCAAGAGGTACAGGTACTCCTGTACCGGGAGGACTTACAGAAAAAGAAGCAGGCAGCCTTATTTACTATTTATTAAGAAGCAAAAAGGTATGTTGTCTTGAAGTAGTGGAAGTGAACCCTACTCTTGATAAAGAAAACCAAATGGCTGAAAATGCATTTGAGGTTTTATTAAAGGCAACTAATCAATTGATTAATGATTTTTAAGAATGAAAATTGAAAATATTCTTACGGAAAAAACAATTGAGGCTATTAAAAAGCTGTATGATCAATCCATTTCTCCTAACCAAATTGTATTTCAGAAGACTAAACCGGAATTTGAAGGTGATCTTACTCTACTTGTTTTCCCACTTATAAAAGCTTCTAAAAAATCGCCTGAAGAAACGGCGAATGCCATAGGAGAGTATTTAAAAGCAAATACTTCCTTTAGTCTAGCAGCAGGTTCGCTAAAAGAGTGTGTGACGGCTTTTAATGTAGTAAAGGGTTTTTTAAATCTGGCTATTAATGATGAATATTGGGCTAATTATTTAATTCATAATAAACCTTATGAAATAGCACCTCTTTCTAACCCCGAAACTGTAATGGTGGAATTTTCATCACCCAATACTAATAAGCCACTCCATTTAGGGCATATCCGCAATAACCTTTTAGGTGCATCTATATCGTCTATTATAAAAGCAAGTGGAAAAAAAGTAATACGTGTAAACTTAGTTAATGATAGAGGGGTGCATATTTGTAAATCCATGCTTGCCTGGAAAAATTGGGGCAATGACGAAACTCCTGAATCAAGTGGAATGAAAGGAGATCATTTGGTAGGGAAGTATTATGTAGAGTTTGATAAACAATACAAATCTCAAATTTCAAATCTTAAATCTCAAGGAGTAGCTGATGCGGTAGCAGAGAAGAATGCACCCTTAATGGTAGAAGTCCAAGAAATGCTTCGCAAATGGGAAGCAGGGGATAACGAAACAGTAGAGCTATGGAAAAAGATGAACGGATGGGTATACGATGGCTTTGCAACTACTTATAAGGATCTGGGTATTGAATTTGAGAAAACTTATTATGAGTCAGATACTTATTTGCTTGGAAAAAAATCAGTGGAGGAAGGATTAAGTAAAGCTGTTTTTAAAAAAAAGGAAGATGGATCCATTTGGATTGATTTAACAAACGATGGACTGGATGAAAAATTATTATTAAGATCAGATGGGACATCGGTATACATCACTCAAGATTTAGGAACAGCCATTGAAAGGCAAAAAGAATTCCACTTTAATAGATTAGTATACGTAGTAGGCAATGAACAGGAATATCATTTTAAAGTATTGTTTTTAATCCTTAAGAAATTAGGTTACGAGTGGGCAGAAAAATTATATCACCTTTCTTATGGCATGGTTGATCTGCCTTCCGGAAAAATGAAATCGAGAGAAGGAACAGTAGTGGATGCCGACGATTTGATTGCTGAAATGATACAAACTGCGAAACAAAAAACAAAAGAACTTGGTAAAGCAGAAGGACTTGCACATGAAGAGGCAGAAAAATTGTATAGAATGATAGGATTGGCCGCTCTTAAATACTATATACTTAAAGTAGATCCTAAAAAGCGAATGCTCTTTAATCCGGAGGAGTCAATAGATTTTAACGGCAATACAGGACCTTTTATTCAATATACCTATGCTCGTATTCAGTCTGTATTAAGAAAATCTCCTACATCAGAATTAAGCTCTATTAATATTCATGCACTGCATATCAAAGAAAAGAGTTTAATAAAGCTCATTCATGAATTTTCGAAAATAGTAACAGAAGCAGCAGATGGTTATAACCCGGGGCATATTGCCAACTATGTTTATGAGCTGGCCAAAGAATACAATCAATTCTACCATGAATGCCCTATCTTAAAGGCTGAAACAGAATCGGTAAAAATGTTTAGGACACATTTGTCGTGTAAGACAGCCGAGGTAATAAAGTTCTCTTTGAATTTATTAGGAATAGATGCTCCGGAAAGAATGTAGTTAGTCTTTTATTCCGATCAACACAACAAAACATCCTTTCTGATTTGCTACAGCAGTAGCAGGTATTTCGTATTCTATATAATAGGTACCTGATACTTGAGTGCTGAAATTAAATGTTTGAGAAGACTTTTTTCCACTTTCGTCAAAATATAATATTTTCTTTTTTCCCTTTTTTAATCCATAGATAGTAATACCTACTTCTTGTGGAAGTACTGTTTGGCCAAAGACTAATTTGTATTCTTCATCTGAATATACCTGAAAGTTGATTGTCTCTTTTTTAGCTTTAGGTCCGTAAGCAATGTCTTTCACAACATAGCTGTCATATTGAAAAGGATGTAATAAAGGCATACAATCTTTAACAATAGACTTCACTTTGCATTGTTGTGCCCAAAGAGGAGAGTCGAACATTAAAAATAAGCCCGCAAAAGCTGTAATTGTAATGTGTTTTAACATTAGCATTGGGTGTATAAATTTATTATTGTGTGATTTGCTTTCTAATGATACTGGTCTTTTCCGTAATTGCTTTTAGATTTAATTCATCCATAACCGGCCTTTCCTCATCGCCCTGTACGCTGAGGTTGTCAAAAAGAGATTTTAATTCATTTAATTTAAGATAAAGATCATTAAATTCAGCTTCATTTTGGTAATTAGTGATCACATTCATTAAGCTATTGAGAACAAATTTTTGTTCGGCGATACGCATTGCTACTTTTTCTTTGTCAGCATCCTTAGTCAGTTGCGTTGCCAGGTACAGGTTTTCTACCCATGCGCCAATGAAAATAAAGAGCGATTGTTTTTCTTTTTCATTGTCTTTCATAAAAATATCCATTTCACTTTTTAATGCAGCAACAATAGCAATCAAGGAATCCTCATTATTTAGATTGTCCTTAAATCTTTTTACAAAATCATCAGAATCAAAAAGTGAAGACATGCCAAGATCGTCAGAAAGCTTTTTAACTGCCTCCATGTATTTTGACGCTTGTTGACTTTGCTTATTAATTACTGCATAGGCAAGATCTGCACTATATACACCAAGATTAAGTGTTTTAGTTTCAGTTGAAGAATATTTAGAAACATTATTAGGCGAATTAGCAATTCCATCTACATACTTTAAGCCGCTTCTTTTAAAAACCTTCACCATTACCATAGGAGAAGGCAATGAGTAGAAAAAATCTTGGGCAGGAGAAGAGGTGTCGTTTACTAAAATAGCCGCGCTATCTTGACTGTTAGTGGATGCTTCTTCAGTATTTTCAGAAGAGCAAGAAAAAATAGAAATTAAAGTAAATGCAAACAGAAGGTTTTTGAAGCAATAAAAAGATAATTTCATGTTTTATTCGTAAGAATTGTGAACCAAAGATATATAAACATTTTACATTGGATCGATCAGGTATTTTTTCAGTAGAAAGAATATCCTATTTTTGAATACGTATAAACCAATTAAACCAGTTGCATGAGGCTTTTTGACATCCTATACCAGTACGATATTAAGTATCCAAAGGCTGATTGCCTCTCAAAGAAAGAAAACGGAAAATGGATTTCTTACTCGACAAAAAATTTTATTGAACTATCTGAGAATCTGGCATACGGTCTGTTGGCATTAGGCGTACAGAGAGATGATAAAATAGCCATCATAGCAAACAACCGCCCCGAATGGAACTTTGCAGATATGGCCATTCAACTTTGCGGTGCGGTGAGTATTCCCATTTACCCTACTATTTCTGAAAATGATTTAAAGTTTATATTGAAGGATGCAGAGGTTAAATATATTTTTGTCTCCAGTGAAGATTTATATAAAAAAGCAAAAACATGCTTAACTGAAGTTTCCAGCGTTAAGGAGGTATATTCTTTTAATAATATTAATGGAGCAAAGAATTGGATGGAGTTGGTAGAGCTTGGAAAAGCAAACCGCAATGAACATAAACTTAAAGCAATAAAAGACTCTATAAAAGAGAGTGATTTGGTTACTATACTTTATACATCCGGCACTACCGGCACTCCTAAAGGGGTAATGCTTTCTCATCACAATATTTTTTCGAATGTGTATGCAGCTCGTACACTTACCCCTGTTGATTCTTCCTGTAAAGCATTGAGTTTTTTACCTATTAATCACATATTTGAACGAATGCTTGTTTACTACTACATGTACCTGGGCGTTTCGATCTATTATGCAGAAAGTTTAGAAACTATTGGAGATAACCTTAAAGAAGTAAAGCCTGAAATATTTACTTGTGTCCCCAGACTTTTAGAAAAGGTATACGATAAGATCGTTTCAAAAGGAAGCGAGCTTACAGGTATTAAGAGGAAATTATTTTTCTGGTCAGTAGCTTTAGGTGAAAAATACGACGGCAAGGGAAAAGGTGGCTTGTTGTATAATGTTCAGCTGAATCTTGCCAACAAAATTATTTTCTCTAAGTGGAGAGAGGCATTGGGAGGCAATGTGCGTGCAGCCGTTTCCGGAGGAGCTGCTCTTAATCCACGATTGGCAAGGATATTTTGGAGTGCACAAATTCCGGTGTTGGAAGGGTATGGTTTAACAGAAACCTCTCCTGTTATTGCGGTGAATAATTTTCAGCCTAACGGAATGAAGTTTGGAACTGTTGGCCCGATTCTCGAAAATGTGCAAGTGAAAATTGCTGATGATGGAGAAATACTTTGCAAAGGACCTAATATTATGCTGGGTTATTACAAAAGACCGGACGCAACAGCAGAAGTGATCGATAAAGACGGATGGTTCCACACGGGTGATATAGGCATTTTAGAAGAAGGTAGGTTCTTAAAGATAACCGATCGTAAAAAAGAAATATTTAAAACTTCAGGAGGAAAATACATTGCACCTCAAATGATTGAGAATAAAATAAAAGAAGTTTCTTTAGTTGAGCAAGTAATGGTAGTAGGGGAGAGTCAAAAATTTGCATCGGCATTGATAGTTCCCTCCTTTATTAAAATAAAAGCTATTTATGAAAAGCAGGGTAAAAGTTATCCGGGCAATGAAGAAGTCATAAAAGATCCTACGATCATCAAAGCAATTAAAGACGGGGTAGAACAGGTGAATAAAACCCTCTCTCATTACGAAACCATTAAAAAAATAGAACTACTTCCGCACGAATGGACCATAGACAAGGGTGAGCTTACGCCTAAGCTTTCATTGAAACGAAAAAATATCCTTGAAAAAAACCAGCACCTGCTTAATAAAATTTATTCGGAAAAATAATTATACTGAATTTTGGGTAAACTTTTTTCGTTAGATTGCTTTACCTTTTAATTTAGTTAACAGAAAATAATTCTCTATGAAACGAAATATTAATAAAGTTGC